>NZ_CP061771.1:0-319269 GCF_011751885.2 Salinibacterium sp. ZJ450
CAGGAAAGTATGTGGTAGCCGGAATTCGGCCGAGACAACTGATTAAATGTACGGCCTTATGGAGATTCGGTCAAACTTGGACCGGCCAAAGGAACATTATCCACATCTGGATAACTCACTGTTGGTAACGACACGGGGGAGCGAACTAAGGTGGTGGACATCCTGAGATTGCGGGGGCATCCGGGTAATTCACACTAGTCACGGGCGGTGGATAAGCCTGTGCATAAGTCTTTGAGGATGTGGGGAAAAATGTCGGATGAACCGGACTCAACCGGAGCAATCTGGAGATCGGTACTCGCTCGGCTCGGCACTGACGACCGCATCACCCCCCAGTTGCACGGTTTCATCAACCTGGTCGAGCCCAAGGGCGTACTGTCGGGCACTCTCTATCTGGAGGTGCCGAACGAGCTGACGCGGGGCATGCTCGAGCAGCGCATCAGGGTTCCGCTGCTGAATGCCCTCGGCGAACTGGGCGATAACAGCGTGCAGAACTTCGCGATCGTGGTGAATCCCGAGATTCAACAGGACGTCCTGGAACAGCCGATCCGCGAGCAGCCTGAGCAGCCATACATCGAACCGGCCGTCGTGCCGGCGCTGCACGATACGGGCGCGAACCGGCGTTCCGACAGCCGGCTGAACCCGAAGTACAGCTTTGACAACTTCGTGATCGGCGGATCCAACCGGTTCGCCCATGCCGCGGCCGTCGCTGTGGCCGAGGCGCCGGCGAAGGCATACAACCCGCTCTTCATTTATGGCGGGTCCGGGCTCGGCAAGACGCACCTTCTGCATGCGATCGGTCACTATTCCGAGTCGCTGTATCCCGGCATCCGGGTTCGGTATGTCTCCAGCGAAGAGTTCACCAACGACTTCATCAACTCGATCGCGAACAACCGGGCCTCGGTGTTCCAGTCGCGCTACCGCGAGATCGACATCCTGCTGATCGACGACATCCAGTTCCTCCAGGGCAAGGACTCCACCCAGGAGGCCTTCTTCCACACCTTCAACACGCTGCACGATCACAACAAGCAGTTGGTGATCACCAGTGACCTGCCGCCGAAACACCTCACCGGCTTCGAAGACCGGATGCGGTCGCGGTTCGAGTGGGGTCTGATCACCGACGTGCAGGCACCTGATCTGGAGACCCGCATCGCGATCCTCCGGAAGAAGGCGCAGAGCGAGAAGCTCAAGGTGCCGGACGACATCCTCGAATTCATGGCATCGAAGGTGTCCTCGAACATCCGCGAGCTCGAGGGGACGCTGATTCGGGTCACCGCGTTCGCCAATCTCAATCGCACCCCGGTCGATATGCAGCTGGTGCAGACGGTGTTGAAAGACCTCATCACTCTTGACGACGACAATGTCATCGCGCCGGTCGACATCATCAATCACACGGCGGCCTACTTCAAGCTCACCGTCGACGACCTGTATGGCTCGTCGCGGTCGCAGGCTGTCGCCACCGCGCGCCAGATTGCGATGTACCTCTGCCGTGAGATGACCAATTTGTCATTGCCGAAAATCGGCCAGCTGTTCGGAAACCGCGACCACACCACGGTGATGTACGCGAACAAGAAGATCAGCGAGCTCATGAAGGAGCGGCGCTCGATCTACAACCAGGTGACCGAGCTCACCAGCCGCATCAAACAGAACCACCGCTTCAACAAGATGTAACCCCTTGTGGATAACCTGTGGAGAGCGGTGGAAAACGCCCGGGATTAATGGGGACGTTAATCACAACCCTGTGGAAACTCGGTTTGGGGCTCGCGCAGAGAATGACATGTTTTTGAGTATTCGCCCACAGCTCGTCAACAAGTCACACGGTTGTAGTTCCCTCTGTTTCAGCGGTATTAACAGGGTTATCCACATTGTGCACAGCGGTTAACACGATTAATCCTTTAAAACAGGATTGGGCAGCGAGATAACCTGAACTCCGTGGGTTCGGGCCGATCTTCGGCCTGTGCCAGTATTGATCCCGCTCTCCCAACCTTCTCCACGACAGGGGTGACTCAGTGAAGTTCCAGGTAAATCGCGATGTCTTCAGTGAGGCTGTTTCCTTCGCCGTGAAATTGCTTCCTCAGCGCACAACGCTGCCGATTTTGAGCGGTGTGCTGATCGAGGCAACCGAAACCGGGCTCACGCTGTCGTCATTCGACTACGAGGTCTCGGCGCAGACCCACATCGACGCTGACGTGCAGGAATCCGGCGTCGTCCTGGTCTCCGGCAGGCTGCTCGCCGACATCGCCAGCCGGCTGCCCAGTGCGCCGGTCAATTTCAGCACCGACAGCGGCCGGATCGTCGTGTCGTGCGGTTCCGCCAACTTCACCCTGCTGAGCATGCCGGTCGAGGAATATCCGACGCTTCCGCAGGTTGGCGGGCAGTCCGGACTGCTTCCGGCCGACAGTTTCTCGGCCGCCGTGTCCCAGGTCGCCGTGGCCGCATCCCGTGATGACGTCACCCCGGTGATCACTGGCGTGCAGCTCGAGGTCAGCGAAAATCACCTGTCACTGGTGGCAACCGACCGCTACCGCGTCGCGGTCCGCGAGATCGAGTGGGATTCCGGGGACGCGCCAAGCGAGGCCGTCACCGCCCTGGTCCCGGCACGAACCTTGACCGAGATCGGTAAGACGTTCGGCAACAGCGGCACCATTTCGGTCTCGATCACCAGCACGGATGACCGCGAGCTGATCGCGTTCAGCGCCGACCGGAAGACGGTCACATCGTTGCTGATCAAGGGCAACTTCCCGCCGGTCAAGCGCCTGTTCCCCGAGACCGTCGACAACTACGCGGTGCTGAACACCGCAGAGCTGATCGAGGCCACCCGTCGCGTTTCACTCGTGCTCGAGCGCGAGGCCGCACTCCGGTTCACGTTCACAGCTGACGGGCTTACCCTCGAGGCAATCGGATCTGAACAGGCCCAGGCCTCTGAGACAATCGACGCCCACCTGGTCGGCAACGACATCGTGGTGTCTCTGAAGCCCGCGTTCCTGCTCGACGGCCTCGGCGCCGTGCACTCGGAATTCGTGCGCATCTCGTTCACCAAGACCGAGAACCCGAACAAGCCGGGACCGGTGCTGATCACGAGTCAAACCTCTCGCGAAGAGCCCGGCGCCGACAACTACAAGTACCTGCTGCAGCCCAACCTGCTGCTGCGCTAGCCGAAGGATTTTCCATGCACATCGGGCTGATCGGCCTCGGCAAAATGGGCAACAACATGCGTGCCCGGCTGAGGAACAACGGCATCGAGGTCACCGGCTACGACCCCAATCCGGATGTCACGGATGCCGCGACGCTGACCGACATGGTCGCCGCTCTGCCGGCTCCCCGCGTTGTCTGGGTGATGGTGCCGTCCGGTGCAATCACCACCGGCGTCATCGAGAACCTCGCCGAGGTGCTGGAATCCGGCGACCTGGTGATTGAGGGCGGCAACTCCCGCTTCACCGATGACGCCAAGCACGCCGCGATCCTGGCGCCGAAGGGCATTCACTACGTGGATGCCGGCGTTTCCGGCGGAGTCTGGGGCCTGGAAAACGGCTACGGACTCATGGTCGGCGGCGACGCGGCCGACGTGGAACGCGCCATGCCGGTGTTCGACGCACTGCGCCCGGAAGGCCCGCGCGACGAAGGCTTCGTGCACGCCGGCGAAATCGGCGCAGGCCACTACGCCAAGATGGTGCACAACGGCATCGAGTACGCGCTGATGCAGGCCTGGGCCGAAGGATTCGAGCTCCTCAGCAGCAAAGACGAGCTCATCAAGGACGTTCCCGGCACGTTCAAGGCGTGGCAGCGCGGCACTGTGGTGCGTAGCTGGCTACTCGAACTCCTGGTCAAGGCGCTCGAGGAAGACCCCGATTTCACCGACATCGAGGGGTACGTCGAAGACTCCGGTGAGGGCCGCTGGACCGTGGAGGAGGCGCTGCACAACGCCGTTCCGGTTCCCACGATCAGCGCGTCGATCTTCGCCCGCTTCGTTTCGCGTCAGGAGGACTCGCCGTCGATGAAGGCGGTCGCAGCGCTTCGCAAGCAGTTCGGTGGGCACGCGGTCCGCAAGGCGTGACCACCCCGTGATCGTCACCCACCTCAGCCTGACCGACTTCCGTAACTATCAGCACGCCGACGTCGAACTGCGCCGCGGACCCAACCTGTTCGTCGGCAGCAACGGGCAGGGCAAGACCAACCTCGTGGAATCGCTCGGTTACCTGAGCACCCTGGGGTCGCATCGGGTCTCGACCGACCATGCCTTGATCAGACAGGGAACGGATGCCGCGATCATCCGCGCCCGGCTGGAACACGCCGACCGATCGATGCTCGCCGAGGTTCAGATCAACCGCACCGGCGCCAACCGCGCCCAGGTTAACCGGTCGGTGATCAAGACCCGCGACCTGCCGCGCTACTTCTCCAGCGTTCTGTTCGCGCCGGAAGACCTCGCCCTGGTCCGGGGCGAACCATCCGTGCGCCGACGGTTCCTCGACGAGCTGCTGGTGCTGCGGTTTCCGCGGCTGGCCGGAGTGCTCGCCGACTACGAGCGCGTCCTGAAACAGCGGAACACCCTGCTGAAGTCGGCCCGCGCCACGGGAGTGAAGACGAACCAGCTCACCACGCTCGAGATCTGGGACGACCGGCTGATCGCGCTCGGCTCGGAACTGATCGAAGCCAGATCCCAGCTCGTCCACGACCTGCAGCCCGAGGTCGAGCGCGCCTATGCCGCGATCGCCGGCGCCGAGCACGCGGCCAGCCTGACCGGGTACCTCAGCATCCTCGCCAGCGCAGCGGATGACGACGGGGAGCCGGCACCCGACGCCCTGCGCGCCGAACGCACCACCGCCGCCGAGGCGGCCGGCTGGTTCCGCAGCGCGCTGTCGCGGTTGCGCCGATCGGAACTGGAACGCGGCGTCACGCTGGCCGGACCCCACCGCGACGACCTCGTCCTCACCTTGAACGGGCTGCCGGCGCGCGGCTACGCCAGCCACGGCGAATCCTGGTCGTTCGCGCTCTCGCTGAAGCTCGCCTCAGCGCAGGTGCTGCGGCGCGACTCGTCTGCCGGCGACCCGGTGATCATCCTCGATGATGTCTTCGCCGAGCTCGACGAAAATCGCCGCGGCCGCCTCGCCGCGGCGATCGGAGATTTCGAACAGGTCTTGATTACCGCCGCCGTCTTCGACGATGTTCCGGAACAGCTCGCCACGCACACGGTGCGCATTCGCGCCGGCGAGATCATGGAGACAGCATGAGCGATCGCGAACCGGAGGACACCGAGGCCCGCATCGTCTACCAGCGGTTCCGCCGGGTGTTCGGCGATCCGTCGCTGCGGACAACGGATGCCCGTCGACGCCTGAAGAAGGCGAAGGAGCCGTCGGTTCCGTTCGGCTCCGGCAGGGACCCCGCCGGGGTCGGCGATGTGCTGGATGCGCTCACCGCTAAGCTCGGCTGGAACTCGCCGCTGGCCCAGTCCGATCTGATCCTCGCCTGGCCAGACCTGGTCGGTGAGGAGACCGCCGCGCACTCCACCCCGACTGGTATCACCGAGGGGCTGCTCACCGTGCAGTGCTCATCGACGGCATGGGCAACCCAGCTCAGGCTGATGCGCTCGGCCATCACCACGGAGATCGCCGAACGCTACCCAGACGCCGGAATCACGTCGGTGCGTTTCGATGGACCCAACGCCCCCAGCTGGAAACGTGGCCCCAGAGCAATTCCAGGCCGTGGTCCTCGCGATACTTACGGGTGATGACTCAAATCAGGTCTATGCCGTTCTGAAACCCGCTTAGACAGGCGTTTCTGGCCGGTTCTCACAGGTGAACCCGGTAGACTACAGCAAATGGTTGATACGACTTCGCATGACTCTTATGGTGCTAGTTCGATTCAGGTTCTTGAGGGTCTAGAGGCCGTACGCAAGCGTCCTGGGATGTATATCGGATCCACCGGTCCGCGCGGGCTCCATCACCTGGTGTACGAGATCGTCGACAACTCGGTCGATGAGGCTCTCGCTGGCCACTGCGACACCATCGACATCACCCTGCTGGCCAACGGCGGCGTGCGCGTGATCGATAACGGCCGCGGCATCCCGGTGGATATCCACCCTGTGGAGAAGAAGTCCACGGTCGAGGTCGTGCTCACCATCCTGCACGCCGGCGGAAAGTTCGGCGGCGGCGGCTACGCCGTCTCCGGCGGTCTGCACGGTGTCGGCAGCTCGGTGGTGAACGCCCTGTCCGAGAAGCTCGAGGTCGAGGTGCGCCGTCAGGGCTCCATTTGGCGCCAGCGCTTCCACCGCGGAGCGCCGGAGGCCCCGCTCGCTGAAGGCGAGAAGACAGACGCCACCGGAACCACGATCACGTTCTGGGCGGACAACGAGATCTTCGAGTCGACCGATTACGACTACGAGACCCTGCGAATTCGATTCCAGCAGATGGCGTTCCTCAACAAGGGACTCAAGATCGTCCTCAATGACGAGCGCGCCGACGTCAACCCCGATGACCCGCGCGGCGACGTCTTCCTCTACGAGCGCGGCCTCGTCGACTACGTGGAGTCGTTGAACTCGTCGAAGAAGACCGAGGTCGTGCACCCCGAGATCATCTCGTTCGAGTCCGAAGACCACGAACGCCGCATCGCGCTCGAGGTGGCGATGCAGTGGACCTCCTCCTACCAGGAGAGCGTGCACACCTTCGCGAACACCATCAACACCCACGAGGGCGGAACCCACGAAGAGGGCTTCCGGGCGGCGCTCACCACACTGGTGAACAAGTACGCGCGCGAGAAGAACATCCTCCGCGAGAAGGATGAGAACCTCTCCGGCGAAGACGTGCGCGAGGGCCTCACCGCGGTGATCTCGATCAAGCTCGGCGAACCGCAGTTCGAGGGCCAGACCAAGACCAAACTCGGCAACACCGAGGCCAAGTCGTTCGTGCAGAAGGTGGTCGGCGATCAGCTCGGCGACTGGTTCGCCCGCAACCCGCAGCAGGCCAAGGATGTCATCCGCAAGTCGCAGCAGGCCGCCGCGGCTCGAATGGCCGCCCGCAAGGCGCGCGAGCAGACCCGGCGTAAGGGGCTGCTGGAGTCCGGCGGCATGCCGGGCAAGCTGAAGGACTGCTCGTCGAAGGACCCGGTGCTCAGCGAGATCTTCATCGTCGAGGGTGACTCCGCCGGCGGCTCGGCCGTGCAGGGACGCAACCCCGAGACTCAGGCCATCCTGCCGTTGCGCGGCAAGATCCTGAACGTCGAGAAGGCCCGCCTCGACCGCGCTCTCGGCAACGCCGAAGTGCAGTCGATGATCACCGCGTTCGGCGCGGGCATCGGCGAGGACTTCAACCCGGAGAAGGCGCGCTATCACAAGATCGTGCTGATGGCGGATGCCGACGTGGACGGCCAGCACATCACGACCCTGCTGCTCACCCTGCTCTTCCGCTACATGCGACCGCTCATCGAGCTGGGTTACGTGTACCTGGCGCAGCCGCCGCTGTACCGCATCAAGTGGTCGAACGCCGAGCACGACTACGTCTACAGCGACCGTGAGCGCGACGCCGTGCTCGAGGCCGGCAGCGCCTCGGGCAAGCGCATCCCCAAGGAGAACGCGATCCAGCGCTACAAGGGTCTCGGCGAGATGGACTACCGGGAACTGTGGGAGACCACCATGGACCCCGCCACGCGCACGCTGCTGCAGGTCACCCTCGACGATGCGGCGGCCGCCGATGGAGTGTTCTCCACTCTGATGGGTGAAGACGTGGAGTCGCGGCGTCACTTCATCCAGCAGAACGCGAAGGACGTGCGCTTCCTCGATATTTGATCGAGCAGCGACCGTATCGAGAACGACGACAAAGACTAGAGACAGATGACAGACGACACGACACCGGTCGACACCCCAGACGACACGCACGACAAGATCAACCAGGTCGACCTGCAGCTCGAGATGCAGCGCAGCTACCTCGACTACGCGATGAGCGTGATCGTGGGTCGCGCCCTTCCCGAGGTGCGCGACGGTCTGAAGCCGGTACACCGTCGAGTGATCTATGCCATGTACGACGGCGGATACCGCCCAGACAAGGCCTTCTCGAAGTGCGCCCGCGTCGTCGGCGACGTGATGGGGCAGTTCCACCCGCACGGTGACTCCGCGATCTACGACGCGCTGGTGCGTCTGGTTCAGCCCTGGAGCATGCGCTACCCGCTCGCGCTCGGCCAGGGCAACTTTGGATCCCCGGGCAACGACGGTGCCGCCGCGCCCCGATACACCGAGACGAAGATGGCCCCGCTCGCGCTGGAGATGGTGCGCGACATTGACAAGGACACCGTCAACTTCCAGGACAACTACGACGGTCGCACCCAGGAGCCGAGCGTCCTGCCGGCGCGGTACCCGAACCTGCTGGTCAACGGCTCGGTCGGCATCGCGGTCGGCATGGCCACCAACATCCCTCCGCACAACCTTCGTGAGGTCGCGGATGCGGCGTTGTGGCACCTCGCCAACCCCGACGCCTCCCGCGAGGAGCTGCTCGACGCGCTGATGCACCGCATCAAGGGACCCGACTTCCCGACCGGGGCCCAGATCCTCGGCGTCAAGGGCATCACCGACATGTACACGACCGGGCGCGGGTCGATCACCATGCGCGCGGTGGTCAGTGTCGAAGAGCTGCAGGGCCGCACCTGCCTCGTCGTCACCGAACTGCCGTACCAGGTGAACCCCGACAACCTGGCCATCAAGATCGCCGACCTCGTCAAGGACGGCCGGCTGTCCGGGGTCGCCGACATCCGCGATGAGACCTCTGGCCGCACCGGCCAGCGTCTGGTGATCGTGCTGAAGCGCGACGCCGTCGCCAAGGTCGTGCTCAACAACCTGTACAAGCACACGCCGCTGCAAGACAACTTCGGCGCGAACATGCTCGCAATCGTCGACGGCGTGCCCCGCACCCTGCCACTCGACGGATTCATCACCGCCTGGACCACCCACCAGATCGAAGTCATCGTACGGCGCACGCAGTACCTGCTGCGTGAAGCCGAGGAGCGCGCGCACATCCTGCGCGGCTACCTGAAGGCCCTCGACGCCCTCGACGACGTGATCGCGCTGATCCGCCGATCGGCCACCGTGGAAGACGCGCGTGACGGTCTGATGCTGCTGCTCGAGATCGACGAACTGCAGTCGCGCGCCATCCTGGACATGCAGCTGCGGCGCCTGGCCGCCCTCGAGCGCCAGAAGATCATCGACGAGCATGACAAACTCGAGCGTGAGATCGCGGACTACAACGACATCCTCGCCCGCCCGGACCGCCAGCGCACCATCGTCAGCGACGAGCTCACCGAAATCGTCGACAAGTTCGGCGATGACCGCCGCACCGAGATCATGTACGGCTACGGCGGAGACATGAACGTCGAAGACCTGATCCCGGTTGAGGAGATGGTGGTGACCGTCACCCGCGACGGGTACGTCAAGCGCACCCGCAGCGACAACTACCGCAGCCAGCACCGCGGCGGTAAGGGCGTCAAGGGCGCCCAGCTGCGCGCGGATGACCTGGTCGAGCACTTCTTCGTGACGACCACGCACCACTGGCTGCTGTTTTTCACCAACAAGGGCCGTGTCTACCGCGCCAAGGCGTACGAACTGCAGGAGGCCGGCCGCGACGCCAAGGGCCAGCACGTCGCCAACCTGCTCGCGCTGCAGCCGGACGAAGAGATCGCCCAGATCCTTCCGATCCAGGACTACGGTGTGGCGCAGTACCTGGCGCTCGCCACGCGCGGCGGTCTGATCAAGAAGACCGCGCTCACCGAGTACGACACGAACCGCACCGGCGGCATCATCGCGATCAACCTGCGCGAGGGTGACGAACTGGTGTCGGCCATGCTCGTCGACGCCGATTCTGAGATCCTGCTCGTCTCCCGCAAGGGCATGTCGCTGCGATTCACGGCATCCGACGACGCCCTGCGCCCGATGGGTCGCTCGACGTCCGGCGTGATCGGAATGCACTTCCGCGGCGAAGACGAGCTGCTGAGCGCCTCGGTGGTCTCTGACGAAGGCTACGTCTTCGTGGTCACCCAGGGCGGCTATGCCAAGCGCACCGCCGTGGACCAGTACCGGGTGCAGAACCGTGGCGGCCTGGGCATCAAGGTCGCGAAACTTCAGGATTCCCGCGGCGACCTCGCCGGCGCCCTGATCGTGGAAGACGACGACGAGGTTCTTGTGGTTCTGGCCAGCGGCAAGGTGGTACGCTCTGCCGTGGCCGAGGTGCCAGCCAAGGGACGAGACACCATGGGTGTCGTCTTCGCCCGATTCGCAGACGATGACCGGATCATCGCCATCGCGAAGAACAGCGAACGTAATCTTGATGAAGCGGATGTCGAAGAGGGCACCGTGACTGACGCCACAGCAGCCGAGTCCGTCGATGCTGAGGTGGCACCTGTCGACGAGCCCGGAGAGGACACCAATACCAATGAGTAGCGTCGCGGAGAAACTCCAGCGCAAGGCGCAGCGTCAGCCCGCCACCAAGCAGGTGCGGCTGAAGCTCGTCTACGTCGACTTCTGGTCGGCGGTCAAGCTGTCGTTCCTGGTGATGGTGTGCGCCGGCATCGTGCTCATCGTCGCCGCCATCCTGGTCTGGATCGTCTTGCAGTCCACCGGTGTCTTCAGCGGCGTCGACACGCTGCTCCAGGATGTGCTGAGCGATCCCAGCTTCAGCGTCACCAGCGCGTTCGGTCTGGCGCAGGTGGCCATGTTCGCGGTCATCGTGGCCGTGCTCAACGTCGTCATCGGCACCGCGCTCGGAGCGATCATGAGCGCACTGTACAACCTCAGCGTCCGCATCACCGGCGGACTGCTGGTCGGCTTCACTAATAGCTGAGACGACCTCTCGATTACGAGAAACCGGCCGTAATGCGGTAATGTCGTATGCGGCCCGGGGGGCTATAGCTCAGGCGGTTAGAGCGCTTCGCTGATAACGAAGAGGTCCGAGGTTCAAGTCCTCGTAGCCCCACTGGAATCCTCACAAGGGATTCCGTCCCCCGGGGCCTTAGCTCAATTGGTAGAGCGCCTGCTTTGCAAGCAGGAGGTCAGGAGTTCGATTCTCCTAGGCTCCACCCTGCATCGTGTGAATGACAGAACGCCCGCCTCTGGCGGGCGTTCTGCGTTTAACGGGCCTCGGCGGGGACACGGCCGACCTGTGCCATGATGTGCCCCATGGACATCAGAGTGGCGGCCTATGCCGTGATCATCGATAACGGATCGGTGTTGCTCTCACACTGGAATCAGTACGGCGGGTCGGGCTGGAGCATGCCGGGTGGCGGTATCGACCCAGGCGAGGACCCAGCGGATGCCGCGGTGCGCGAGATCTTCGAGGAGACGGGCTACCACGCACAACTCGATGGGCTGCTCGGCGTTGACTCGCATGTCGTGCCCGCTGCGCAGCGCGCGATCGAGCACAGCAACGATCTGCACGCCATCCGCATCGTCTACCGCGCGCACATCATCGGCGGTGAACTCACCCACGAACTCGATGGAAGCTCGGACGAGGCACGCTGGGTGCCGCTCGATCAGGTCGACCGCCTCAAGAGAGTCGGCCTCGTCGACATCGCGTTGGCGATGAACGAGACCAACAACGCCGCTGACAGCAGCAGCGGCTAAATGTCGTCGAGGTGGGTCTCTTCTGGCTGGTCCTCGACCCACAGGTCGTCATCAGCACGGAGCGTCTGCCACACCGCATAGGCGAGGCCGGCCGCGGCGAGCACGCCGACACCGATCAACACGATACGACCGGCGCCGAAGCTGGGCTTCGGTGGCGCCTTCTTGGCGGTCTTCAGCAGAGCCTCACGCAGATGCGGGTCGCGGACTGCGTTCAGGACGGCGACGGCAGAGCCGACCACCGACGTGACGGCGGGCACGACATCGCTGACACGATCGCGGGTGGACGAGACAACCGGCTTCAACCGGGCTTCATACGCCCCGACAACCTTCGGCGATACTTCCTCGCGGGCGAAGTTGCCGGCCTGTCGGCGCGCCTCACGAATGACGTGGCTCGCGTGATCGAGTACGTCTCTCTGTTCTTCCCAGAGGCGTTCGGCATTCCCCTGAAGCTTCTTGAGCTCCCGCTTGCGCTTACGTGTCAATCCCATGTCAACCTCCGTCGGACGTGAACAGTCCCCATCGTGTCATGAAACCTGAGCGAGGCAAACAAGCGACTCCTGAATGGTCGCTGACAACCAGCGGGGAGTCCTGTGAAACAATTGCCCTATGCATACCGCAGTAGCGACCTTCCACACGACCCTCGGCGACATCAACGTCAATCTCTACGGGAACCACGCACCCAAGACGGTGAAGAACTTCACGGGCCTGGCGACTGGTCAGATCGAATGGACCCACCCGGGCACCGGGCAGACCACGACCGACAAGCTCTACGACGGTGTGATCTTCCACCGCATCATCAAAGACTTCATGATCCAGGGCGGCGACCCGCTCGGCCAGGGCATCGGTGGCCCCGGCTACCAGTTCGACGACGAGATCCACCCTGAGCTCACCTTCTCCGAGCCGTACATCCTCGCGATGGCGAATGCCGGCGTCCAGTTCGGCCGCGGCACCAACGGCTCACAGTTCTTCATCACCACCGTTGCCACGCCGTGGCTGCAGGGCAAGCACACCATCTTCGGCGCCGTCGCCGACGACGAATCCAAGAAGGTCGTCGACGCGATCGAGGCAGTGGCCACCGATGGCCGTGACAAGCCGCTTGAGGATGTCGTCATCAAGAGCATCACGATCACCGAGGTCTAAGTGACCGAAGCGCCACAGACCCGCTCGGCGAGCTCCTGCTACCGGCATCCGGAGCGACCGAGTTGGGTTCTGTGCCAACGCTGCGGGCGTACGATTTGTCCTGACTGCCAGACGCAGGCTGCCGTGGGTGTCCATTGCCCCGAATGCACGCGCGAGGCCAGGCAAAGCATTCCGCAGAGGAGGCCGTCAATGGCGCGCGCGATCCGCACCGGCCGCCGGATATCGAGCGGTGCGCCCGTGGTCACCTGGTCGCTGATCGCGATCAGCGTGATCGTATTCGTGCTGAACGAGCTGAGCAACGATGCACTGAACCAGACGCTCTGGTACCGCCCGGTACTGACCTTGTTCGCGCCGTGGACGATGTTGACCGCCACGGTCGCGCACGCGTCATTCCTGCACCTCGCGGTGAACATGCTGTCCCTCTGGGTGCTCGGGCCCATGCTCGAGCACATGGTCGGTCGGGCGCGATTCCTCGGGCTGTACCTGGTGGCCGGCCTCGGCGGTTCCGTCGCCGTGCTCTGGCTCTCTGAACCCCTCGTGCCCGTGGTTGGCGCTTCCGGGGCGATATTCGGCCTGCTCGGCGCGCTGTTCGTGATTCAACGCGGGCTGGGCGGAAACTCCACGCAGCTGGTGGTCGTGATCGTGCTGAACCTGGCCATCGGGTTCTTCGTCTCGGGCATCTCCTGGCAGGCACACGTCGGCGGGCTCGTCACGGGTGCCCTTGTTGCGCTCGTCTACATGCGTACACGCAAGCGGCAGCAACGCCCGCTGCAGGCTGTGCTGGTGGCCGGGGTGGCGCTGCTGCTCGTGCTGCTGACGGTGGCCCGGTTCGTGCTGGCCTGAGCCGCCGGCTGAAAGTTATCCACAGGTTAATCCACACTGGGGATAATTACAGCGGTGTAGTTCACCCCCGATGAGGGGACCGGATCCGTGCGATCAGCGCCAGCGCGTGGTCATCAGGAAGCCGATGAACATGATGCCGAAGCCGACCAGGATGTTCAGGTTTCCGAGGTCAGGAATCGGGAACCGGGTCTCGCTGACGTAGTACACGATGATCCAGATCAGCCCGAGCAGCATGAAGCCGAACATGATCGGCTTGAACCACACCGGGTTCGGCGCGTTCTCACCCGAAGGGGTGTCGGGCGAGCGGTCGTCTTTGCTGGTGCGTGCATTCGTTCGAGCCATGCGCCAGATTCTATCCTGTCGACCTTGACGGCCCGGTGTTGGCGGCCTCCGGTGGTTCGTGGCTCCGGATGCTGCCCCGTCTACAATTGATCAACCCCCGAAGGAAAGTGACGGTCGACCAGTGACCCGCGTGCTCGTCATCGACAACTACGACAGCTTCGTCTACACGCTGAACGGCTACCTGCTGCAGCTCGGTGCCGAAACCGAGGTCGTCCGCAACGACGCGTTCACCGCAGACGAGGCAGCCGCTGTGATCGCCGGGTACGACGCGGTGCTGCTGTCGCCAGGTCCCGGCGCCCCCGCTGCGGCCGGCGTCTCCATCCCGGTCGTGCACGCGGCCTTGGCGGCGGGCATCCCGTTGCTCGGAGTCTGCCTCGGCCACCAGGCGATCGCGGAGGCGCTCGGCGCCACAGTCACCCATGCCGACGAACTGATGCACGGCAAGACCTCACAGGTCAGCCACGATGACAGCGCGTTCTATGAGGGTGTTCCGCAGCCGTTCACGGCGACCCGCTACCACTCGCTCGCCGTGGTGAACGACACCGTGCCCGCTGAACTGATCGTCACCTCGCACACCGAAGGCGGCGTGATCATGGGCGTGCGGCACGCCACCGCTCCGGTGTTCGGCGTGCAGTTCCACCCGGAGTCGGTGCTCACCGAGGGCGGCTACCGCATGCTGGGCAACTGGCTCGCCGTCGCTGGCCTGCCGGAGGCTGCAGAGGTCGCGAAGGGCCTCACCCCGCTCGTTACGCTGCGCTGAGGTCCAACCCGTCGTTTCAGTCGACGAACGTTCCCAGCGGGGATGCTAGTTGACGCAGTAGCGCAGCGTCACGTCGGAGCGCTGCGGCTGGTCACCCGGGCTCAGCGACTGTCCGGACACGATCTGGCCGGAGCATCCGTAGTCGGCCACGACGTCAACCGTGAGCCCCAGTTCCTGACCGAGCACGGTGCTCGCCTCGGCCACGGTGCGGCCAACGACGTCCGGCACGCTGACCATTCCGTTGCTGACGGTGAGATTGACCGTGTCACCGGCGCGTACCCGCTGACCGCCGGCGGGGTCGGAACTGATCACGACACCGCTCGGGATGTTGGTGGAGTACGACTGTTCGGTGGAGCCGTAGATCAGCCCAGCGTCGGTGATCGCGGTGATCGCGGCATCCTCTTCGACTCTGGCGACATGGGGAACGTCGACCTGCCGTTTGCCGAGTGAGACGAAGACTTCGACCTCCATGCCGGGTGACACGGTGACATCCGCCGCCGGTTGGGTGCGGATCACGTCGCCCTCGGCGACGGTGTCGCTGATCTCGCTGAAGCGCTGCGGAATGAGGTCGTTGCCCTCGAGCACCTTCGCGGCGTCGTCGTACGTCTGGCCGGCCACATTGGGAATGGCGACAGAGACTGCGCCGGTGAGCCGGGTTCCCTCGAGCGAGAACGTCCAGTACAGCACGGCTGCGACGATCACGGCCATGACGGCGATGCCCGCCCAGATCCACGCCACCGGAGGCCGGCTCTGGGAACGCACGGGTCGATCCGGCGCCACGGTGAGCTGGCGGATGGCGGCCTCTGAGCCGGCGGTTGCGCTCGGGTTCACTCCGAACAGTGTGGAGCTCGCGTCGTGCTGCGATTCGATCCGGCGGGTGGGCACCTGGCCGGCATCGGCTGCCTCGACATCCGTGCGGAAATCTGCGGCGCTCTGGAACCGCTCGAAGCGGTCCTTCGCGAGTGCGTGCAGCACGACCGCGTCGAGAGCCGGTGACACCCGCGGGTTGAAGGCGCTGGGCGGAACCGGAGCCTCGCTGACGTGCTGGTAGGCGACGGCAACCGGGCTGTCGCCGCGGAACGGCGGGCGGCCGGTGAGCATTTCGAACAGCACCACACCGGTGGAGTACAGGTCGGTGCGGGCGTCGACGGACTCGCCGCGGGCCTGCTCCGGCGAGAAGTACTGCGCGGTGCCGAGGATGACGCTGGTCTGCGCGACGGTTGCCGACGAGTCGGAGATGGCGCGGGCGATCCCGAAGTCCATCACCTTCACCTGGCCGTTCGGCGTGACCATGATGTTGCCCGGCTTGATGTCGCGGTGCACGACACCGGCGCGGTGCGAGTACTCGAGGGCAGTGAGCACGCCCTCGGTGATGCGGGTGGCCTCGTGGGGATCCATCGGGCCGTCGGCGATGATGTCCTTCAGCAGGCGGCCGTCGACGAACTCCATCACGATGAACGGCAGTTGCCGTTCGATGCCGTTCTGGTCGGTGACGGTTTCTTCGCCGGCGTCGAAGACGCGCACGATCGTGGGATGCGCCATCCGGGCCGCAGCCTGGGCTTCCTGGCGGAATCGGGTGCGGAACGACGGGTCGTCGGCGAGGGTGGGCTTGAGTAGCTTGATGGCGACGCGGCGCCCGAGACGCGAGTCGGTGCCGACGTGCACGTCGGCCATTCCGCCGTGCCCGATGAGCTCGCCAACCTGGTATCGCCCAGCCAACTGGCGCAACGAGTGGGTTCCGCCTTCAATCACAAGCCACTACTCCTGATCAACTGCCATCCAACCCTTTAAGCCCTCGCCAGTTTAGCTGCTGGCGAGGGCTCTCCCGACGAGGTCAGGGAGGGTTACTAAAGGACCGGTGCCACGGTGGCGGGAGCCCCGTTGGTGGGAGAGGGTGTGGGCGCCTGGCCTGCCTCAACCGGAATTGTGAGCGTCGGCGAAGTCTCCGAAACGAACTCGCCGCAGTTTGCCGTGTAGCTGATGGTGACCGGCTGGGTGGCCTCCATGATCTGCACGACGGCGCTGGTGCGTCCAGGGCCCGCCACATTGTCTTGCATGTCCTCGAACCGGCCGTTCGATGAGATGGTGAAGCTGTACCCGGTCAGGGAGGTTCCGTTCGAGCATCCGGTGTACTGCGGCCAGGAGATATCCACCGTGCCACCGGTTTCGGCCCGCGCCGGATCGGCCGTTGCCGCGCCCGGGGCGCCCGGTGACGGAATCTCCGAGTAGAACGTGACGCGGATCGTGGTGCCCGGCTGCACGTTGCCGGTGGGGGTGGCGTCGTATGACAGGCCCTGTTGCGCGGGGGTCGGCGCCGTGCTGCCACTGACGGGGTCGAGCGACAGCCCGAGTGAGTCGATCAGCTGCTGCACCTCATCGCGGTTCTTGCCGAGCAGCTCATCCCGGTCGGCGAAGACGGTGCTGCTCGTCGGTGATGGGGTCGGCGTCGGAGTGGGCGTAGGCGTTTGCGGCGCGGCCGACGTGCTGGTTTCGGTCGGAGTCTCGTCGCCGGGGTTGGCGAACAGGGCGATCAGCACCCCGATCAGCACGATGGCCAGCAGTGTGACGATGGCGATCAGCGGCCAGGTCCACGGATTGCGCTTCTTCTCCTCCACCGGAACCTGGGCGGTGTCGGTGGGGCCGGCGGCGGTCATCGTGGGGGTCGTCAGCACGCGGGTGGCGGCATCCGACCCTGCTGCACCTGTGAGGGTGGAGATCGCGGCACCGCCGGCGACCGCGGGCACGGCGAGGGCGGCACCGGCGACATCGCCGCGACGCAGAGCCTGCGCGGCGCGGGCCAGGTGGGCCGCCGAGGCGGGACGCTCGTCCGGGCGCTTGGCGATGCTGGAGTACACGAGGTTGCGCACCGGCTCGGCCACCGTTGCAGGCAGCTCCGGCGGTGCCTCGTTGATCTGCGCCATCGCGATCGCGACCTGCGACTCACCGGTGAACGGGCGACGCCCGGCGAGGGCCTCGTACGCCACGATGCCGAGCGAGTAGATGTCGGTGGACGGAGACGCCGGGTGGCCGCTCGCCTGTTCCGGCGAGAGGTACTGCACGGTGCCCATCACCTGACCGGTGGCGGTCAGCGGCACCTGATCGGCGATCCGCGCGATGCCGAAGTCGGTGATCTTGACGCGACCCTCCGGCGTGATCAGCAGGTTGCCGGGCTTGATGTCGCGGTGCACCAGCCCGACGGCGTGCGCCGCCTGCAGCGCGTTCGCGGTTTGCGCCACGATGTCGAGAACTCGATCGGTGGACAGCACGCGTTCGCGTTCGATGATGGCGCTGAGCGCCTCACCGGGAACGAGCTCCATCACCAGGTAGGCGCTGCCCTCCTCCTCGCCGTAGTCGAAGACGTTGGCGATGCCCTCGTGGCTGACCAGGGCGGCGTGCCGGGCCTCGGCGCGGAAGCGCTCGAGGAACCCGGGGTCTCCCATGTACTCGTCTTTGAGGATCTTGATCGCGACGGTGCGTCCGATCACCAGGTCAGTTGCCTGCCAGACCTCACCCATACCGCCAATGGCAATACGGGATGAGAGCTGGTACCGACCCCCGAAGGTGAGCCCGCTTGTGGGTCTCATCTACTCAGCACCGCCTCAATCACCTGTCGTGCAATGGGCGCGGCAACAGTGTTCCCGTAGGCGTTCTGCCCACGACCCCCACGATCTTCCACGACCACCGCTACCGCTACTTCCGGGTCGCTCGCTGGAGCGAATCCGGTGAACCAGAGCGTGTACGGCTCGCCCACGGCGTTTTCAGCCGTGCCCGTCTTCCCCGCCACTTCAACCCCACTTATTCTTGCATTGTTCGACACACCATCGCTCACGGCCGCGACCATCATCTGCTTGACCGCCTCCGCTGTTTCCGGGCTGATCGGCTCGTTGTACACCTCGACCTGCGGTCCCTGCAGTTCGGTCAAGTCTGGGGCAGTGATGCTCTCGACCAGGGTGGGCGTCATCAGCGTCCCGCCGTTGCCGACCGCGGCCGAGACCATGGCCATCTGCAACGGGGTCACGCGAGTGCTGGCCTGGCCAAAGGACGACAGCATCAGTTCCGGTTCGTCATCCGGCATGGGGTATTGACTCGGCGTGGTCGACATCGGGATATCGAGGCTGTCACCGAACCCGAAGGCTTCGGCGTAATCGGAGAGCGTCTCGGCACCGATCGTCTGACCGATCTGCGCGAAAGCGACGTTGCAACTCAGGCGCAGCGCATCGGTGACCGACACAGTTTCGGCGCCGCCGCAGTTGCTGTCGCCGGAGTTGCGGACGACGGACGAGGTTCCGGGCAACGTCAGCGTCGGCGGGTTCGGGATCTGGCTGTCGGCGGCGAGCTTGCCACTGTCGATCGCGGCGGCCGCCACCAGCACCTTGAACACCGACCCGGGGTGGTAAAGGTCGCCGGAGATGGCCCGATTCTGCAGAGGGTCGGCCGGGTCGTTGAGCAGGGCGTCGTACTGCGCGATGACATCGCGGGTGTTGTGTGAGGCGAGCAGATTCGGGTCGTAACTCTTCTTCGAGACCATGGCGAGAATCGCACCGGTCTTCGGGTCGAGCGCCACCACGGCTCCCGAGTTGTCGCCGAGGGCGTCCCAGGCCGCCTGCTGAACCACCGGGTCGATGGTCAGCTCAACCGAGGCGCCCTTCGGGGTCTGCCCGGTGAACACCGAGGTGATGTTGTCGAGGAACTGCTCGTTGGCGGTTCCACTCAGGTAGTCGTTGAGCGCGCCCTCGACCCCGCTGTTGCCCTGGTTCAGGGTGAAGTACCCGGTGACGTGCGCGTACAGATCGGGTTGCGGGTACTGGCGCAGGAACTTGTACGGCGAATCCACCGGCATCGACTGCGCGACCGGCACCCCGTCGACGAGGATCGGCCCGCGTTCCGCGGAGTAGCTGTCGTACAGGGTGCGAACGTTGCGGTCATCGGCTTGCAGGGTGTCGGCCTGCACCACCTGAATCATGGTGCTGGAGCCGAACAGGGCAAGGAACATGATCAGCACGGCCGCGCTGACGCGACGGAGTTCTTTGTTCATGATTCCACCACCAGTTGCGGTTGATTGCGGACGGTGTCAGACAGGCGAAGTAACAAAATGGCGATGATCCAGTTGGCGAGCAGGGACGACCCGCCCGCAGCGAGGAACGGCGTGGTGAGTCCGGTGAGCGGGATGACGCGGGTGACACCGCCGATCACGATGAACACCTGCAACGCGATCACGAACGACAGCCCGACCGCGAGCAGGCGACCGAAGTCGTCCTGGCCGAGGAACGCGATGCGGAAGCCACGCGAGACCAGCAGCAGGTACAGGCACAGAATGGCGAAGATGCCGACGAGGCCCAGTTCCTCACCGAGCGAGGCGACGATGAAGTCGCTGTCGGCGAGAGGGGTGATGTCGGGCCGGCCACTGCCGAGGCCGGAGCCGATCATGCCGCCGTTGGCCATGCCGAACAGCCCTTGCACGAGCTGGTAGCTGCCGTGCAGTGCGGCATCGTAGTTGTCCTGGTTGAACGGGTTCAGCCAGGCGTCGAATCGGCCGTTGACATAGGTGAGCGCCTGGCTGGCGACCAGTGCTCCGCCGAGGAACAGCACGAGACCGAGCACGATCCAGCTGGCGCGGCCGGTGGCGACGTAGATCATCACCAGGAACAGGCCGAAGTACAGCAGTGAGGTACCGAGGTCGCGCTGGAACACCAGCACTGCCATGGCGGCCGCCCAGATGATGAGGATCGGCCCCAGATCGCGCATCCGCGGGAAACGCATGCCGAGGAACTTGGTGCCCATTAGTGACAGGTTGTCGCGCGCGGTCACCAGATAACCGGCGAAGAAGACCGCGAGGGCGATCTTGGCGATCTCACCGGGCTGGAACGAGAACGGGCCGACGCTGATCCACACCCTGGCACCGAACACCTCCCGGCCGATGCCCGGCAGCATGGGCAGAAGCAGCAGCACGATGCCGGTGAACATGGCGATGTAGCGGTAGCGCTGCAGCACCCGATGGTTGCGGATGAGGAGCAGCACCGCCAGCGACACGAGGATCGCCAGCGCCGTCCAGACGATCTGACGCACTCCGGCGCTTCCCCATCCGACGTCGCCGTCGGCAAGGCTGAGCCGGTAGATCATCGCGATCCCGAGCCCGTTCAGCGTGGTGACGATGGGGAGGATGAACGGATCCGCCTCGGGTGCGGTCACCCGCAAGGCCACGTGGGTTCCGAGGATCAGCACGGCGAGACCCGACGCGAGCCACAGTACGCTCCAGTCGATCTGGTCGGTGACTCCGAGTTGCGAGAGGGCGATCGCCGCCCCGCCGATCGCGAACGCGACGAACAGCAGCACCAGTTCGAGGTTGCGGAGCTTCGCCGGCTGCCTCAGTTTGATGCGGATCGTCTCGGAGATTGTTGTGCGTGGCCCGGCGTCTGGACTGACTTTACTCATCCGCCATCACCTCCAGCCGATCGACGATTGCCCTGGCGTCGGGGAGATCATCGGCGTTGATTGTGGACTCGACGCTGGATAGCCAGTACGGCGGCAGGTCGTCGAGCGGGATTCCGGTCTCTTCGTACACATTCGAGAGCCGGATGGGGCCGAGGCCCTGCTGCACCCCTTGGTAGATTGCCACTTCACCGTCATAGGCGCCGACGTAGAACCGTGTCTGCGTCCACTGGTACGCGGCCACGATACCGGTGGCCACCACCGCGAGCACGAGCGCAAGCGCCACTAGCCAGGTGATGCGGCGGCGCCGGGCTCGGCGCCGATCCTCGTCGATCAGCGCGGTGAGGTACTCCTCGCTCTCCGGCTCGAAGTGGCTGGGGTCGGGTTTGGTCGCCTTCAGCGGATGCAGCAGCAGGGTGGGCAGACGCAGCGCCGATCGTCCCGCCTCGCTTTCGTAGGTGAGCGGCTGTGCCGCGGATCCCACGATTACCGGAGTGTGCGCCGACGACTCGCCTGACTCGTCGATGTCGACGAGCACCACGGTGACATTGTCCGGCGCGCCCTGGTCGAGGCTCTCCTTCACCAGTCGGTTGGCGGCATCCTTCGTGTTCGGGTGGTGGCTGAGCGCCGATCGGATTCTGTCGTCTGTGACGTAACTGGAGAGCCCGTCGGAGCAGATCAGCCAGCGATCGCCCGGCCGGGTACGCACGATCGTGGTGTCGATCTCGGGGGAGGCGTCCACGTCGCCGAGCACGCGCATCAGCACTGATCGTCGGGGATGCACCGCCGCCTCCTCTGGCGTGATGCGGCCGCTGTCGACGAGGCGTTGCACGAACGTGTGGTCGGCGGTGACCTGGGTCAGTTCGCCGTCCCGGTAGAGGTAGATGCGCGAGTCGCCGATGTGGGCGAGCGCCATTTCGTCGCCGACCCGTAGCAGACCACTCACGGTTGTGCCCATGCCGGTGAGTTCCTGGTGCTCGAACACCGCTTCGGCGAGCAGCGAGTTAGCGGCGATCAGCGCGGATTTGAGCGCGAACTCGGCGTCTGCGGCGGACTCATACGCCTTGTCCGCGTCGATGATGCGCTTGATCGCGATCGCCGACGCGACGTCGCCGCCGGCGTGGCCCCCCATTCCGTCGGCCACGACGAAGAGGTGCGCGCCCGCATAGCCGGAATCCTGGTTATTCGACCGGATCTTGCCGACATGCGAGACGGCGACGCTCTTGGGGTTGCTGGCCATCAACTACCGCCGGAGCTCAAACGTTGTGGTGCCGATCTTGACTGGCGTGTTCAACGGGACCTTGGTGGGCACGGTCACGCGGGTGCCGGCGAGGAAGGTTCCGTTGGTTGAGTCGAGATCCTGCACCATCCACTCGTTGTTCCAGAGCATCAGGCGGGCGTGGTGGGTGGATGTGTAGTCGTCGCGGATGACGAGGCCTGACTCGCTAGAGCGGCCGATGGTCACCTGTTCGCCGCCGAGTGTGATCTCCATGCCCTCCTTCGGACCGGATGTGATCACCAACCGGCTCGCCGGGGCATCGTTGGAGAATGACAGCGCTTCAGTGGGTTCGGATGCCGCGGAGGCGCGCGCCGCGACCGGAGTGGGAGCCGGCACGGGGGCGGGCGCCGGCACCGGTGCGGCCTGCGCCGACGGGAACTGGGCGGCCGACGGCACCTCGCCGGGCGGCAGCTTGCGCGCCTTGTGCCCGAACATGTCGGTGCGCAAGGCATAGACGACGGCGAAGACGAACAGCCAGAGCAACGCCAGGAAACCCAGGCGCAGCACAAGCAGCGTCAGTTCGCTAGTCACCGTCGGGTGTCCTGATCGGTGGGGGTGGACTGGGCAAGCACCCTGAACACAATACGGGTGCGGCCGATGTCGATGACCGAGTCGGGCTCGAGCAGGGCGCTGCGCAGCGGCTCCCCGTTCAGCTTCGAGCCGTTGGTGGAGTTCAGGTCGTTGGCCTGACCGCGGGTGCCGTCCCAGAGCACCTCGACGTGTTTGCGCGAAATTCCGGGGTCATCCACGGTGATGTCGGCTTCGGAGCCGCGGCCGATGACCGTGCGGCCCTTGGCGAGCGGATAGCGCTTGCCCGCGACATCCAGAACCGGCGTCCAAGCCACCTGACCCTGCACGCTCACGGAGTCGACCTGCAGGATGCCCTCTGTGAGGTTGTCGCGCTCGACCAGCTTGATCGAGATGCCGCCGGAGAAGGAGTAGTGCTGGGCGGTGGCGTGTCGCTGCACCTGCCCGATGAGTTCGTCGATCAGCGCCGGCCCGAGGTTCGCCATGCGCGCATAGTCGTGGCGCGACAGGCCGACCGTGAACTGGTTTGGCACCAGAATGCGGTCGCGCGCGACGACCGCGGCCTTCGTGTCGAGCTCGCGTCGGAGCGCGCTTGTGATCTCGAGAGGCTGCAGTCCGCTTTTGAACGTCTTCGCAAAGGCGCCGTTGACAGCCCTCTCGAGACCTCGTTCGAAATTGTCCAGTAGACCCAAAGACTTCCCCGCTCGGCCAGATGTTCCTCACTGATGTTAGTGGGTAGCGCTGAAAGCGAGGCTGAAGACTGTGGTAATCTCGCTGAGTTGGTTCGTAAGGGCCATGTGAGCGCGAGTGGCGGAATTGGCAGACGCGCTGGCTTCAGGTGCCAGTGCTCGAAAGGGCGTGGGGGTTCAAGTCCCCCCTCGCGCACTCACAGATTAGAAGGCCGACCGGGTTCCCGGTCGGCCTTCTTGCATTTCGGTCGATGGGTCGATTGTGGGGGCTAGCCGCCGGAGACGACCAGGTCGGCGCGGTCGCGCGTTGACTCGATCAGCAGCGCGTTGACACCATCGACCGATTCGGCCCAGGCTTGTGCGGCTTCGGGGGAGCGGCCGTGGCGTTCGTGCCGGTCGACCAGTCGGCGCAACCGTTCGTCGGAGGACGTGTCGCAGTACCAGGCTTCGGCGAGCAGCCCGTGGATGGCAGACCAGGGTTTCTGATCGACGAGCAGGTAGTTGCCCTCCACCACGACGATCTCGGCCTCCGGCAGCACGACAAGCTCGGCCGCGATCCCTTCGTCGACTCTCCGGTCAAAGCTCGGCGCATAGACCGGGTGATCGAGTTCCACCAGCAGCCGGCCGAGCAGGGCGACGAAGCCCCAGCCGTCGAAGGTGTCGATGGCGCCCTTGCGGTCGTGGTTGCCGAGCCGGTCGAGGGTCGCGTTGGCCAGGTGGAAGCCGTCCATCGGCAGGTAGGCGGCACGTTCGATCGACGACTGCTCGCCAGCGAGCAGCTGGTTCAGCCGCTCCACCAGCCCCCGCGCAACCGTGGTCTTGCCGGCCCCCGGGCTCCCGGTGATGCCGAGGATCACCCGCTGCCCCGGACGCATCAGCCCGATCGCCCGCTGGGCGAGCGCATCCAATTGTGCGACGGGGATGACGGATGCCGCGGCCTCCTGATCAGGATGAGACACGGTTGCCGCCCAGGGCGGTGCGCAGGTAGTCGTGCGCGTGCGCGGCCAGCTCCGGGCCGTCGTCCCACAGGTTGCGCCAGATGGCGAGGTCGTTGGACAGGGTGGGCGACACGATCGCGGACGAGAACGACTCGAAGGTAATCGCACCGGTGTAGCCGATGTCGACCAGGGCGTGGAAGAACGAGATGAAGTCCAGGTGCCCGCTGCCGAGGTAGCCGCGGTGGTTCTCGCCGACGTGCACGTAGCCGAGCCGGTCGCCGGCGAGCATGATCGGCCGCACGAAATCGTCCTCCTCGATGTTCATGTGATAGCTGTCGAGGTGGATCAGCACGTTGTCCTCCCCGATGTCATCGGCGAGGGCGAGGGCCTGGCTCGCCGTGTTGACCACGTTGGTCTCGTACCGGTTGCAGACCTCGAGGCCGAGCGTCATGTTCTTCGTCGCCGCCTCCTTGGCGAGGTCGCGCAGCACGGCGACGACGTTGTTGCGGCCGGCCGTGCTGAGCGGGTGCCCGTACTTACCGAGCGCGCTGTAGAGCGCCCCGGTGAAGTGGGTGCCGCCCAGCTCGTGGGTGATCCGCAGCGAGTCCTCGAGCAGCTTCGCGCCGCGGGCGACCACGGCAGAATCCTCGCTTGATACGTCGGCGTCGAAGGCGAGTCCGCGAGAGCAGACGATGCCGAGCGAGGCGGCCTCGAGCGCCGACTTCGCCGCCGCGACATCCAGATTCACCGCGTCATGCAGTGACAGCTCGAGCAGGTCGAAGCCGGCTTTCTTCGCCTCACCGACGGTGTACTCGACCTCGGCGGGCGTGGTTCCGCCGGAGAAAACGAGCGCGTGGACACCCAATTTGTTGTTCAACATGTGGTTCCTTCGTGACTGGTGGGCAGGTGCCCTAGGCGGCTTTCGCGCCGGTGATCAGGGCGACGAGTTCGTCGCCGGATGTCTCTGTGGTGCGGCGCTCAGCCACGGCCAGCCCGCCGCGCATCACCCAGACATGGTTCGACAGGCGCATCACCTGTTCGAAGTTGTGGCTGATCAGCAGCACCGCGACCCCGGAATCACGGAGGGTGTTGATGACCTTCTCCACGCGTGCGGTCTCCTGCACGCCGAGAGCCGCCGTGGGCTCATCCATGATCACGATCCTGCTGCCGTAGCCGGCCGCCCGGGCGATGGCAACGGCCTGCCGCTGGCCGCCGGACAGCCGTCGAACTCTGTTGCTAACGGGTGGTGCATTGACCGCGAGATTACCGAGCTGGGTGCTGGCGCTGGCTTTCATCTGTTTGCGGTCCAGCGTGCGGAACGGTCCGAAGCCGCGGGTGATCTCGCGCCCGAGGAAGAAGTTCTGCCAGACGGCGAGCTCCTCGACCAGCGCGAGGTTCTGGTGCACGGTCTCGATACCGTGCTTGCGCGCCAGGTTGGGGGTTTCAAACGTGACATCCTCACCATCCAGCCGGATGGTGCCGGAGTCGGGCCGGTGCACGCCGGAGAGGCAGCGCACGAGGGTCGACTTGCCGGCCCCGTTGTCGCCGATGAGTGCGGTGATCTCGCCGCGCCGCATCTGGATCGAGGCGCCCTTCAGGGCGTGTACCCCGCCGAACGACTTGGTGATCTCGGTTGCCGACAGGATGATGTCGGAGCCGGCCTTGGTCGGCGTGGCCGCTGCTGCTGTATCGGTCATTTCTTCTGGTACCTCGTGAGTAGGGCTGCCAGGACCACGACGAGTCCGACGGCGAGCGGCTGGTAGAACTGGGACACGCCGAGCAGAGTGAGGCCGTTGGCGAGGGCCGTCAGCAGCAGGGCGCCGATGATGGGCCCGCCGATCCGTGCCTTGCCGCCGGTGAGGCTCACGCCGCCAAGTACCACTGCGGCAATGGAGTTGAGCAGGAAGCCCGTGTTGATCGCCGGTTCCGCGGCGCCCACTCTCGCCACCAGCAGGATCGCGGCGACACCCGCGAGCCCGGCGGAGATGAGGTAGACCACAATGCGAACCTTGGCCACGGCGATGCCGTTGGCCACGGAACTCTCCTCGTTCCCACCGACCGCTTGCACGTGCAGGCCGAACCGAGTTCGGAACATCACCCACCAGGTGAGAACCCCGATGATCGCGGCGAGGATGATCGGGAATCCGAAGATCCCGATCGATCCGGTGGTCAGGGTCAGCAGTTCGGTGCTGTTGACGGTGATCGGCTTGCCGTCTGACACGATGAGTGAGAGACCTGTGGCCACCCCCAGGGTTCCTAACGTGGCGATGAAGTCAGTGACTTTGCCCTTGGCAATCAGTAAGCCGTTGATCAACCCGATGGCCCCGGCCGCCACGAGAGCCACGAGCGCCGCGAGCCAAAAGCCGAGTCCGGCTTGCCAAGCCAGCCCGAAGCTGATCGCGCCGAAGGTCATCGTTGCCGCGATCGACAGGTCGATACCGCCGGTGGTGATGACGAACGCCTGGGCGATCGCCAGCACCACCAGGATGGCGGCGGCCACGAGCATGGCGCGGATGTTGCCGAGCGTCAGGAAGGTCGGGCTGAGGATCGAGAAGACGATCACCAGCACCACCAGCCCGATCGGGGCGGCGTGCTCTGCCCAGAAACTGAGCTGTCGTGCGTTGTCGACCAGTGAGGTCATCGCTTTCGGTCGTGTTGCTTCAGCGGTACTCATGATGTTCACCGTTCTCGATGCTCGGCGAGGCTACTCGGCCAGCAGGTCGGTCAGCGGGTTCTCGAACTCTTCGAACGGCTGCGGGAATGCCGCGATGGCGTCGGCAGCGACATCCTTCGTGACCAGGGCGGTCGGCGATTCGATGTTCTCCGGCAGGGTCTCGCCGCCGGCGACCACCTCGCAGGCCTGGACGCCGAGCGATCCGATGGCGTACGGGTACTGGGCGACGGTTGCGGTCAGGCCGCCCGCCTCCACAGACTCGAGCGCGTCCTGGTTGCCGTCCACGCTGACCACGACGATCTGGCCGGTGAGTCCGGCATTCTCGATTGCCTTCACAATGCCGAGACCCATGTCGTCATTCGCGGCGAAGAACGCCGTGACGTTCGGGTTGGCGGCAATGATGTCGGTCGCCGCGGTGAGAGCCAGCTCGCGCTTCCAATCCGCTGCGGATTCCTGCACAACGGTGAGTGTGTCGCCGACCGCCTCCTTGAACCCGTCGATTCGGGCGGCGCTGGTCACGTCTCCGGCGATGCCGCCGATGATGGCAACTTCAGAGGATGCCGGCACCTGCTCCACCACGAAGTCGCCGGCCTTGCCGCCGGCCGCACCGTTGTCGGTGCCGATGTATGTCGCAATGTCGAGGTTCGCGGTCTCCGCAGCGTCGGGATCGATGGGGCTGTCGATGTTGACGATGGCCTTACCGGCGGAGGAGATCTGGCTGAGTGCCTGCACCAGGTTGGTGCCGCTGATGGGATTCACGATGTAGCAGCCGAAGTCCTGCCCGGCGAGGGCGGTGAGCTTGTCGGCCTGGCCGGTAGTGTCGCCGATATCGGCGGCGGCCTGCACCGTGACGTCCACGCCGTCTTGCTCCGCAGTGTCGTTGATGCCGTCTTCCATCGCCTGGAAGAACGGGTTGTCGAGGCCCTTGATCACGGCGGCGACCTTGTCCGAGGAGGGAGCTTCGGTGGTGCCGCCCCCGCCGTCACCTCCCGTCGCGCAGCCCGCCAGGACGAGAGCGAGAGCTCCGATTGGAACGGTGACGCGCATGAGGTGCGTCCATCTTGCATCTTTGCTTGACATCTTCTTCATCCTCAGCGAGGTCAGTGGCACCACTATGTGCCGGTGGAGTCAAACTACGACACCTTTTGTGTGGACGCAACCCAAAAGTAGCGGTAAGTTTTCTCGTGAAACGGCTAATATGCCGAATGATCACCCCGACAGCAATGGAGCTTTTCTTGACTTCAATCGATGGCCGACCGCTGATGGGGGACGTCCTCACGCTCTTCCGCAAGCACGGGGAGCTGAGCCGCACCGACGTGATCGAGATGTCCGGCCTGTCCAGGTCGACCGTGAACCAGCGATTGACCGCGCTCTTCGCGTCGAATCTCATCACGCCGATCGAAGGGGGAGAGTCGACCGGCGGCCGCCCGTCCAGTCGGTTCGTGTTCAACAAGAACCGTGGGGTGCTGCTCACCGCGGACATCGGCGCCTCGGGGTTCACGGTCGCGGTCTGCGATCTGGCCGGCACACCGCTGCGGAGCGCCGCAGGGGTGATCAACGTGTGGGAGGGCCCAGCGCGCGTGCTGCAGACGGTGCAGGATGCCGTCGAGAGTCTGCGTGATGACGCCGAAGTCTGTGGGATCGGGATCGGGGTTCCCGGTCCGGTCGAGTTCGCGGCGGGGCGGGTGGTCAATCCGCCGATCATGACCGGCTGGGACCGGTTCGACATCGCCGGCTGGTTCTCCCAGCGGTATTCCGGGCCGGTGATCGTCGAGAACGACGCCAATGCCCGCGCCGTGGCGGAGTCGCGCACCCGGCAGGTCGACAATCTGATCAGCCTGAAAATCGGCACCGGAATCGGCGCGGGTCTCGTGTTCAACGGTCAGATCATCCGGGGCAGCGAGGGCGCAGCCGGAGACATCGGTCACACCAGGGCGGCGCCGGCGAACGACAGCTCTGCTCCGCACTGCCGCTGCGGGAACGTCGGCTGCGTGGAGGCATATGCCGGTGGGTGGGCGATCATGCGGGATCTCGCCGAGCACGGCATCGCCACCGAACACACCGCCGACGTGGTCGCGCTGGTGCGGCAAGGCAACTTCGATGCGGTGCGGCTGGTGCGGCAGGCGGGGCGGGTGCTCGGCGATGCGGTTGCCGGGCTGGTCAGCATCCTGAACCCGGCGATGATCGTGGTGTCTGGGCAACTGGCCGAATGCGACGAAGTGCTGCTGTCTGGGGTGCGCGAACGGGTCTACCAGCGGGCGCTGCCGCTCGCCACCCGCAATCTGCAGATCGCGACATCCGACCTGCGAGAACTGGCCGGGGTCTCGGGGCTCGCGCTCATCGCGGCCGATCAGATCTTCGGCACGGCGGCCGTCGACGACCTGCTCGGCGCCGCGTCGCTGGCGCGCTGAGCGTTGTCTCGTCGGGACTTCATGGATGTCGCAAGCCTTATGTTTATGACATGACAACTGTTCCGGATGCGCCGGCTGGACCCGCGGTGGACCATCGAGCCCTCGCGGTGGCGTTGCATGACATTTCCTCGGAGGTGCGCCGAAAGTCGCTCGAGGGAACCGACGTCAAGCCGCTGCCGAACGGCGCGATTGAGATCATCCGAGTCATCGAATCGAATCCCGGCATCACCGTGGCTGAGGTGGCCGCGAGGCTCGGCCGTCAGTTCAGCAATGTGAGCACGCAATTGCGTGAGCTGGTGGCGCTGGGCCTCGTCACCCGCACCCGCGACATCGCCGACAAGCGGTACGTGTCGCTGTATCCGACGCCGGAGAGCCTGCGAGTCAAGACTCTTCTGGAAACGGCGTGGGGCGAGGCGCTCGAGATCGCCGTCTCGCAACTGTCACCGGTGGAACAGGCGCAGATCCAGGCCAGCCTTCCAGCATTCCGGCGGATCGCGGCGAACCTCGGTCACTGAGAAAAAACACTTACGCTTCGACTGGTCCCCGGAGCCATCCTGATGGCCGTCGGCTCGGCTCGCTGCCGCGTCGCCTGTACCCGCACGGCAGCGCGATCATGAACACCCTGCAGCAGCTCGCCGGTGCGGCGGGCACCGCGGTGCTCATCGCAGGGATGACCATCGGGGCGGCGATCGCTGCCACCGCCGGGGCCGACGCCGCGCTCGCCCAGGCCGAGGGTGCGCAGACCGCGTTCATGGTCGGCGGAGTCATCGCGCTGATCGGTGTGGTGTTCTCGTTCTTCGTGCGTCGCATCCGTGAGGATGCCGCCGACGGTGCCGACCGGCCCTTTTCGCGTACGGCGGAGTAAGTTGGTCGGCAAACAGACGGGCACTCGATGTGGGAGAGAGCCGAGGCACAGTGGCATCCATGGATCGGCGGACCTTCCTGATCGCGTCGGCATCGAGCCTTGCCATCGCCGGCCTCGTCGGCTGCACCGACCAGCGGCCGCCCACGCCGTCCCCGACAGCCACCGCGTCACCGACGCCCGCCCTGGTGCCTACGCCCGCCGCGTTCCGGCGCACCGCCTGGTCGACCGACCCGTTCTCGCGGGGCGCGGCCAGCTTCTACGCCACAGGGTCGAATCCGGATGACCGCGCGACGCTGCAGACCGCCGTCGAGGATCGACTGTTCTTCTCTGGGGAGGCGGTATCCGCGAACCCCGGCACCGTGACCGGGGCGATCGGATCGGGGCGCGCCGCCGCGCAGCAGGTGGCCGATCTGGCAGCCGTCGGCGAGCGGATCGGCGTGATCGGCGCCGGGGCGGCCGGCCTTGCTGCCGCGCGGGCACTCGCGGACGCCGGGTTCGAGGTGGTGGTGATCGAGGCACGCGACCGCATCGGCGGACGCATCGCCACCTACGAGTCCGACGACTGGCCGTTCCCGATCGAGTTGGGCGCGTCATTCCTGCAGAACGGCACCGGCGACCCCCTGGTCGAGGAGCTGAAGAACGGCGGGCTGACCGTGCGCGCACTGCCGGAGACCGTTGAGACCCGCGCCCCGGACGGCGCCGTAGTGGAGCAGTCGCCGGTGCCTGCGGAGGTCGTGGCCGAGGCCGTCGCTTGGGCCGCCGCGGGCCGCCGGGACGTCTCAGTGGACACGGCGATCGCCGACTCCGGCGCGGGCGAGGTGTCGACAACCGGCGCCATCTCCGAGGCCGACTGGCTGGCGCAATACCTGCAGACGCAGCTGGCGGCGGATGTCGGCGCGCCCGCGGACGAGTTGTCGGCCTGGTACGGGGTGAGCGAACAGGCGGGCGATGGTCAGATCGTGCTCGGCGGCATGATGGCAGTGCTCGAGCGCGAGGCGGAGGGGCTGGACGTCGTGAGCTCGAGCGTGGTCACCCGCATCGTGCACACCGAGGCGGGGGTCAGCATGCGCCTCGCAACCGGTCAGTCGCTGACCGTGGACCGGGTGATCATCACCGCTCCGCTCGGCGTCCTCAAGTCGAGCGCACTCGAGTTCGACCCGCCACTGCCGTTCGGCCACCGTGCGGCGATCGACGCGCTGGGAATGGGCGCCCTCGAGAAAGTCTGGCTGCGGTTCGACGAACCGTTCTGGCAGGCCACCACCGCGCTCTGGCGCACGGTGGGCACCGAAACCGACTTCGCCATGTGGGTCAACCTGCAGCCATTCACCGGCGACCCCGTGCTGATGGGGATCGCCACCGGTGACGCCGCCCGCCGGGTCGCCGAGTTGACCGACGACGACGTGCTGCGCGGGGCTCTGCTCAGTCTCGAACCCTTCGCTCGGCCGTGACCGAACGACTGCGGGTGACCGGGTCCCACCGGGTGGTCGCGGCAAGCAGGGCGGCGACGCCGGCGATCACGGCGAGGGCTCCGACGCAGTACAGCGCCGTCTCCCAGGGGTTCACCTGAACCGGGTCGAGGAAGAAGTACGGATACCACCCCACGAGCGGACTGCGGATGAAGGTGAAGACGCCCCAGACCAGCGGAAACGGCACGGACAGCAGCGCGGTCACGCCGCTCACATGCACCCGGCCGGGCGCGAACAGCCAGTCGGCAAGAGCCGCGAGCGGCAGCCAGAAGTGCAGCAGCTGGCTCGAGAACGGCACATCCACCCGCACGTCGTTGACCGCCCACTGGCTGAGAATCACCACCGAGACCAGGCCAGAGGACACCGTGTACGTGGTCACCAGCGCGCGCAGCACGTCGAACCACAGTGGATCCGACATCCGCAATTCGGCGAGAATGCCGCCGGCGATGAAGACGGCCACCGCAATAATCGCGCTCTGCACCGTGAAATAACTGAAAAAGTTGCCGATCACGGATGCCGGAAAGCCCAGCGTGTACTCGATATCGCCGATCAGCGCGAACACCCAGACGCCGGCGAGCAGAAAGCGCGCGGCCCCGAACACCCGACGAGTCGTGCCGCTCATCCGGTCGGGATGGGACTCGTGCGCTCGGCCATGCAGCCACGCTACGCGCGATCGGGCGAAGCCGTCATTCAGCAACCACTCGGCACGGCTGGCGTAACGTCGGTGTCGGCTCGCCGGTGGGCCGGGGGACTTGCCGAGAAGCTGCTCCATACGCGCACCCCCGCCGCCCACGCGACGCCGGTGCCACGCCAGTGAAAGTGATCCACCATGTCTCCGACCGAACTCCTTCTGGGCGGCCTACTCGCAGCAGTCGGCTACTTCCTCGGCTTCGTGCTCCCCGCGCAGGGCAAGGCCCGCGGCGAAGTCGCCGTGGCCTCGCACACCTACACACACGAACTGACCGGCCTGCCCGGGGAATTCCACGAGCACACATACTCGGCGAAGGTGCCCGCCGTGGTTCGCCGGATGCTGTTCCGTCGCGACTCCGCCGGCTGCATCGGCGGACCCAAGCGCTGAACCTGCGCTGAGGGAAGCCACCCCTCGCGGTGGCGAGGCTTCTGACCGAGAATGGGGATCGAACACCCACCGATCGGAAGGAACGACACATGAGCACGCTTCTTAATCCGTATCTGAGCTTTCGCGATTCCGCGAGGGACGCGATGACCTTTTACCAGTCGGTATTCGGCGGTGACCTGACCCTCAGCACGTTCGGCGAGTATCAGGCGTCCGAGGATCCGGCCGAGCAGGACAAGATCATGCACGCCCAGTTGACCACCGACAACGGCTTCACCCTGATGGGCGCAGACACCCCGAACGGCATGGACTACACCGCCGGCACGAACTACGCGGTGTCGCTGAGTGGCGACGATGACTCCGCGCTGCGCGGCTACTGGGAGCGGCTGAGCGAGGGAGGCACGGTGTCGATGCCGCTCGAGAAGGCGCCGTGGGGCGACAGCTTCGGCCAACTGGTCGACAAGTACGGCGTCAGCTGGCTGGTCAACATTGCGGGAGCGCCCGCTCAGGGCTGAGCGGGCGAGAGGAAGGAAACGCTCATGCGCGCTCAACAAGGAGACCGCATCATCATTCGCGGTAAGACAGTGGAGTCGTCAGACCGACATGGCGAGATCATCGAGGTTCGCGGGCCCGATGGCGGGCCGCCGTACACCGTGCGATTCGACGACGGACATGAAAGCGTGGTGTACCCGGGAGGCGACTTCATGGTGGAGCGGCCGGAGCACCAGAGCTAGCAGGGCAGGGGAGCGCGCGGATGTCGCATCAGTTGGCGACCGCGCGCTCCTCCTCTTCCTCGATCTCTTGGGCGAACAGCAGCATCCACAGCTCGGCCGGGGTGTTCGCGAGCGCCACGGCGCCCACGTACTCGACCGGTGATCCGTAACCCCATTCGACCGCGATCGTGGGAACCCCGTTCGCGGCGGCGCCCGCGATGTCGTGTTCGCGGTCACCGACCATCACCGGGTTCGAGATGTCGACACCGAGACGGTCGAGCCTGATCAGGGCCTCGGCGACGACATCCGCCTTCGCACTTCGGGTTTCGTCCTCTGACGCCCCGGTGATCACGGTGAAGTGCCGGGCAAGGTCGAAGTGCTCAAGCATGAGCGTGGCGGGCAGTTCCGGCTTGCTCGTGGCGAGCGAGAGCGGGATCCCGTGCCGGTGGATGTCGCGGATGATCGACGGCATCCCGGGGAACAGGGTGGCGTCGTATGCGCCGTCATCCAGGTACTTCTCGCGGTAAACGGCGAGGGCGTGCTCGGATTCTGCCGGGTTCAGGCCGGCGAGGTCACGGAATGAATCCATGATCGGGGGGCCGACCCACTTGAGCAGCTCGGCGGGGCCGGGGATCGGCCGACCGATGCGCTCGAGCGTGAACTCAAGGGTCTTGATGATGCCGGGTGCGGAATCGAGGATCGTTCCGTCGAGGTCGAGCAGGATGCAACTGTAGGTCATGGTGGGTTCAGCCTAGGCTTCCTTCTCACTTCGCCATGCGAACCAGCACGACGAACACGATGTAGGCGATCACCGTGGCGATGGCGCCGATGACGAACGGCACCGCCGAGCCGAGCACGGCCGCGAGCAGGATGGTCAGCAGGCTGACCCCCAGTGCGACGCCGAAGCACCACCGGTAGACCTTGAGCTGCGCGATGCGACGGCCGCTGCCGCTGCTCGGTTCGCTGAGCAGCAGGTAGCTGGCGCCGAATGCGACGAGCAGGCCGCCGATCGCCAGCGGGATCCCGAACGCGGTGACGTCGGCGAGACCGGCCGCGATGAGTGCCGCGCCGACCTGGATGACGGCGATCACCAAGAAGGTGAGGCCGAAACCGAGGTGCCGCATCCGCTCCCGGGGATGGTCGACGTCAGTCACATCACACCAGCTTTCGTCGGGTGGACGGTGTCGGGTCGTGAACGCCGTGACTCGGCCGAGGGACGGCCGATGGGATGCTCAGAATAGTTACCGAGCGGCGTCGCGTCAATCGGTCGGCGCAGCTGCCAATCGCGGGGCTTTCCCAACCGCGCGGGGTTTCTCACACCATGCGGGGCTACGTACCGCCGCATGGTGTGAGACGCTCCGCATGGTCAGCGGTGCAGGGCGTCGTAGCGGGCCAGGGCGTCGGCGTCGATCGCCCGGGTGGAGGCCCGGCGCGCGGCATCGAGCGCTGCGACAGGGTCGGCCTCGGCGCGGGCCAGGTCGAGCTGGCGTTCGGCTTCGGCGAGCCGGGTGCGGGCGTCCGGTCCGACGCGGCCGCGGTGGGCCGCAATGAAGTCGGTGGCCGCCGCGATGTGGCTGACCGCCTGATGCAGTGCGCCATCCAGCGCGTCCCTGGCCTGAGCGAGTCGCCGCTCGGCGCTGCGTGCACCGGCGAGGGCGGTGTCGAGTCGGTCGACCGCGCGGTGCAGACGGTCGATCGATGCCCGCGCCTCGTTGTGGTCCACGGCGGCGAGCTCGTCCTCCACCTCGGCGATCGCGGCGTTCACGCTGTCGCGCTGGTCAGGATCAGGGTTGCGGTCGCGCTCAAGTTTGGCTTCACTCAGGTTGTCGCGGGTGCGCGCGATGAAGGTACCGAGCTCCGCCGTCGCGCGGCGGGCATCCTGCTCGGCCCGCTGGACCGCGTCGAGCACCCGGTCGGCGGCGGTCGCGCTCCGTTCGGCCTGCCAGATGAGGGGGCTCACCGGCTCACGTCCGCCGAGTAACCCCTCAGCACGGTTAGCGGTGCCATCGGCCTCGGCGAGTAGGCGCTCAACCTGCGCGAAGCGCGGGCCAGCGACATCCGGTACCGCGCCGGCATCCGGAACCGCATCCGCAACTGCGCCGGCATCCGGTACCGCGCCGGCATCTGGGACTGCATCCGGACCTGCGCCGAGCGCCTCGAGCCTGGCGCGGGTCGCGGTTATCCGGTCGCGCACCCGCTCGAGGTCTGCGGGGGCACTCGATTCCCGCCGGCGGCGTGCTTCAAAGTCGCGCTCGTGCTCGCCGAGCGCCGCCTCGGCCGCCGCGCAGAGCACCAGGATGCGACGGTTCCAGTCGCGCTGCTGCCGGTCGGTGTCGGGCACCGCGTCGTCGAGCCGCTGCTTGAGGGCGAAGGCTTCACGCACGTCACGCTTTGCCTCGCCGATCGCCCGAGCGAAGTCGCGCGTCTCCCGTTCACCGAATTGCGCGAGGGCGAAGCCGAGCTCGTCCTCGGCATCATGGATCAGATCATCGACGCGCACCAGGGCACTGCCGGCGTCAAGCTCGAGCGATCGGATGCTCTCGCGCTCCGGAGCACCGGCCACGCTCGGGCGTGCCGCTTTGGACCGGGACCGCCGCGCGATCACGATGACCGCGGTGACCGTGCCCGTCACCGCCAGCACGCCGACCGTTCCCACGGCGGTGATCAGGGCGCTGAAGACATCCATCGCGTCTCGCTAGAACAATCGCGAGTGGCTGTCGTCGAGGCCGCGCATCGCGTCGTAGTCGAGGGTGACGCAACGGATGCCGCGATCCAGCGCCAGCGTTCTGGCCTGCGGTTTGATCTCCTGCGCCGCGAACACGCCCTGCACCGGGGAGAGGTGCGGGTCACGGTTCATCAGCTCCAGGTAGCGGGTGAGCTGCTCGACGCCGTCGATGTCGCCGCGGCGCTTGATCTCGACCGCGACGCTCGAGCCGTTCTCGTCGCGCGCCAGGATGTCGACCGGGCCGATCGCCGTCATGTACTCGCGGCGCACCAGGGTGTGGCCGTCGCCGAGAAGCTCGATCTGCTCGGCCAGCAGCTTCTGCAGGTGCGCCTCGACGCCGTCTTTCTGCAGGCCGGGGTCGACGCCCAGGTCGTGGGCGCTGTCGTGGATGGTCTCGTAGATACTCACCAGCAGCACGTCGCCGGTCTTGGTCTGGGTGACCTTCCAGACCTCGGCGATGCCGGCATCCGCCTGCTCCTCGTCGGGAGCCTGCGCGGTGATCGTGCACGGCGGGCTCATCCAGTTGAGCGGCTTGTAGCTTCCGCCGTCGCTGTGTACCAGCAGGCTGCCGTCGCTTTTCAGCATCAGCAGTCGGGTTGCGAGGGGGAGATGCGCGCTCAGACGACCGGCATAGTCGACGGAGCAGCGGGCAATGACGAGACGCACCCCCAGAGTTTACGGGGCGTCCCTGCGAGCGCGGCCATAACGGCCGAGATGCGGTGCCGCGGCGGCCGCGGTCGGCCGATTTCGCCGCGGTCGCCGCGGGAGGTGGGCTCCGGCGCGCTTACCGCGGGTCGGCGGGTTCCCGCGCGGCCCCCGCCACCGCCCCGGCCGCGGCGACCAGCACCAGCACCACCAGCAGAGCGCTCAGCAGGCCCACCTGTTCGCCGAGGAAGCCGATCACCGGGGGCCCGACCAGAAACGCGCAGTAGCCGACCGTGGCGACCGCGCTGACGGTGGCCGCTGCGGTACGCGGGTCGTCTGCGGCGGCGGACATGCCCACCGGGAAGCCGAGCGCCGAGCCGAGCCCCCAGAGCACCACGCCGAATCCGGCGACCCAGGCGTTCGGCACCAGGATCACGATCAGCAGGCCGACCGAGGCGAGCACGGCCGAGCCGCGCAGCACCGGCACCCGGCCGTACCGGTCGAGCACCTTGACCCCGACGATCCTGCCGACGGTCATCGCCGTCACGAACACCCCGAACACGAACGCCCCGGTGGCATTGTCGACGCCGTGCCCGTCGACCATGGCCAGTGCCAGCCAGTCGTTCGCGGAGCCCTCAGCGAACGCCATCCCGAGCACGATCACGCCGATCAGCAGAGTGCGCGAGTGCCGCCAGACGCCGAGCCGCTCCCGCCAGGTGGTCGGCGGCGGCGCCGTCTGCCCTGGCCCGATCACGTGCTCGGAGTGCGCGTAGCGGGCGGCGATCACCGCACCGATCGCCATCACCAAGGCGACGCTGCCGATGTGCGTGGCGAGGGGAAGGTCGGCCAGTTCGGCCAGTCCGCCGAGGGCGGCGCCGATCATGGTGCCGAAGCTGAAGAACGCGTGATAGATCGGCATCACGGTGCGGCCCAGGGCCCGTTCGTTGGCGGCACCAGACACGTTCATCGCCACGTCGCAGACTGCCATGCCGATACCGAGGATGGCGAGCCCGGCGAAGGCGAGCCAGAAGTTGGCGGTCAGGGTGACGACCAGGCCGGTCAGCGCGAGGCCCGCCGCGCCGAGTGCGGTGGCCGCGGCCATGGTGGAGCGAGCCCCGAAGGTGGCGACGATGTGACCGGATGCCGTGAGTCCCAGGATCGACCCCGCAGACAGTCCGAAGATCAGCCAGCCCATCTCGGCGGTCGACGCACCGAGCACATCGCGCACGGCGGGCACCCTGGCCATCCAACTGGCCATGCCGAGCCCGGACAGCCCAAAGATCACGAACAGGGCGTTTCGCCAGGCGGTCAGCTGGCCTCTGGTGAGGCCACCAGCTGAGCCGCGGCGGTGCGAGGGTTGTTCGGTCATGCGGATCCTCGGTCGAGTGGTGCGCCCAACGCTAGCGCGCCCAATCGGGCGGCGTCGCTGCCCGGTGCATCTCGCGGCGCAGGCTCAGGCGCCGGTGAGGATCCAGTGCGGGCTGCGGGCGCGCAGCCCGAGCGTCAGCGCGCGGGCGCCGATGTAACCGAGGCCGAACGCGAGCCACAGCCAGACAAGCGCACTGTCGCCGGTGGGCTGCAGCCAGGCCAGCACGCCGAGCATCGGCAGGTACGCGACCAGGTTGAGGATGCCGGTGAGCGCAAGGTATTTGGCATCGCCGGCACCGATCAGCACCCCGTCCAGCACGAACACGTAGCCGGCGAGGGGCACGCCCACCGCCATCACCAGCAGCACCACCGACAGCGACTGGTGGATCGCGGCATCCGAGGTGAACACCGGGCCGATGACCCCGCTGGTGAGCGCGATCACGGCACCGATGGCGAGCCCGGCGAGGATGCCGAGCTGGATCAGGCGGGTGGTGATCGCCCGCACTCGGTCGACGTCGGAGGCGCCCAGCCCGTGGCCGATCATCGCCTGCCCGGCGATGGCCAGAGCGTCCAGGGCGAATGCCGCGGTGGAGAACAGGGTGAGGGCGATCTGCATCGTGGCGAGTTCTTCGACGCCGAGGCCGGTGGCGACGACCACGGTGGCGAGCATGGCGATGCGCAGCGACAGCGTGCGCAACAGCAGCCAGCCGCCCGAGCTGGCGGCCCCGGTGACACCGGCAAGGCCCGGCCGCAGCGACACCGCGGTGGCACGGGCGGCGCGCACCGCGATCACCAGGTACACGGCGGCCATGCCCCACTGCGCGAGAACGGTTCCCATCGCCGAGCCGGCGATGCCCCAGCCGAACCCGTAGATGAACAGCGCGTTGAGCCCGGCGTTCGCGGCGAACCCGACGGTGGCGACGACGAGCGGGGTGCGGGTGTCTTGGAGGCCGCGCAGCAGGCCGGTGGCGGCGAGCACCAGCAGCATCGCGGGCATGCCCCAGAGCGAGATGGCCAGGTAGGTGGTGGCCGCCTGGTTCACGGCATCCGTCGACCCGAACGCGGTGACGATCGGTTCCACGCTCGGTGCACCGATCATCACGAGCAGCGCGCCGACGATCACCGCGAGCCACAGGCCGTCGATGCCCGCCCGGATCGCACCGGGAGTGTCGCCCGCGCCGAGCCGTCTCGCCACGGCAGGAGTGGTGGCATAGGCGAGAAAGACGAGCAGGCCGAGGGCGGTCTGCAGCACAATGCTCGCGATGCCGAGCCCGGCCAGCGCGTTCTCGCCGAGATGGCCGACCAGCGCGGTGTCGGTGAGCAGGAACAACGGTTCCGCGATCAGCGCGCCGAGGGCCGGCAGTGCCAGACGCAGGATGTCGCGGTCGAGGGGGTTCTTCAGGAGCGGCATGGCATCTGCGACCCTACCCGCCGCCGGGCGCGGGCTCGCCCTCGCATCTCAGGTGGTGCACGCTCGGCTCGGTGCCGTCTTCGACCACGACGGTGGCCAGGCTAGCCCGGCCCGCCGGAAGCAGCCGCACCACCGCGCTGCCGGTGAGCGTCGACTCCAGCTTGTCGGTCACCCACTCCGACATCCGCTCGCCGTCGAAGTCGGTGAGGGGCGTTGCCCGATCATCGAGCAGCGTGACCGCGACCCCGCGCCGCCGGGCGCCGATCACGGCGGCGTCCAGGGTCGCGGTGGAGAGCAGGCGGGCTCGCACGGAATCGCGCAGCGTGGCCTCGATCACCCGGCACTCGTCGCGTTCGGCCGCATCAAGCGGCCGGCCGGAGGCGATCGTCTCGAGCATCGGCCGCGCGATCGCCTCAACCCGCGCGATCCGGGTGCGACGCTCATCGAGCGACGCCCGTGCGACCGCCTCGTCGGTGGCCCGGCGCTCCTCGATGGCGTGAAAGCGCGCGATCCGCTGCGCGGTGCGGCGCAGCATGACCGCGACGAGCGACCCGATGAACAGTGTGGCCGCGTGCCGTGCGACTAACTCGAGGCTGTCGAGCACCCCGCGTCCTGACCAGGCCACCCAGCCGAGGGTGATGGCGCCCATCAGCGCGAAGCCCGCCCAGGCCCAGCCGATGCGGCCACGCAAGGCGAGCAGCATCAACAGGAAGGTGTCGGCTCCGAGGTACCAGGCGGCATAGGAGATCGGCCCGGTGAGCGGGAGTTGCGTGCACACCACCACCGTTGAGGCAACCACGGCTGCGACGATCACGAGCGTGCGCCAGAGCCCGAGCTTCGCTGGCGCGGGGTGGATGCTGACCACCGCGGCCGAGCAGACCAGCACCAGCGCGACGAGGCTCGGCCAGGTCGACTCTGCCGACCGCAGCGAGCTGAGCGCGATCATGGTGTGCACCACGACGAACAGGACGAGCAGCAGCCGCGCGCCCCACGAGCCGAACTCGAGCATGGCGCCGAAGTCCCGCGCCGCGGTCATGACCTGCTCCACTGCAGGATGACCCGAGTTCCGCCGGCCGGCGTGGAGCGAACGGCGGCGTCGCCGCCCGCGACCGAGCGCATCCGCTCGATGATGCTGATCGCGATGCCGAGCCGGTTGGAGGGGACCGCGGCGGGGTCGAAGCCGGGGCCGTTGTCGTCGACGAGGATTCGGACGCCCCGTTCGGTTGCCGTGATCTGCACCGACCGTCGGGCGAGCGGCGCGTGCCGCACGCTGTTGCGCAGCGCTTCGGTGAGCGCCTCACCGAGTGCCAGGGCGGCGTCGCCGTGCACCTCAGCTGTGGCATCCGTTTGCACACTGAGTGCCGTGTCCGGGGCGATCTGCCTGATCGTCTCGGTTTGCAGCGCGGCGAAATCGGGGGCGTCGATGGGCACCCCGGCGGCGTCGTGGGCTTTCAGCCGGTCGAGCTCGGCGAGGGTCTGGCGAGCGTGCGATGCCGACGCGGGCGGGGGCACCGCCGACTCGGCAGTCATCAACAGGGCGGTGAACACGGAGTCGTGCAGCAGGCCGTCGACGCGGGCGCGCTGTCGCTCCCGTGCCGCGGCCGCCGCGGCGTTCGCGGTCTCGGCGCGTGCCGCGGCCGCCGCGACATCGAGCCGCGCGCTGGCGTTGATCATGGCGATGGCCAGCGCCGTCATGATCGCGGAGAACATCGCCCCGTACAGGGTGTCCTGCAGCGCGACAACCAGGGCGCTGCCCCCGGACGCGAAGAAGCGCAGCAGCCCGAGGGCCGCGCTGGCGACGCCGACGTACGCCCAGGCGATCGCCGGCCGCCAGGCGATCGCGGCGGCGACGGTGGGCAGAGCGAGGAACCCGAGCACCCACGGTGACTCGCCGGACGGCAGGGCGGGCGGTGTCATGGCGGGCATCCAGAGAACCAGCACGACGAGGTAGCCGATGCCGATGCATCCGGCCAGTACCTTCAGTACGCCGACCGGTAGCCGCCGGGACAGGATGCTGAGTGCCACGGGAAGCACCGGCGTCACCAGCAGCGCAAGCAGACCGAACCAGGGCTGTAGCACGGGCAACTGGGTGGTGATGGACGGGATGGCGAGGGCGATGAACACCACGCCGGATGCCCCGAGACCCACCGACAGCACGCGCACGATGCGTATGTAGCGAGCCCCGTGCGGCGGCGCGGCAGTACCGCGCGTCGGGGTCACCCCCGTCACGCGTGCGGTGTGGGCAACAGGCCGTCTTCGACGGCGCGCTTGTACAGGTCGATCTTGGTCGGCGCCGCCCGCCCGGCTCTGGCGTACTTGGCCCGGATTCGCCGCACGTAGTCCTCGACGGTGTCCACGGCAATGCCGGTCTGCGACGCCACGCTGTGCGTTTTCAGGCCCGACGCGTAGAGCGCGAGCACTTCCTCTTCCCGCGGGCTGAGCAGTGCGCCGGCGAGCTCCGGGTCGCCGTCGATCGCCGCCGCCCAGTCGGTGGACACCACGAGTTCGCCGCGGGCGACCCGCTCAACGGCATCGACCAGCGTGGCCAAGGGCTGTGACTTGCGCAGCACCGCCAGTGCGCCGGCCCTGGCCGCCCGCCGGATCATGTGCGCGTCGTCGCCCGCCGTGTAAATCAGCACCTCCGCGCCCGCGGCGTTCAGCGCCGCCACGTTGTCGTCCGGCGTTGACGCATCGGCCAACCGAAGGTCGAGCACGACGAGATCCGGGTGGGGATGCCGCTTCAGCAGTTCGGCGACGGTGCGGGCGCTGCCCACGACGTCGATGCCCACCACGCCCTCAAACGCCTGACGGAAGGCGAGGCAGACGATTTCGTGGTCATCGACTATCGCGATCTCGCATCGACGATCGACCATGATTCCCCCACTCAGTCCTGCGTTCCTAGGATACTCACAGCGTCTATCCCCCGTTGGGGTGCCGCGAAAAACCGGGCTGTGAAAACTCTTTCACTTTCGGCAGACTGGTGATTGCAACCCGAATGCACCTCCGGGGGGAGGGGAGATGAGGGGTAGGGCGTGGACGCCTCGCGGCTCCGCCCCCTCCTCGTCTCTGGGTCGGCGGCCGCAACTAGGCTGGAGCGCATGACGCTGTCCTCCGGTATTAACACCTCAGAGCTCGACCCCGCGATCCGCCCCCAGGACGACCTGTTCCGGCACGTCAACGGCAAATGGATCAGCCGAACCACAATCCCCAGCGACAAGGCACGGTATGGCTCGTTCTACCTGCTCGCCGAGGAGGCGGAGCAGGCGGTGCGCGACATCATCACCGACTCGCAGTCGGCCGAACCCGGCTCAGAGCCGCGCAAGATCGGCGACCTGTTCACGAGCTTCATGGACGACGAGCGCATCGAACAGCTGGGCACCGCCCCGATCCAGCCGCTGCTGGCATCCATTGACGGCATCGACTCCGTCCAGTCCCTGCTGGCGACGATCGGCCGGTTGGAGCGGGCGGGCACCACGGGTTTCTTCCAGCTGTTCGTCGATAACGACCCGGGCAACCCGGAGCGGTACCTGGTCTTCGTGGAACAGGGCGGACTCGGGCTCCCAGACGAGTCGTACTACCGCGAAGACAAGTTCAGCGACATCCGTTCGTCGTATCAGCAGCTGATCAGCAAGATGTTCGGCCTGGTCGGCGTCGACGACGGCGCCGCCCGCGCCCAGCGCGTGTTCGAGCTGGAGACCGAGTTCGCCAGTCACCACTGGGACAACGTGCACTCCCGTGACAGCCAGGCCACATACAACCCGATGGCCTGGCACGACGTGCCCGGTGCCGAGACCTTCGGCGGCTGGCTCGCCGCGCTCGACGTTCCGGCCGGCTCGTTCGACGAGGTCGTGGTGCGTCAGCCCAGCTTCGCTGAGGGCCTGGCGCGGGTGTTCTCCGACGACCGGCTCGACGCCTGGCGCGACTGGCTGCGCTGGCAGATCATCCGGTCGAACGCGGCATACCTGACCAAGGAGATCGTCGAGACCAACTTCGACTTCTACGGCAAGACGCTGTCCGGCACCCCGGAGCTGCGAGCACGCTGGAAGCGCGGCGTCTCACTGGTCGAGGGCGCACTCGGTGAGGCGGTCGGCAAGGTGTACGTGGATCGGCACTTCAAGCCGACCGCGAAGACCGCGATGGATGAGCTCGTCGGCAACCTGGTCGAGGCGTACCGGCAGAGCATCACCACCCTCGACTGGATGACCGAACAGACCCGGGCGCGCGCGCTCGACAAGCTCGACAAGTTCACGCCGAAGATCGGGTACCCGGTGAAGTGGCGCGACTACTCGACCCTGGCGATCGACGCCAGCGACCTGATCGGCAACGTGCGCGCGACCAGCGAGTTCGAGTTCCAGCGCGAGCTCGGCAAGATCGGCAAGCCGATCGACCGCGACGAGTGGTTCATGACCCCGCAGACGATCAACGCGTATTACAACCCCGGCTTCAACGAGATCGTCTTTCCCGCAGCGATCCTGCAGTTCCCGTTCTTCGACGAGACACGGGATGCCGCGGCCAATTACGGCGCCATCGGTGCGGTGATCGGGCACGAGATCGGTCACGGGTTCGATGATCAGGGCTCCCGCTACGACGGCGACGGCCGGCTGCTCGACTGGTGGACCGAAGCCGACCGCGCCGCGTTCGAGCAGCGCACCGCCTCGCTGATCGAGCAGTACAACGCGCTATCGCCGGACCAGCTGCCCGACCACACCGTCAACGGGGCACTCACCATCGGCGAGAACATCGGCGACCTCGGCGGACTGTCGATCGCCTGGAAGGCGTACCTGCTGTCGCTACACGGCGAGGAACCCGCCGTGGTCGACGGCATGACCGGCGCCGAGCGGTTCTTCCTGTCCTGGGCCCAGGCCTGGCAGGTGAAGCTGCGCGACGAGGAGGCACTGCGACTGCTCTCCATCGACTCGCACTCGCCGAACGAGTTCCGCTGCAACCAGATCGTTCGCAACATCAACGAGTTCTACAGCACCTTCTCGGTCACTGAGGCTGACGCGCTGTGGCTCGACCCTGCCGAGAGGGTGACGATCTGGTAGACGCAACCCCTCTCAGACAACGGCGGGATCGGACGCGTGCGGAGCACGCGCCGCGGCACCGCGCGCCCGGTGACGTCGAGAACTTCGCCAGAAGCTTCGGCGCGCTCGGCGACATCGCCTATCAGGGCGCCCAGGTGTCGGCGAGCGTCATCGACCTCGACAACTCTCGAAACCTGGTGGCGATCGATGACCGCATCGCCCTGCCGACGGCGAGCGTGGGCAAGGTGCTACTGCTGATCGAGGTGTCCGCGCAACTGTCCGACGGCTCGTTGCAGCCGTTCGCGACCGTCGACAAGCACGCCGTCGGGCCGGTGGGCGACTCCGGGGTGTGGCAGCACCTGCAGGTTCCGGCACTGCCGGTGCTGGATGTCGCGAGCCTGGTGGGCGCGACCAGCGACAACCTCGCCACCAACGTGCTGCTCGAGCACGTGGGCCTCGAGGCGGTGCGCCGTCGCACCGACGCGCTCGGCCTGGCCCGCACCGCCCTGCTCGACCTGGTGCGCGACAGCCGTGGCCCCGACGATGCGCCGCAGCTCTCGATCGGCTCGGCGGCGGAACTGTCCTGGTTGTTCGCCGCGCTCGCCCGCGGCCAGATCATCGACTCGGTCACCAGCAACCGGGTGATCGGCTGGCTCTCGCTGAACACCGACCTGTCGCTGGTGGCCTCCGCATTCGGCCTCGACCCGCTGGCACACCGCGCCACCGACCACGGCACGCTGCTGATCAACAAGACCGGAACGGATGTCGGCGTGCGCTCCGAGGCCGGCGTGCTGCGCGGGACGCGGGCGGGTGTCTCCTACGCACTGACCGTGCAGTTCGACGACGCGAGTCTGCCCGCACGGCTGCAGGTGCTCGACGCGATGCGCTCATTCGGCACGGACCTGCTGGAGTACGTGCACTGAGTTTCGTGCGGCCAGCGTCAGGCTGTGGCGGGCTCCGCGGCCTCGCCGGCAGCGGCCGGGGCCTCCACCTGCACCCCGAACAGGGTCTCGAGCGCGGCGGTCACGTCGCTGGCGCGGCCCTCAAGCGCGAGCTCCCTGGCGCGCACCGACGGGCCGTGCAGCAGGACCCCTGCGAAGTGGCGCAGGGCGGCCTCGGCCTCGGGGGTGGCGGCGCGGCCGCGGGCCAGTTCCGCGTCGAGGATGCCCAGCACATGGGTGCGCAGCGCAACAACGGCGGGGGCGATCGCTACGTCGGCGACGAATTCGGATGCGGCGCTGCCCACTAGCTCGCGGGCGTCTGCGGTGGCCGTGATCTCGTCGAGCGGGGCGTGCAGGCTGATGGTCTCGAGATCGAGCAGCTCGACACCGGCCACGCCCACCACCAGAGGGTCGACGTTGCGGGGCAGGCCGAGGTCCACGATCATGCGGCGCGCCCCGGCGGCGAGCACCTCGGGGGTGATGACCGGCTCGGCTCCCGAGGTGCAGGTGATCACAACGTCGGCGGCAGTGAGTGCCAACGCCAGATCGACCTCGGCCGAGAGGGTGTGCTTGGTGGCGAACGGCAGTGCCCGCCCGCTGGGGGAGTACACGCTGATCTGCTCGGCGCCGCGGTCGCGCAGCGCGACCACGGTGGTTGCCGCGTACTGACCGGTGCCGACGAGCAGCACGCGGGTCTCGGCCCAGTCGGTGATGCGGCTGGAGACCAGCTCAAGGGCCAGCCGAACCAGTGAGCGACCGGCACCGCCCAGCGCGGTCTGCGTCTTCACGCCGCGGCTGGTCTTGGTGGCGCGCTGGAACAGTTTCTCCAGCGCGGGCGAGGTGCTGCCGGTGTCGCGGGCGTCGAGCAGCGCGCGGCTGACCTGGCCGGAGATCTCGTCCTCACCGACGACCACCGATTCGAGCCCTGAGCTGACCGAGAACAGGTGCTGGGCCACCGAGTCGCCGTGCAGCTGCGTGGCCGAGCTGCGCAGGATGTCGGCATCCAAGCCGGCCGCGCTGGCAATGAGATCAACGGCATCCGTCGCGTCCGTGTCGAGGTACACCTCGAACCGGTTGCAGGTCGAGAGCACCACCGCACCGGCGATGTCGGCGTGGGCGCCGAGTGTGCTTGCCACCGCAGAAGCGCCGACCGTCAGCTGTTCGAGCACGTCGAAGCTGGTGGTGCGGTGGCTGGCAGTGAGGCAGAGAAGCACACGGTCATTTTAGCCTACAGATTTCTGTGCCTAGGCTTAGGGGCGTGCCCCTCGCTCCCACGCATCCCCTCGTCGACGGCCGTACCGCCGAATCCCCGCTGATCCGCGCCTATCGGGGTGACCGACCCGACACGCCTCCGGTGTGGTTCATGCGCCAGGCCGGACGCTCGCTGCCCGAGTACCGCGCGCTCCGTCAGGACGGCGACATGCTCGAGGCCTGCCTGACGCCGAGCCTGGCGAGCGAGATCACCCTGCAGCCGGTGCGCCGGCACGCGGTCGACGCCGCGATCTACTTCAGCGACATCGTGGTTCCGGTGAAGCTCGGCGGCGTCGCCGTCGACATCGTGCCGGGCCGCGGTCCGGTACTGGAGAACCCCATTCGTAGCGCAGCGGATGTCGCGGCCCTGCGCCCGATCGACCCTGCAGTCTTCGCGCCGATCAGCGAGGCCGTCGCCATGACGGTCGCCGAGCTGGGCTCCACTCCGTTGATCGGATTCGCCGGGGCGCCGTTCACCCTGGCCGCCTACCTGGTCGAGGGCGGCCCGTCGAAGGAGCACCTGCGCGCCCGCACAATGATGCACTCCGACCCGCACACCTGGGCGGCGCTGCTCAACTGGGCAGCCGACGCCAGCGGAATGTTCCTGCGCGCCCAAGTTGAGGCCGGGGCATCCGCTGTTCAGCTGTTCGACTCCTGGGTCGGCTCGCTGAGCGAGAACGACTACGTGCGCAGGGTTCGCCCGCACTCGAAGCGCGCCATCGACCACCTGCGCGGCCTCGACGTGCCGAAGGTGCACTTCGGCGTCGGCTCCGGCGAACTACTGCCCGCGATGCGGTCGATCGGCGCCGACGTGATGGGCGTGGACTGGCGCCTGCCGCTGGACGAGGCGAACCGCCGACTGGGCGGCACCACGCCGCTGCAGGGCAACATCGACCCGGCACTGCTGGCCGCACCGTGGCCCGTGCTCGAAGCGCACGTGCGCGCGGTGATCGAGGCCGGCCGGGCGGCGCCCGCCCACGTGGTGAACCTCGGCCACGGCGTTCCGCCGGACACCGACCCCGACGTGCTCACCCGGATCGTGCAGCTCGTCCACTCGTTATGACCCGCGACTTCGTGGTCGTCGGGGGCGGCGTCGGCGGACTCGTCGTCGCCCGTGACCTGGCCGCGGCCGGGGCACGGGTCACCCTGCTCGAGGCGAGCGACCGCCTCGGCGGCCAGGTGCGCCGCCACACGGTGGCCGGCATCGACCTCGACACCGGTGCCGAAGCCTTCGCGGTACGCGGGGGAGCGGTGCAGCAGCTGGCCACGCTGCTCGGGCTCGGCGGCGACATCGTGCCGCCGGCACCGGCCGGCGCCTGGCTGCAGCCCGCACAGGGCGCCGCCATCCCGCTGCCCGCGACGAGCCTGCTCGGCATCCCCGGCTCACCGCTCGCCACCGATGTGATCGCGGTGGTCGGCGGCGCGACCGCCTTCCGCGCCTACCTGGAGACGCTGCTGCCGGCCACGGTCGGCGCCAAGGCGCAGACGCTCGGCGAGCTGGTGCGCACCCGGATGGGCGCCGGCATCCTGAACAAACTCGTGGCGCCCGTGGTGACCGGCGTGCACAGCGCTCACCCCGACGACCTGCCGCTCGATCGGGTGGCGCCCGGACTGCGCAACGCGCTGCTGCGCGAGGGCTCGCTTGCCCGCGGCGTGCGCGACCTGCGCGAGAAGGCGCCGGCCGGATCGGCTGTGCTGGGCATCCGGGGCGGGATGGCGAGGCTCGTCGACGAGCTCACCGCCGACCTCGACCGGTACCAGGTGGACGTGCGACTCGGCCAGCCGGCCTCCGACGTGACGCCGGACGGCGCGCGCGTCGGCACCGAGATGCTTGCCGGCACCGTGATCGTGGCAGCGCCCGGCGTGCTCGCCCCGGCCACGCTGCGCCGGGCGGTGGTCGCCACCCTGGTCGTCGACGCGCCCGCGCTCGACTCCGCCCCGCGCGGCTCCGGGGTGCTGGTCGCCACCGGGGCGCCCGGCATCCAGGCCCGCGCGCTCACCCATGCGACGGCGAAGTGGCCGTGGCTGGCCGACCGGGCCGAGGGCCGTCACGTGATCCGGCTGTCCTATGACCGAGCCCACGACCGGTTCCGCGAGGTGGCCACCGCCGACGCGCAGACACTGCTCGGCGTGTCGATTCCGGCATCCGCGGTTCTGGGATTCGCTCACGTCGAATGGCAGCGCGCGGCCGCCCAGACGTATGCCGATACTGGAATACAGGTGGTTGGCGAGACTGCGGCGGGCACCGGGCTCGCCAGCGTGGTGGCGCAGGCCCGTTCCACCGCCCAGAATCTTCTTCAGGAGAACGGCCCCTGATCGGGGCTAGTGTTGAAATCCACACAACGAACGGAGAACACCGTGAAAGGCAAGATTCTCTTTGCGACCGGGTTGGCGGTCGGATACGTTCTCGGCAGCAAGGCCGGCCGCAAGCGCTACGACCAGATCAAGGCAGCCGCAGACAAGTTCTGGGGCGACCCCCGCGTGCACGAGCGCGTTGTGCAGGTCGAAGAATTCGTCAAGGACAAGGCTCCGGATGTCGCGGACCTCGTCGCTGAGGGCGCCAAGAAGGTCGCCGGCCAGGTGTCTTCGCTGAAGGACAAGCAGGCCGCCAAGAAGTCGAACGGCAGCGCCGCATCGAAGGGCGGCACCGCTTCCTCCTCCCCAACTGAGGGCAGCACCATCACCTCAAAGCCCGCCCCGGTGATCCCGAGCGGCACGTCGCAGTCCATCCCGCCTTCCCCGGACTTGTCGATTCCGCCGTCCGCGGGAAACCCCGGGTAGGACGACATGACGGAACCGAACGCGCAGCCGCGCGCCCGGCAACGATCGCTGTTCGCCCTGCTCGGCGACGTACCCACCCTGGTCAGTGACCTCGTTCGCAGCGAGTTCGAACTGCTCAAGGCCGAGATCGTCGGCAAGCTGAAGCTCGCAGGTGTCGGCGCCGGCCTGATCCTGATCGCCGCGGTGATCCTGCTGCTGTTCCTGGGCGTGCTGCTCACGGCGGCAATCTTTGCCCTGTCGCTGGTGATGCCGGGCTGGCTGGCCGCCCTGCTGGTGGCGCTGGTGCTGCTCATCATCATCGCGATTCTGGCCTTCATCGGATACCGCGAGATCAAGAAGGCCATGCCGCCCACTCCGACCGAGACGATTGACAGCGTCAAGCGCGATTACTTCGCCATCCGCGGAATCGTCGCCCGAAACGCACCCAACCGACAGCCGGCGAGCACACGCACCCGGTACGGCAGCACCCCAGCGGAGACGGAGCCCCGATGAGTGATACCACCGAGCTTCAGGCGAAGGCCGCGGCATCCCGCGCCGAACTCACCGCCACGCTCGACGCGATCGAAGATAAATTCAACATTCCCAAGCAGTCGAAGCTGATGGTGGAGCGGGCTCAGGCGTCGTACGAGCGCAACCCGGTGCCATGGATCATTGGCGCAACTGCTGCGTCTATCGTGGTGGTTGGACTGATGGCATGGGCCATCTTCTCCGACGACTAATTTCTGCAATACAAGGAGCGTCGCGATCACCGTGGCAACTGATACACCCGAACTTGGTTACACCCTCTGGGCAGTGTTGCGGCGGGACCCGCTGCGACCGGCCGCCGGATCACTGGACGACCTCGCCGACCGCGTGACTCAGGTCGACGCGGCGGGGGTGGACATCCGGGGCTTCTACGACGTCTCAGGCATGCGCGCCGACGCCGACCTGATGGTGTGGCTGCACGGCCCCGACCCGCAGCAGCTGCAGTGGGCGCTGCGCGAACTGCGCCGGGCCGGGCTGCTCAGCACCCTGCTGCCGACCTGGAACGTGATGGGCGTGCACCGCGACGCCGAGTTCACCGCCAACCACCTGCCGGCGTTCATGCGCGGCAAGGAGCCCAAGCAGTGGTTGACGGTGTACCCGTTCGTGCGCTCATACGAGTGGTACCTGCTGCCAGACGACGAGCGTCGGGCGATGCTCGGCAGCCACGGACGCAAGGGCGCCGAATTCCCGCAGGTGCTCGCCAACACGGTCGCGAGCTTCGCGCTCGGCGACTACGAGTGGATCCTGGCGCTCGAGGCCGACGATCTGGTCGACCTGGTCGACCTGATGCGCCACCTGCGGCAGACCGAGGCCCGCCGGCACGTGCGCGAGGAGGTGCCGTTCTACACCGGGCGGCGGATCGAACTCGCCGAGATCGCGGAGTTGCTGTCGTGACCATCACCAACGGTCACACGCCGAGCACGGCAACCGGGCCGGTACTGGGGGCGACGGATGTCTGTGCAACCGGTCACCCGTACGTCACCGAGCCCGTGGCCTACGACGCGATCCTGCTCGCCGGCTTCGGCGGCCCCGAGGGGCAGGATGATGTCATCCCGTTCCTCCGCAATGTCACCGGGGGCCGCGGAATCCCCGAGGAACGTCTCGAAGAGGTGGCCACGCACTACCGGCACTTCGGCGGCATCAGCCCGATCAACGAACACAACCGGCAGCTGAAGGCCGCACTCGAGGCCGAGCTCGCCTCGCGCGGCATCACCCTGCCCGTGGTGTGGGGCAACCGCAACTGGGCGCCGTACATGAAGGACGCCGTCGTCGAGGCGCACGAGCGGGGCTTCCGCAACCTGATCGCCGTGGCCACCAGCGCGTACAGCTCGTACTCCAGCTGTCGCCAGTATCGCGAGGACTTCGCGAAGGCGCTGGATGAGACCGGACTGCTCGGCACGGTGCACATCGACAAGGTGCGCCAGTTCTTCGACCACCCCGGCTTCGTCGAACCGTTCATCGAGGGCGTGCGCGCCGCGATGCTCGACCTCGCCGCGCAAGGCATCGGCCCGGCCGAGACGCACGTCATGTTCGCCACGCACAGCATTCCCACCACGGATGCCGAGCGCAGCGGGCCGTCGGACATCGATTTCGGTGACGGTGGCGCCTATGCGGCGCAGCACCGCGCCGTCGCCGCCGTGGTGATGGCCGCCGCCGCCGCGACCCCTTCGCTGGTTGAGCCTGTCGAAACCCCCTGGTCCCTCGTCTACCAGTCCCGGTCCGGGCCGCCCAGCATGCCGTGGCTCGAGCCCGACATCAACGACGCCATCGCGGAACTCGACAAGAGCACCGTCAAGGCCGTCATCATCGTGCCGCTCGGCTTCGTCAGCGACCACATGGAAGTGATGTGGGACCTCGACAATGAGGCCTTGGAAACCGCACAGCAGAACGGCTTCACCGCCATCCGCGTGCCTACCCCCGGCGTCAACCCGCGATACGTGACCGGTCTCGTCGACCTGGTCATGGAGCGGGTCACCGGCACCCCTGTCGCCGAGCGTCCGGCGCTCACCGAGCTCGGCCCCTGGTACGACATCTGCAGGCCGGGCTGCTGTGAGAACGTGCGTGCCGGGTTCAAGCCGGCCGCGGCAGGAGTTGCACCATGACCATCCGCATCGGAACGCGCGCCAGCGCGCTCGCCATGGCCCAAACCGGGATGATGGCCGAGCTGCTCGCGAAGAAGAGTGGTCAGGATGTCGAGATCATCCCGATCACAACCGAGGGCGACCGCAACAAGGCCTCGCTCGCCGAGATCGGCGGCACCGGCGTGTTCGCCGCGGCCCTGCGCGAAGCCCTGCTCGCCGGCGAATGCGACGTGGTGGTGCACTCCCTGAAGGACCTGCCGACCCAGCCGCTGCCAGGGCTCGCCATCGCCGCCATCCCGAAGCGGGCCGACGCCCGTGACGCGGTCTGCGCCCGCGACGGCTTCACCCTGGAGACCCTGCCGCAGGGCGCGCGCATCGGCACCGGCTCGCCGCGTCGCCAGGCGCAGCTGCGGTCTCGCCGTCCGGATGTCGAAGTGCTCGACATCCGCGGCAATGTGGACACGCGGCTCGGGCGCGTGGCATCCGGTGATCTGGATGCCGTGATCCTGTCGGTCGCCGGCCTCACCAGGCTCGGCCGCACCGAGGCCATCACCGAGTACCTGGACCTGTCCAGCTGGCCGACCGCCCCCGGCCAGGGAGCGCTCGCGCTCGAGACGCGCGCCGGCGAGGAGAAGCTCGTCGCGGCGCTGGACCACGGGCCCACCCGCACCATGGTCGAGTCCGAGCGTGGCGTGCTGCACCGGCTCGAGGCCGGATGCGCGGCACCCATCGGCGCGACCGCGATGATCGAGGACGGCATGCTGTTCGTCTCGGCCCGCGTGTACCGGCCAGACGGCACGGCCCACCTCACCAGCTCGCACGCCCTGTACGTGTCGGACTCTGCGGAGCCATCCGTCGAGGTATCGGCCCGCATCGCCGACGAATTGCTCGCAAACGGCGCCGCGGAGTTCGCTCCGCTCGGCGGCCAGTCATGACGGTAATCCCCACAAAACCTCTCGCTGGCTGGCGCGTGCTCGTGCCGCGCGGCGGGCGATGGGGTGACTCCGTCGCGGCGTCGCTGCGCGGCCTCGGCGCGGTTCCGGTGGTGGCCCCGATCATCAACTTCGCCAGCACCGACAACCCCGAAGCGCTGCAGGGCGCGCTGCGCGAGCTCGAGGCGGGCGCCTTTGCCTGGCTCGTCGTGACCAGCGCCACCACGGTGGACGTGCTCGCCAGCCACGGCACCACAGTGCCGGAGGGCACCCGGATCGCCGCGGTCGGCGAGACCACGGCCGGGGCGCTCAGCCTGGCCGGCTACGAGGTGGACTTCGTGCCGCAGGGCGACTACTCCGCCCGCGGCCTCTTCAAGGAGTGGCCCGGCGGCCACGGCTCCGGCCGCGTGCTGCTGCCGCAATCCGACATCGCGGAACCCACGCTGCTCGCCGGGCTCACCAAGCTCGGCTTTAACGTCACCTTCATCTCGGCGTACCGCACCGTCGGCGTGCCGGTTTCCGACGAGGTGGCGGCGGATGTCGCTTCCGGACGCATCAACGCCGTGCTCGTCTCCTCCGGCAGCGTCGCCCGGCAATTGGCCGCGCAGCTCGCCCCGCTGCCACCCGCCACCGTCGTCGCCTGCATCGGACCGCGCACAGCGTTCGACACCCGCTCGGCCGGGCTCACTGTGCACACCATCGCCGAAACCCGTTCGGCCCAGTCCCTCATCGAAGCTCTCGTCGAATATGCGGAGGTCCAGGCGTAATGGCCATCGTGGAACGTCCCCGGCGGTTGCGCGCCACAGCGCCGCTCCGCCGCCTGGTCGCGGAAACCCGGCTCAACCCGGCCGAACTCATCCTGCCGATGTTCGTGCGGGAAGGCATCGACGCACCGGTGCCGATCTCCTCGATGCCCGGGGTCGTGCAGCACAGTCTCGACTCGTTCAAGAGCGCGCTGCAGGATGCCGCGTCGGCCGGTATCGGCGGAGTGATGCTGTTCGGCGTCCCCGTGCACAAGGACGCCGTCGGCAGCGGCGCGACCGACGAGAACGGCATCCTCAACGTCGCTACCCGCGCGGCGGTCGCCGAGGTGGGTGACGCGCTCGTCGTGCAGACCGACCTGTGCCTCGACGAGTTCACCGACCACGGACACTGCGGTGTGCTGGACGCTGCCGGCCGGGTCGACAACGATGCAACGTTGCTGCGCTACCAGGAGATGGCGCTCGCTCACGCGGCCGCCGGTTCGGCGTTGATCGGACTGTCCGGAATGATGGACAACCAGGTCGAAGCGGTGCGGGAAGCGCTCGACGGCGCCGGATATTCCGACACCGCCATACTCGGATACGCCGCCAAGTACGCCTCATCGTTCTACGGGCCGTTCCGCGAGGCGGTCGACTCCTCGCTGCAGGGCGACCGGCGAACCTACCAGCAGGACCCGGCGAACCGTCGCGAGGGACTGCGCGAAGCGCGGCTCGACATCGAGCAGGGCGCCGACGTGATCATGGTCAAGCCGGCGTTGAGCTATCTCGACGTGCTCTCCGACGTGAGCGCCATCAGTGATATTCCGGTCTGGGCATATCAGGTGAGCGGCGAGTACGCGATGATCGAGGCCGCCGCGGCGCACGGATGGATCGACCGGGAGCGGGCGATCCTCGAGAGCATTGTCAGCATTCGGCGTGCGGGTGCCGACGCCGTGCTGACCTATTGGGCAACAGAAGTGGCTAGGTCACTGAATGGACACTAACGAGCAGCAGTTCGAGCAGGCACGGCAGCTGATCCCTGGCGGCGTGAACTCACCGGTTCGCGCCTTCGGGTCGGTCGGCGGAACACCCCGGTTCTTCGTCAGCGCGAACGGGCCGTACATCACCGACGTCGAGGGTCGCGAGTATGTCGACCTGGTCGCGTCGTGGGGTCCTGCCCTGCTCGGCCACGCACATCCGGACGTGGTGGCCGCCGTGCAGGACGCTGCGGCGCGCGGGTTGTCGTTCGGGGCGTCCACCCCGGGCGAGACCGAGTTGGCCGAGCTGATCCACAGCCGGGTGAGCGACAGCCGTCAGCCGTTCGGCGGCGCGCAGTCTGCCGTGCACCCGGTCGAGAAGGTGCGCCTGGTGTCCACCGGCACCGAGGCCACCATGACCGCGATCCGGCTGGCCCGTGGATTCACCGGCCGCGATCTGCTGGTCAAGTTCGCCGGCCATTACCACGGGCACTCCGACTCGCTGCTGGCCGAGGCGGGCTCCGGTGTCGCCACGCTGGCGCTGCCCGGTTCCGCTGGCATCACCGCCGCGACCGCCGCGCAGACTCTCGTGCTGCCGTATAACGACCTCGACGCGGTGCGGGCCGCGTTCGCCGAGCACGGCGACCACATCGCCGCCATCATCGTCGAGGCGGCATCCGCCAACATGGGCGTGGTGCCTCCGGCGCCTGGCTTCAACCGGGAACTCTCCCGCATCACCCGCGAGCACGGCGCGCTGCTGATCCTCGACGAGGTGCTCACCGGATTCCGCTCGGGCCCCGCCGGCTGGTGGGGTCTGGAAGCCTCCGGACAGGTGCCCGATGGCACCGGCTGGGTGCCCGACCTGATGACATTCGGCAAGGTCGTCGGCGGCGGGATGCCGCTGGCCGCCCTCGGCGGACGCGCCGACGTGATGGACTACCTGGCCCCGGTCGGCCCGGTGTACCAGGCCGGCACCCTGAGCGGCAATCCGCTCGCCGTGGCGGCGGGCATTGCCACACTGCGTGCCGCGGATGCCGCCGTCTACGAGCGGCTCAGCACGGTCGCCGATCAGGTGGCGTCCGCGACATCCGCCGCCCTCGCCGCCGAAGGCGTCGCGCACTCGGTGCAGCGCGCCGGAACCCTGTTCTCCTTCGCGTTCAGCGCGAATGCCCCGCACAACTATGCCGGCGTGAAGGCGCAGGATGCCTTCCGCTACCCGCCGTTCTTCCACGCGATGCTCGACGCGGGCGTGAACCTGCCGCCGTCGGTTTTCGAGGCCTGGTTCGTGACCTCAGCGCACGACGACGCAGCGGTGACCCGCATCCTCAACGCCCTGCCGGCCGCGGCGCGCGCGGCGGCGGCCGCACGGCCCGAGTAACCCGCCAAGCGGCTGAGGTACGGCCTTTGGTTCTTCCCGACCTCAGGGAAGGACTAAAGGACAGACCTCACGCGCCCGAACGGGGTTGAAGGGAGCTGAACGCGCCCGAACGGGCTTGAAGCGTCCGGTGACGCTCTGCGACGAACTACAGTAATCGCATGCCTATAGGATCTTCCATCCGCAGCGTCGCGTCGAGGCAGGTGCTCGCGGACCACGTCTACGACGAGCTCATGGTGGCGCTCATCGACGGCCGCCTCGAAGCGGATGAGCCGCTCAACATCGACGCGCTCGCCCGCGGCATGGAAATCTCGCAGACCCCGATCCGCGAGGCGCTGGCCAGGCTTGAGGCCACCGGCCTGGTGGTGCGCGCGGCGCTCAAGGGCTACCGGGTCGCCCCACTGTTCACCGTCGACGAGGTCACCGAGCTGATGGACGCCCGGCACCTGCTCGAGCCCGAGAACGCCTACCGCGCGTGCGCCCGCACCAGCACCGACCTCGTCGGAGAGCTCGCCCGCAGCATCGACGACCTCCGGCACTCCCCGACCGATCCCACCACCGGCACGATCAGGCCGTACTGGGAAGCGGACGAGCGCTTCCACCGGCTAATCGCCGAGAACGCGGGCAACCGGTTCCTGCTGGCGGCATACACCGCCCTTGGCGGCCACGTGCAACGCTTCCGCCTGTTCGGAGGGCTCGGGGTGAGTGACGCCGACCACGCCATCGCCGAGCACACCACGATCCTCGAGGCGTTCCAAGCGGGTGACGCGGATGCCGCGCGCCACCAGATGGAGCTGCACATCGAGAGCGTGAAGCGCCGCGCCATCGCCGATCAGGCGCACCACCACTGACGCTCGGCTGATCCTTCCGTGGGTTTCGCGACTTGACATCGCCCCCCGGATGCTCTTTCCTATAGGAAACAGGATTGAGCATTCGGCGCAGCCGAACGCCCACACAACGAGGTGTCGATTTGCCCCACACGAGCGAGAGCTGGCCCATCGCGGCCGCCCTGCATCAGTTCGCCCATCCCCGCGTGCAGGACGCCCCGGCCGAGGACTGGCTGCGCGACCTGCGCGAGGTCGCCCATGTCGGCTTCCAGCACGTCGACCTCACCGACAACTGGCTGCGCGTCGGCGATCTCACCCCCGAGCGCCTGGCCGAGTTCGAGCTGACTTTGGTCGCCGCCGGTCTCCGCCTGCCCGCGATCTCGATTACCCGTCGCAGCATCATCGACCCCGACACCGCGGCCGATAACCTGGCCTACACGCACCGCACCATCGAGGCCGGGGCGGCGCTCGGCGTCGAGGTGCTCTCGCTCGGCCTGCACCGCCCATTCACGCCGGCGCAACAGCAGCAGCTCTGGTTCTGGAACGCCCCCGGCGCCAGCGACCCCGAGCACGACGCCGACACCTGGGCGCTCGCGGTCTCCCGGTTCCGTGAGATCGGCAAGCACGCGGCCGAGGTCGGGATGATCGTGTCGCTGGAGATGTACGAGGACACCTACCTCGGCACCGCAGACAGCGCCGTGCGCCTGATTCAGGACATCGACCTGCCGAACGTCGGCCTCGACCCCGACATCGGCAACCTGGTGCGCCTGCACCGGCCGATCGAGGACTGGCGCGAGATGCTCGCCAAGACCCTGCCGTACACCAACTACTGGCAGGTCAAGAACTACTACCGCGACGAAGACCCGGCCACCGGCGCCATCGTCACCCACCCCGCGCCGCTCGCGCTCGGCTTCATCAACTACCGCGACGCCATTCGCGAGGCCCTCGCGCTCGGCTTCCAGGGCGTGCTCTGCTGCGAGCACTACGGCGGAGATGGCCTCGGCGTCAGCGCCATGAACATGCAGTACCTGCGCACGCTGCTGCCGCAGACCGCGCAGGCACCGGATGTCGCAACCCAGCCACAGCGGGAGGCCCAGCCGTGACCCACCTGATCACCGACGCCACCACCTTCGCCGACACCGCCATCGACGGCTTTGTGGCCGCCAACCGACGCTACGTGCGCCGCGTCGACGGCGGCGTCGTGCGATCCACCGTGATCCCCGACGGCCGGGTCGGCGTCGTCGTCGGCGGCGGATCCGGCCACTACCCGGCCTTCGCCGGCCTCGTCGGGCCTGGCCTGGCCGCCGGAGCCGTCTGCGGCAACATCTTCGCCTCACCGGCGACCGGACAGGTGTACCGGGTCGCCAAGTCGGTCGAGCGCGGCGCCGGCATCCTGCTCAGCTTCGGCAACTACGCCGGCGACGTGCTGCAGTTCGGCCTGGCCGAGGAAAGGCTGCGCGGCGAAGGCCTGGACGTGCGCACCGTGGTCGTCACCGACGACATCGCCAGCGCCGGGCCCGACGAGATCGAGAAGCGCCGCGGCGTCGCTGGCGATCTCACCGTGTTCAAGATCGCCGGCGCCGCGGCAGAGACCGGCGCGAGCCTGGACGAGGTGGAACGCCTCGCCCGCAAGGCGAACGCCCGCACCCGCTCGCTCGGCGTCGCGTTCTCGGGCTGCACGCTGCCCGGGGCATCCGAGCCGCTGTTCACGGTGGCGCCGGGAATGATGGCCATCGGCCTCGGCATCCACGGAGAGCCCGGCCTCAGCGAGAGCGCCGTCAGCACCGCCCCGGAGCTTGCCGACCTGCTGACCGCACGCCTGCTCGACGAGATCCCGGCTGACGTCACCGAGCGTCGCGCCGTCGTCATCCTGAACGGACTCGGTTCCTTCAAGTACGAGGAGCTGTTCGTGCTCTTCTCCGCCGTGTCGGAGCGCCTGACCGCCGCCGGCGTCGAGATCGTCGAACCGGAGTGCGGCGAACTGGTCACCAGCCTCGACATGGCCGGCGTCTCGCTCACCCTGTTCTGGGTCGACGACGAGCTGGAACGGCTCTGGCGCGCTCCCGCCGACACCCCGGCCTTCCGCAAGGGCGAGGTCATCCCGACCGAGCCGGACAACCGCGCCGCCGAGTCGGATGTCGCGACCGCAACCATCGCGCCCGCCAGTGCCGATCAGGCCGCCGCCGCCGCGGCAGCCCTGGAACTGCTGCGCGCGGTGCGCCAGGTCGTGCTCGACGGTGAGGACGAGTTCGGTCGCATCGACGCCATCGCCGGCGACGGTGACCACGGCATCGGCATGAGCCGCGGTGTCACCGGGGCCCTCTCCGCCGCCGAACGCGTGGTCGCCCACCACGGTGACGTGGTGCGGCTGCTACACGATGCCGGCGAAGGCTGGTCGGAGCACGGCGGCGGCACGTCGGGCGCACTCTGGGGGATCACCCTCACCGGCGCCGGCAGCAGCCTCGCCGCGGCATCCGCCCTGGACGCCCGCGCGATCGCCGACGCCGTCACCGCCGGACTCGCCGGCGTGCAGCGTCTCGGCAAGGCCCAGATTGGCGACAAGACCCTCGTCGACGCCTTCGTGCCGTTCGCCGAGGAGCTCGGCCGCGCCGTCGAGGGAGGGCAGCCCCTCCCGGCCGCCTGGCGGTCCGCCGCCGAGGCCGCGAACACCGCCGCGGCCGCCACCGCCACGCTGAAGCCCAGGCTCGGGCGAGCCCGCCCGCACGTCGAGCGAAGCGTGGGACATCCGGATGCCGGCGCCGTCTCGTTCGCCCGCATCGTCACCACCATCGGTGAGCGGCTCTCGGCCGCCACGGCAGAATAGGCAAGAAGGAATCATGACCGCGCACCTGCACAGCACCGCCCCACTGCACATTGTCATCGGATCGGATGACGCCGGCTTCGACTACAAGGAAGCCCTGAAGAAGGACCTCGAGGCCGACCCCCGTGTGGCCTCCGTCACCGACGTCGGCGTCGACGCTGACGGCCACACCGCATACCCGCACGTCGCGGTGACCGCGGCCCGCAAGGTGCGGGCCGGAGACGCCGACCGCGCCCTGCTGTTCTGCGGCACCGGACTCGGCGTGGCCATCGCAGCGAACAAGGTCCCCGGCATCCGTGCCGTCACCGCCCACGACAGCTACTCGGTGGAGCGCGGCGTGCTCAGCAACAACGCGCAGGTGCTCACCATGGGGCAGCGCGTCATCGGCCTGGAACTGGCCAGGCGGCTGGTTGGCGAATGGCTCGACTACCGCTTCGACACCACCTCCGCGTCGGCCGACAAGGTCGACGCCATCTCCAGCTACGAAAGGCCCGCACTGTGAGTACCTCGACCAGCACCTCCATCAGCACCGCCCCCAGCGCCGGCACCGCGACGCGCCTGCCGCGGATCGCGCTGACTCTGGGCGACCCTGCCGGCATCGGCCCGGAACTGGCCGCCAAGCTGCTCGCGCGCCCCGGAAGCCTGGATGCCGCCGAGGTCTACGTGCTCGCCGACGCATCGGAGCTGGAAGCCGCCGCGCGAATCGCCGGCGTGCAGATCCCGCTCGCCGACGAGCCCACGCCCGGGCACGCGGTGCTGCTGGATGACTCCTCCGCACCGACCGAGCCGATCCCGGCCCAGCAGGTCAGCGTCGAGGCCGGTGCCCGCGTGATGCACCAGCTCACCCGCGCGCTGCAGCTGGCGAACGAGGGCAAGATCGACGCCATCGTCTTCACCCCGCTCAACAAGACCAGCCTCAAGCTCGCCGGCATGAACCACGAAGACGAACTGCGCTGGTTCGCGCACGAGCTGGGCCACACCGGCGTCACCAGTGAGCTCAACGTGCTCGAGGACCTCACCACCGCCAGGGTCACCTCGCACATCCCGATCTCCGAGGTGGCGCAGCACATCAAGGCCCCCGCGGTCACCGCCGCGATCGAGCTACTGAACGAGACCCTGCTCGGCTCGGGCCTGGCGGCGCCGCGCATCGGCGTCTGCGCGCTCAACCCGCACGGCGGCGAGAACGGCAACTTCGGCCGCGAGGAGATTGACGAGATCGCTCCCGGCGTGGAAGCCGCGCGCGAACTCGGCATCGGCGTCGAGGGCCCGTTCCCGTCCGACACCATCTTCGCCGCCAAGCGCCACGACTTCGACGGCATCGTCACGATGTACCACGACCAGGGTCAGATCGCGATGAAGCTCATCGGCTTCGACCGAGGCGTCACCATTCAGGGCGGGCTGCCCGTGGTGATCGCCACGCCCGCGCACGGCACCGCGTTCGACATCGTCGGCAAGGGAATCGCCGGCACCGGCGCCACCGAGCACGCCTTCGACCTCGCGGTCAGCATCGCCGCCCGCAAGCTCGTCGCCGCGGTCTAGGCATGGGTAAGCAGTACGTCGGGGTCAGCACCAAGGCCTACCTCGGATACCACCAGACACTCGACTGGCTCGCCGAGTCCCGGGAGGCGGTGCTGGCTCGCCCCGGCCTTGCCGATGCCGGGGTGGTGCCGTTCGTCATCCCGTCGTTCCCGCTCCTTCCCGCCGCCCTGCAAACCTTCCGCGACACCGGCGTGATCGTCGGCGCGCAGAACGTGGCATGGGGCGACGGCCCACTCACCGGCGAGGTGTCGGCATCCATGCTGGCCGAACTCGGCGTCGGCCTCGCCGAGATCGGCCACGCCGAGCGCCGCGACCTGTTCGGCGAAACCGACGACGTGGTGGCGCTGAAGTACCGGGCGAGTTCGCAGGCCGGGGTCACCGCCCTGCTCTGCGTGGGAGAGCCGCAGCGGCTGTCACCAGCGGATGCCGCGGAGCACTGTGCGCGGCAGGTGACCGCCGCGGTGCCGACCGGCGCGCGCGGTGACCTGCTGCTCGCCTACGAACCGATTTGGGCGATCGGCGCGGACGCGCCGGCCGACCCCGACTACGTCACCGCGGTGGTGCGCGAACTCCGCGCCCGTCTGGAGCCGGCGTACCCCGACCTCGCCCTCAGTATCCTCTACGGCGGCAGCGCCGGACCGGGGCTGATCGCCCGGCTCGACGGGGTGGACGGCCTCTTCCTCGGCCGCTTCGCGCACGACGCCGCGAACTTCGCGCAGGTGCTCGACGAGGCATCCGCGCGTCGCCCATGACCATGTTGCGTCGCTGTCGTGGTTCTGCCACACTGCGAGTCATAGATCCAATAGGATCTTTGATTGCCAACCAACCCCACTGGTATTCATCAAAGGAGATAGACAGACAATGGTGTCAACCACAGCAAAGGTGACCGCGATCGGCGCAGCCGCCATCCTGGCCCTCACCGCCTGCAGCTCGGGCGCATCCTCGGCCGACAGCGAAGGCGGAGCATTCAGCCTCTCCGGCGACGCGCGCATGATCGTTCCGTTCAGCGCCGGCGGCGGCAGCGACCTCAGCGGCCGCGCCATCGCCGCTGGGCTCGAATCGGTCACCGGAACCAACGTCAGTGTGGAGAACCGCGAGGGCGGCTCCGGCGCGGTGGGCTACTCGCACTTCCTCGCGCAGGAGGGCAAGGACAACTACCTGCTCGCCTCCGAGACGGCGATGCTCGCCCTGCCGCTCACCCAGGACGTCGAATTCGACTTCACCAGCTTCACCCCGATCATGAAGCTCGGCGATGACTACACCCTGCTCGTGGTCGCACCCGACTCGCCGTTCGAGACCTGCACCGACGTCGTCGACCAGGCGAAGACCGACCGCGTCGTCGCGGCCGTGTCCGGCGCCACCAGCCTCGACGAGATCGTCTTCACGCTGGTTGAGGACGAAATGGACGTCAAGTTCGACCGCGTTCCGTTCGAATCGGGCAGCGAAGTGCTCGCGTCCCTGCTCGGCGGCCAGATCGACATCGCCTCGCTGAACCCGGGCGAGGTGCTCGGCCAGCTGGAATCCGGCGACCTGAAGGCGCTCTGCGCGTTCTCGGATGAGCGCTACGAGTACGACCAGCTCGCCGACATCCCCACCGCCAAGGAGCAGGGCATCGACGTGGCGTTCGCGCAGTTCCGTGGCTTCATCGCCCCGGGCGGCATCAGCGACGACGCCAAGGAGTTCTGGATCAACGCGGCCAAGGAGTTCGAGAAGTCGGACGCCTACGCCGAGTACATCGAGCAGAATGTGATGCAGGCCAACGCCGTTTACGGCGACGACTTCGTCACGTACCTCGAGGGCAACAACGAAGACCTCAAGAAGGTACTGAAGTAGTGGAATCTGCACGACTCAAGGTCGCCGGGATCGCGTTCACCGCGGTCCTGGCGGCCGTCGGCGTTGCCGCCGTCATCGGCGGCATCGGCTATGGCGCATTCGGCGAGGAAGGCCGCATCGGGCCGGGCTTCCTGCCCGTCCTGGCAGGCGGCCTCGTCGCCGCATTCGCCGTGATCGACATCATCGGCCGGCTGCTCGAGCGGCGCCAACACAACTACGACGCCGAACTCGCGCTCGACACCGAAGCCATCGACGCACTGCAGGCCGAGGTCGACACCGAGAAGGCGACGGATGTCGACATCTTCGGTCGCACCCAGAAGCAGCGCAACCGCATGCTCGTCGCGGTCACCGGCATCCTGATCGTGGCGCTGCTACTGGTCAACGTGATTGGCTTCCTGCTCGCCTTCGGTCTCATGCTGTTCGTGATCGCCGTGGTCATCGAGAAGCGCAAGATGCTCTCCTCTCTCATCGTCACCGTGGCAGCCCTCGCTGTCGCCTGGCTCGTCTTCGGGGTTCTGCTGCGCGTGCCGCTGCCCCAGGGCCTACTCGGAATTCTGTAGCCATGATTGACAACCTCATCCTCGGTTTTGAGACCGCGCTCACCCCCGAGAACATCCTCTGGTGCTTCATCGGCGTGCTCATGGGCACGATCATCGGCCTCATGCCGGGTCTCGGGTCCACCACCGGTGTCGCCATCCTGATCCCGCTGACCCTGGCGCTTGAGCCGGTCACCGCGCTGATCATGCTCGCCGGCATCTATTACGGCGCCCAGTACGGCGGAACCATCACCTCGGTGCTGATCTCCACGCCCGGTGAAGCGGCGAGCGTGGTAACCACGCTGGACGGTTACCAGATGGCCAGAAACGGTCGAGCGGGCGCCGCGCTGGCGATCAGCGCCATCGGCTCGTTCGTCGCCGCGATCATCTCGCTCGCGCTGCTGATGGCGCTCGCCCCGCCGCTGGCCGACCTGGCACTAAACTTCGGCCCGGTCGAGAACCTCGCGATCATGATCCTCGGACTGGTGATCGTGGTCAGCTTCGCCGGCGGCTCGCTCGCGCGAGGCCTGATGATGGCCGCTGTCGGTCTGCTGATCTCCACGGTCGGCGTCGCCACCGGCTTCAGCGACGCCCGGTTCACGTTCGGCAACATCGACCTGCTCGGCGGCATCCCGTTCGTCGAGGTGATGATCGGCCTGTTCGCGCTCGGTGAGGTGCTGTACCAGATTAGGGTCGGTGCCGCGGCGCCCATCCGCACCCGGTTCCGCGACATGGTGATCACCAAGTCCGAGCTGAAGCGCTCGACCGGTCCGATCCTGCGCGGCAGCGGCATCGGCTTCCTGCTCGGCATCCTGCCCGGCGCCGGATCCACGCTCGCCTCGTTCATGTCGTACGGCATCGAGAAGAAGGTGTCGAGAAACAAGCACCTGTTCGGCAAGGGAGCCATCGAGGGCGTCGCCGCACCGGAGGCCGCGAACAATGCGGCAGCGAACGCGAACTTCGTGCCGACGCTGGCGCTCGGCATCCCCGGCGGTGGCACCACCGCGGTGCTGCTCGGAGCGTTCACCATCTACGGCCTGCAGCCCGGCCCGCTGCTGTTCGAGACCCAGCCGACCCTGGTCTGGGGACTGCTCGTCTCGTTCTTTATCGGCAACGTGCTGCTGCTGATCCTGAACCTGCCGCTGGCGCCGGTGTTCGCGCAGATGCTGCGGATCCCGTACGGCTACCTGTACCCGATCATCCTGCTGACCAGCTTCATCGGCGCCTACTCGGTGAGCAACAACATGTTCAGTGTGGTGCTGGTGCTGATCTTCGGCATCGTCGGCTACATCATGAAGGAACTCGACCTGCCGGTCGCCCCGCTGGTGCTCGGCCTCGTGCTCGGCCCGCTGTTCGAGAAGGCCCTCGTGCAGACCTCGGCGCTCGGCCAGGGCAGCTTCGGCATCATGCTGGAAAGCCCGATCTCGATCGGCATCCTGCTGCTCGCGGCGCTGCTCGCGTTCGGCCCGATGGTCTTCGGCAAGCTGCGCGCCCGTCGCAAGGCTGCCGCGGGCGCTGCGGGTACGAGCGCAGGCGCAGCCACGGGCTCGGACACCGAGCAGGACACCGAGCAGGACACGGAGTCGGTCGAGTCGAAGTAGCCTCCGTCATTCCGCAGAGAACGCCCATGTTTGCTCAGAGCATGGGCGTTCTCTGCGGAATCACGCGTGTGGCCGCAGCACTCACGCTGGGGTCGCCGGCAGTCGAGGGCTAAAGCGCGAGCGGGGCCCGCACGGCGTCGACACCGGTGGCGTCCGCGGCATCCGCTCCCAGATGCACGATGCGGTTACCGGCGTCCACATGCACGATCGCCGGCTGGAAGGCGCGCGCCTCGTCCGGGGTCATCTGCGCGTACGCGATCAGGATGACGAGGTCGCCGGGGTGCACCAGGTGCGCGGCGGCGCCGTTGATGCCGAGCACGCCGCTGCCGGGCTCGCCGGCGATCGTGTAGGTCTCGAGCCGCGCCCCGTTGGTGATGTCGACAATGGAGACCAGTTCACCGGGCAGGATGCCGGATGCCTCAAGCAGCTCGCTGTCGACGGTGACCGAGCCGACGTAGTGCAGGTCGGCGTGGGTGACCGTGGCGCGGTGGATCTTGGACTTCAGCATCGTGAGCAGCATGACGCGTCCACGATACTCGTGCCGCGGCATCCGGACCCTTCTGGACGCGGCGAAATTCTCCGGTCGGCTGCTCCACGGACGGACTTCGGCGGCTCGGAAGGACGGTTTAGCGCGAAATCATCCTCCCGAGCCGCCGAAGTCCGACCGAGCAGGTCGGGAAACTCAGCCGAACAGGATGCGGGCCTCGTCGTACCGGGCCTGCGGCACGGTCTTCAGGTTGCCGAGCGCCTCTTCGAATCCGACCGTGACGATGTCGGTGCCGTGGAGCGCCACCATCTGGCCCCACTGCTTGTCCAGGGCGAGGTCGAGCACGGCCATGCCGAGCCGGGTGGCGAGCACCCGGTCGTACGAGGTGGGCGTGCCGCCGCGCTGGATGTGGCCGAGGGTGGTGGCGCGGGTCTCGATCCCGGTGCGCTCCTCGATCACCGGCGCGAGCTTCTCGCCAATGCCGCCGAGCCGGGGCCGTCCGAACGCATCGAGGCCGCGTTCGTGGTGCGGGTCGTCCATGGTGTCGAGCTCGAAGCCCTCCGACACCACGATCAGCGGTGCGCGACCGCGGTCGTGGGCGCTGGTCACCCACTCGATGATCTGGTCCATCGAGGTCTTCTGCTCCGGGATCAGGATGGCGTGAGCCCCGGCGGCCATGCCGGAGTGCAGCGCGATCCAGCCCACGTGCCGGCCCATCACCTCGGCGATCATGCAGCGGCCGTGCGAGTCGCCGGTGGTGCGCAGGCGGTCCATCGAGTCGGTGGCGATCTGCACGGCGGTGTCGAATCCGAACGTGTAGTCGGTGGCGGAGATGTCGTTGTCGATCGTCTTCGGTACGCCCACCAGCGGCAGGCCCTCATCGGACAGTCGCTTCGCGGCGGCCAGGGTGCCCTCGCCGCCGATCACGATGATCGACTCGATCTCGTTGCGGGCCATCACCTCGCGGATGCGGTCTGGTCCGCCGTTGCCCTCGAACGGGTTGGTGCGCGAGGTGCCGAGGATCGTGCCGCCCTGCTTGCTGATGCCGCGCACTTCGTGGCGGCCGAGCGGGATCAGGTCTTCCTCGATCACACCCTTCCAGCCGTTCTTGAAGCCGACGAACTCCTGGCCGTTGAGCGTCTGCCCCTTCAGCACGGCGGCACGAATGACCGCGTTGAGACCGGGAGCGTCGCCGCCCGACGTGAGGATGCCAATTCGCATGAATGCGCCTGCCTTCTGGGTGGTGGTGCGGACGCTTGCGACGCCCGCCAGGGTCAGGGTGATGTTGGGGTTGAGCTTATCGCGGGCGGCGGAACGGCTGAGTTGACGGCGTCATGTGACGGATGTCGCGGCCGACGGCTTCAGGCGGCGGGCTCAACCGCGTGCCGCTCGCAGGCCACCGCGTCGCAGGCCTCGCACACCACGAACTGGTCGCGGCAGGACGGCTCGGTGCAGTTGCGCATCCGGCTGGTGGGGTTGCCGCAGGCGACGCAGTGCCCGAGTACCGCGGCATCCGGAGTGAAGTTCACCGCCATCCGCTGGTCGAAAACGTACAGCGAGCCCTGCCACAGGCCGGCGTCCCCGAATCGCTCGCCGTAGCGCACGATGCCGCCATCGAGCTGGTAGACCTCGCTGAAGCCGCGGTTCAGCATCAGCGAGGACAGCACCTCGCAGCGGATGCCGCCGGTGCAGTACGTGACGATCGGCTGGTCCTTGAGGTGGTCGTACTTGCCGCTGTCAAGCTCGGCGACGAACTCGCGGGTGTTCGCGACATCCGGAACCACCGCGCCCTCGAACCGGCCGATCTCGGCCTCGAACGCGTTGCGGCCGTCGAAGAAGGTGACGTCGCGGGATGCCACGAGCTCGTGCAGCTCGTCGGGGGAGAGGTGCGTGCCGCCTCCGACGACGCCGTTCGCATCGACCTTCAACTCGCCAGGTGCGCCGAAGCTGACGATCTCGTCGCGCACCTTGACGCTGAGCTTGGGGAAGTCGTCGCCGGTGCCCTCGCTCCACTTGAAGTCGATGTTCTTGAAGCTTGCGTACTCGCGGGTCTTGCGCACGTACTTCTTGACGGCCTTGAGGTCGCCGCCGATTGTGCCGTTCATGCCGTCGGCGGAGAGGATGATTCGCCCCTTCAGCCCGAGCGATTCGCACAGGTCGCGCTGCCAGAGGCGGACTGCGTCGGGGTCGGCGAGGGGCGTGAAGACATAGAACAGCAGGATCTTCGGAATGGCCACGAGCGTCCAGTGTAGGCGGGGTGTGCTGGGTGCGCGGTTGGCGTCCACCCCCTCAGCCGACTGGCGTAGCCTGCCTGCATGCCCCTCGAGTCGACCTACGCTCCGCGCGAGCCGGTCGACCTTCGCCAGACGCTCGGCCCGGTCGGCCGCGGCACGTACGACCCCACCTTCCGTTGGGAGGGGTCGAACGTCTGGCTGACGCTGCGCACTCCGGACGGCCCGGCCACCCTGCATCTGCGCGCCGGCGCCGAGATTGCCGCCACGGCCTGGGGCCCGGGCGCCGAGCACGCGATCGCCGGCGTGCCCGACCTCTGCGGGGCTGGCGACGACTGGTCAGCCCTCGACGTGAGCGGCAATGCGCTGTTGGCCGAGACGAGGCGACGGATGTCGGGACTCAGGCTGCCGCGCACCGGCCGGGTCTTCGCGGCGCTGATGCCGGCCATCCTCGAGCAGAAGGTCACCGCGGTCGAGGCGCTGCGCGCGTGGCGGCAACTGGTCACCAAGCACGGCGAGGAGCCGCCCGGGCCGGCGCCCCTCGGCATGCGGCTGATCCCCACCGGTGACGGCTTCAAGCGGATCCCGTCCTGGGAGTGGCACAAGGCCGGCGTCGGACCGCAGCGCTCCGCGACGGTCATGCGCGCGGCCGCCGTCGCGGCGTCGATCGACCGGCTGGCTGACAAGGATGACGCGGGGGCGCGCCTGCGCAGCATCCCGGGCATCGGCATCTGGACCGCCGCGGAGGTGACCCAGCGCTCGCACGGCGACCCCGACGCGGTGAGTGTCGGCGACTACCACCTGGCCGCGTTCGTCGGCTGGGCGATGGTCGGTGCGCCGGTCGACGATGACGGCATGCTCGAACTGCTGGAACCGTGGCGCGGCCACCGGCAACGGGTGGTGCGGCTGCTGCTGGCGAGCGGGGTGCGCAAGCCCGCATTCGGCCCGCGGATGACAATCCAGGACCACCGCCGGCACTGAGCGGAGTGCTCGGTGCTTGGTGCGGGTGGGATCCTCGGGGCGGGCGGGCGTGCTGGTCGGGGCGTCTGATCCAGTTTGTCGGGTCTGAGCCACCGCGCCGTGGCTCAACCCCGACGAAGTGGATCAAAAGGCCACGGGCGAGTGCTTGCGCACCAGTCGGCGCCGGTGTCCGCGGCATCCGTTTGTGGCATCTCTACAGTCGAATCTCCGATGCGTTGCGGGGTTCGCTAGTCTGCCGGAGTGAATCTGCTTTGGCGCACCCTGCTGCATCTCTGGCTCTCCGCCCGCCGCGCGAAGGTCGGCCCGTTCGATGTGGTGCGCACCAACTTCCGGGTGCTGCCGACCGACCTGGACATCTACCGGCACATGAACAACGGCCGGTACCTCTCCATCGCCGACATCGGCCGGTTCGACCTGCTGAAGCGCAACGGCATGTATGAGGAGATGACCCGGCGCGGCTGGTACCCGGTGGTGGCGAGCTCCACGATCAGCTACCGCAAGTCGCTGATGCCGTGGCAGCGCTTCGTGGTTGAGAGCCGGTTCCTGGGCTATGACGAGCGCGCGGTGTACCTCGAGCAGCGTTTCGTGGTGAAGGGTGAGGTGTACGCCCGGATGTACCTGCGCGGGCGCTTCCTGAAACGCGGCGGCGGACACGTGCACATGGCCGAGCTTCACGACGTGATCGGCGTCGCCCCCCACGAGGTGCAGGTGCCGGAGTGGCTGCTGACCTGGGGAACGGATGTCGCGCTGCCCAGCACCCGCACGCCGACGCCCAGCCATTGGGAATCAGCGGGGTAGCGGGCGTCGGCGCTACGCGAAGATCCCGTTCGCCAGACCATAGGCGCGGGAAACCAGCTCGCGCAGCACCGTCTCGTCGATGTCCTCGAGCTTCTTCACGTAGATGCAGCCCTTGCCGAGGGTGTGCTTGCCGAGCTTGCCCAGCAGCGGCCGCAGCTCCTCGTGGTCGAGCAGCCCGTAGAAGGTGATCGCCGCCTTACGCGGCGAGAACCCGACCTTGGGCCAGTCGCCCTCGCGCCCGCTCTTGCCCCGGTAGTGCTGCGAGCCGTAGCCGATCATGCTCGGCCCCCACATGATCGGGACATCGCCGGTCGCGTCGCTCATCAGGGCGAGCACGCGCTCGCCCTGCTCGCGGCGCTTGTCCTCCGGCAGCTGGGCGATGAAATCGGCGGGCGCCACCTCGGTGGGCAGGGTCTTCTGGGCATCCGCCATTGTCAAAGCCTCTCGTAGTACTCGCTCAGTGCTGGGTAATAGTCATCCCAGTCTGGCATCGGGCTGTTCTCGCGAGACGCGACCAGGCGGTCGAGGTACCACTCCCAGCCGGGGCCGATGTCGGCCAGGTCCTCCTTGCTGCGCAGGTAGTGCTTCAGGGTGAGCGTGGTGATGCCTTCGGCGTCGGTCAGGTCGAAGCCGACTCGCCAGGTGTCTCCCGACCGACCGAAGTCACCGCGGAAGTGCCGCGGCGGCTCGCAGCCCAGGATGGTCACGTGCTCGAGGGTGCCGTCCTCTTCGATCATCTCGAAGGCGATGGTCTTGCCGATGCCGGCGGTTCCCGACCAGCGGCCGATCCACTTCGCCAGCTCGTCTGGGCGGGTGAGGCTGCCCCACAGTTCGCGCGCGGGCGCGTAGAAGGTGCGGCTGATCATCAGCGCCATGCCTTGGCTGTCGCGTTCCAACCAGCCGGTGGCCTCGGGCGTTTCGGCAGCCAGGTTCTCAGTAGCCATAGGGAAAGACTCCTTCGGGGTCGTAACGATGACGGACTTCGGTGAGGCGGTTCAGGATGTCGGATGGCCAGGCCTTCGCGACGCGGTCGGGTGAGGTGGTGCGGCCGATGAAGTTGATGGTGAGCTCGGGGGAGACCCACGGCGCCACCGCAGCGCTCACCCGGTCGGCGAATGCCGGCAGCACCGTCTCGAACAGCTCCGGCTCCATTCCGATGAAGGCCAGCGAGTAGTCGGAGTTGCGGCCGCCGACCGCGGAGCCCTCGTCGACGTCGATTTTGGTTCCGGCGCCGATGTGCCGCACCTCGGTGATCACCACCGGAATCTCGGTGCCGGGGCCGACCTCGCCGAGCAGGGCGCTGGCGAAGTCCTGGTCGATGGGGGTCAGCAGCATCCCGTGATCCCAGACCGGCACCGGATCGGTGGGGTCGTTGTGCACCAGGCCGAGTCGGCTGGTCGGCAGCTCACCGAGCAGGTCGAGGTAGACCGGCGCGGCCTGGCGCAGCGGATCGGCCAGCTCCGGGCCCGCGTCCACCGGCCCGCTGGAGACCACCCGCACGCTCAGCACATGCCTGCCGCGCAGAGGCGGCGGTACCAGGTCGAGATCGGGCATCCGCATCAGCGCCACGCTCGACGTGACCTCGTCTGGGGCGCTGGCCGACCAGTCCACCCACGCCCGCAGCGCCTGCTCGATGTGCGGCTCGTCGAAGACCAGCGACCCCGCGTAGAGCGTGTCAGCCTCGATCAGCTCGATCGTGGCCTGGGTGACGATGCCGAGGCCGCCCTTGCCGCCGCGCAGCGCCCAGAACAGGTCGGGATGCTCGGTGTAGTTCGCCACCACGATCTCGCCGAGGCCGGTGACCAGCCGCAGTTCGCGCAGGTAGTCGGAGCCGAAGCCGTGACTGCGCGCCAGCGGGCCGAGGCCGCCGCCGAGCAGGAACCCGACGGCGCCGACCTGCGGCGACGACCCGGTGATCGGGGCGAGGTGGTGCTCGGCGGCCGCGGCCAGCACGGCGGCCCAGCGCACACCGGCGCCGAAGGTGGCGGTCCGCTCCTGGGCGTCGATCGACACCCGGTCAAGCTTCCTCGTGATCACCAGCACGCCGTCGGTATACGGCTCGGTCGCGCCGTGGCCGGTGGCCTGAACGCGCACCGGCATCCCGTTCTCCCGGGCGAACCGCACCGTCTGGGCGATGTCGGACTCGTTCTCGGCCACGACCACGGCATCCGGCTGATGGGTGACAGCGAGGTTGAAGCCGGTGGTCTCGTCGGGGAAACCGGGATCGGAGGGCGTGAATACGGGCGACGAGATGCGCGCACGCAACTCTGCGAATTCGGGCATGACGCCACCATAGACCGGGGGGTCTGCCGAGCAACAGGGCAGGGTCGTCCGGTTACAGCTCCTCGAGCACCGCCATCGCGGCGTTATGTCCGCCGATGCCGCTCACCGCGCCGCCGCGGTGGGCGCCCGCGCCGCAGAGCAGGATCGAGGGGTCGGTTGTCGCGACGCCCCAGCGTTCCGCTGCGGTGCCAAGCGAAGCATCGTCTTCGGCGAACGGCCAGGTCAGCGGGCCGTGAAAGATGTTGCCGCCGGGCAGTCCCAGGGCCGACTCGAGGTCGTGGGTGGTCTTCGTCTCGATGCATGGTGCGCCCGCGGCATCCGTCATCAGCAGCGGTTCGATCGGCTCGGCGAGCACCGAGTTGAGCGACGCCAGTGCTGCCGCCTGCAGCTGGTCGCGGTCGGCGGTGAGCCGGTCGGGTGCGTGCAGCCCGAACAGGGTGAGGGTGTGTGCTCCGCTGGCGCGCAGCTCGGGGGACAGGATGCTCGGGTCGGTGAGGGTGTGGCAGTAGATCTCGGCGGGCAGCGGGTCGGGGATCCGGCCGGCGGCGGCGCTGTCGTATGCGGCCTGCAGCTGCCGCCAGCCCTCGTTGATGTGGAAGGTGCCGCCGAACGCGGCCGCCGGGTCGACATCGCCGCGCAACCGGGGCAGACGGGAGAGCAGCAGGTTGACCTTGAGCTGGGCGCCTTCCGGTTTGGCGACCGTGGGGCCGGACCCGCCTGTCGCGGCGACGCGGTCGGTCCCGCCCCGGCCGAGCAGCCCGTCCAGCGTCCACGGCGACACGTTCGCCAGGATCCTCGTCGCGCCGAGCCGCCGTTGCTCACCGCCGACGGTGTAGGACACCTCGCCGTCGGGGGTGATCGCGGTCACCTCGGCGCCGGTGGCGAGGGTGGCCCCGGCAAGCCTGGCGGCGCGGGCCAGCTCGCCGCTGACCGCGCCCATGCCGCCGACCGGCACGTCCCAGTCGCCGGTGCCGCCGCCGATCACGTGGTACAGGAAGCAGCGGTTCGCCGCGAGGCTCTCGTCGAGATTCGGGGCGAAGGTGCCGATCAGGGCGTCGGTGAGCGCCACCCCGCGCACCACGTCGCTCGCGAAGGCGGACTCGATCGCCTCGCCCACCGGCCGCTCGATGAACGCCTGCCAGACGCGGTCGTCGCCCACCGCGGCGCGCGCCTCACGGCGGGTGAGCAGCGGGTCGCACACGGTGGGGAACAGGGTCGTGGCCAGGCGCCCGGTGCCGGAGTAGAAGTCGCGCCAGGCCGCGGCATCCTCGAACGCACCGATCGCCGCGAAGCTCGCGGTGGTGGCGGCGGGGTCGCCGTGGTCGATCAGCAGGCCGGTGTCCGAGCCGGGAACCGGCGTGTATGACGAATAGCGGCGGCGTTCCAGCCGGATTTCGAGGCCCAGGTCGTCGATGATCCGCTTCGGCAGCAGGCTGACCAGGTAGGAGTATCGCGACAGCTGCGCGTCGACGCCGTCGAAGGCCTGGGTGGACACGGCTGCCCCGCCGAGCACGTCGAGTTTCTCCAGCACGATCACGCGGAGACCGGCGTCCGCGAGGTACGCGGCAGCGGTGAGCCCGTTGTGGCCGCCCCCGATGATGGCGACGTCGTAGAGGTCAGACATGGGTCGAGCCTAGGGCGGTGGCGCGCCTAACCTGCGGCGGCGGGGCGGCCCGGTGCGACGTCGTCGCAGACCGGCGGGGCGATCGTGTCGAGCACGCGCACGGATGCCGCCAACAGCGCGGCCTTCTCGTCGTCGGTCAGCACGTCGAGGAACAGCTGACGGATCTTGCTGGCGTGCTCCCGCATCGCCCCGAGGATCGCCCGCCGCCCGTTGGCGGTGAGTCCGACCCAGGTGCCGCGCAGGTCGTCGGAGCATTCGCGACGTTCCACCAGGCCGCGGCTTTCCATGCGCGAAACCTGGTGCGAGATGCGGCTCTTCTCCCAGCCGATCAGTTCGCCGAGGTCGCGGCTGCGCAGCTGGTTGTCTCTCGACTCGAACAGCGCGAGCAGCACCTCATAGTCGGCGGCGGAGATTCCGGCATCCCGCTGCAGCTGGCCCTCCAGGGCGCGGTCAAGCTGTCGGCGCATCATATGGAAGGTGCGCCAGACGGTCCATTCCTGGGTACTGACTTCCGAAACTTCGGACATGCTGAATATTCTATCAAGTAGTTGACACATCATCTAGGGGCACATATCGTTGACGCGTCACCCAAATTCATAGGGTGGTACCTGAACTTTCAAGAAAGGGACATTCTTTGTCTAACCTCAACATCGGCATCATCGTTGGAAGCACCCGCGAAGGCCGCGTCGGCCGCATGGTTGGCGACTGGGTTCTCGCCAACGCCAAGGGTGAGGGCGCTTCGTTCGAGCTCGTCGACCTCGTCGACTACCCGAACCTGGGTGCCGAGTACCAGGCCAAGATCGACAGCTTCGACGGCTTCCTCTTCATCACCCCCGAGTACAACCACTCGCTGCCCGGTGGCCTGAAGAACTCGTTCGACTTCATCGCGCCCACCGCGTACAACAACAAGGCTGCCGGCGTCATCTCCTACGGCTCGATGGGTGGCGTTCGCGCCGCTGAGCACGTGCGTCAGATCCTCGGCGAGCTGCAGGTTGCCGACATCCGCACCGCAGTCATGTTCTCGCTGTTCACCGACTTCGAGGGCATGTTCACCGCCGACGTCAAGTTCACCCCCGCCGAGGTCAAGGCCGGCGAGCTGCAGGGCCAGATCGACCAGCTGCTCCCGTGGGCTGCCGCGCTGCAGACCGTTCGCGCCGACGCCGAGGCAATCGCCGCGTAGTTCGTCCCCCTGTATGCGGAGGACCCGAAACTCCACATCCGCTGCTGTGCCCCACGGTCTTCCGTGGGGCACAGTCCGTTAACGGGCGGTCAGGCGAGCGGTTCGTCAGGCGCCGAGCAACTGCACGGCCTCCAGCAGCACCGCCCGGCAGGCCTGGATCGTGGGCCTACTGGCGCTGGCCTCCCGCGCCGAGGTGAACACCGTGCGCGACGGCGACCCTGGCAGCTCGACCAGGTCGAGGGTCGGCGTCTGCTCGGCCCAGACCAGATCGGGCAGCAGCGCCACGGCGTTGCCCGACTCGATCAACCGGATGTGCGCCTGCAGGTCGGCCGTCTCGAAACGCACGTCGGGCTCGAACCCCGCCAACCGGCAGGTCTGCTCCGCCCAGTGCCGTGAGGCCGTGCCGCGCGGTTCCATCACCCAGGGCAGGGTGGCGGCATCCTGAATCGAACGGATGCCGCTGGCCTTAGTGGTACCGAGCCGCAGGCCGTCGTCGCAGAGCACCTCGCGGTCGAGTTCGGCCAGCCGCGGGGCGGAGTGCGCCGGGTACTGCTCCGCGATCACCAGGTCGAAATCGCGCGCCCAGACCGAGGCGAGCGCGCTCTCCGGCTCGCGCTGGGTGACCTCGACCCGCAGCTGCGGGTAGCGCTCGGCTAGCAGGGTGAGCGACTGCGGCACGATGCCGAGCGCTGCGGACTGGAACACCGCCAGCCGCACGGTGCCGGACACCTCGCTGAGCGACGCGTGCATCTCGGACTCCATCAGCTCGAGTCGCTCGAGCAGCTGGGTGGTGTGGGCGACCAGCACGTCGGCCTGCGGGGTCAGCTGCACCCGACGGCCGGACTTGCTGAGCAGCGGCACTCCCGCCTCCTGCTCGAGGATGGCGAGCTGCTGCGACACCGCGGACGGGCTGTACGCCAGGGCCTCGGCAACGGCGGCGAGGGTTCCTCTGATCTTCAGCTCACGAAGTAGGCGTAGTCTGCGAACGTCGAGCATGCGGCATCCATTCGTAAGTGATTGTGAATAATATCGTGCAGAACTAGGCGCTTTATCTAACGAGAGTTGTGCCGCACACTATACGCAGCACGCACCCTGACCCCGATTTGCGAGGCAGATTCTTGAGTATTTCGCCCACTTCCTCGACCGAGGAGTTCCACGCCGGCGAGCTGTCCGACGAGGTCATCGCGACCGTGCGCCGCTGGCTCAGTGAGAGCACGGATGTCGCCACCGATGCCAGCGCCGCGCGCCTGGCCGGCGTGCTGAAAGACCCCAAGGGACTCGACTTCACCCTCGGCTTCGTCGACCGCGTGGTGCGGCCGGAGAACCTGCATGTGGCCGGCAAGAACCTCGAGCGGGTGAGCCACCTGGTGCCGTCGTTCCTGCCCTGGTACCTGCGCGGCGCGGTGTCGCTGGGTGGGGCGTTCGCGCCGCTGCTGCCGTGGCCGATCATCCCCACCGCGCGCACCGTGCTGCGCTCGATGGTGAGCCACCTCGTGATCGATGCCACCCCCGACAAGCTCGACAAGACCCTGGCGACGCTGCGCCAGCAGGGGGTGCGGCTGAACCTCAACCTGCTCGGCGAGGCCGTACTCGGCGACGCCGAGGCCGACAGCCGGCTGGCCGGAACCCGGCAGCTGTTGCAGCGCGACGACGTCGACTACGTCTCGATCAAGGTGTCGTCGATCGTCAGCCAGCTGAACATGTGGGCGTTCGACGAGACGGTGGAGCGAGTCGTGGAGCGACTGACTCCGCTGTACCTGCTGGCCGCACGCGGCGGGCAGGGCAGCAAGTTCATCAACCTCGACATGGAGGAGTACCGCGACCTCGACCTGACGATCGCGGTGTTCATGCGGCTGCTCGATCAGCCGCAGCTGAAGAACCTCGAGGCCGGCATCGTGCTGCAGGCCTACCTGCCCGACTCGTTCGCGGCGATGCAGCGGCTGAACGCCTGGGCCACCGAGCGACGGCGGGCCGGCGGCGCCGGCATCAAGGTGCGCGTGGTGAAGGGCGCGAACCTCGCCATGGAGCAGGTCGACGCCACGATGCACGGCTGGCCGCTCGCCACCTGGGGCAGCAAGGTCGAGACCGACACCAACTACAAGCGAATCCTGGACTGGGCGCTCACCCCGAACCGCACCGACGCCGTGCGCATCGGCGTGGCCGGGCACAACCTGTTCGACCTGGCCTTCGCCTGGCTGCTGGCCAAGCGGCGGGGTGTGGAGGGCCGGATCGACGTCGAGATGCTGCTCGGCATGGCCACCAGCCAGGCCGATGCCGTACGCCGCGACGTCGGCGGGCTGCTGCTGTACACGCCCGTCGTGCACCCGAAGGAGTTCGACTCCGCGATCAGCTACCTGGTGCGCCGGCTCGAGGAGAACGCCAGCCCGGAGAACTTCATGAGCGGCCTGTTCGACCTGGCCGAGCACGAGCCCGTGTTCCGGCGTGAGGCCAACCGGTTCCGGGCGTCCCTCGCGGCGCTCACGCCCGAGGTGCCGGCGCCGAACCGCGCGCAGGACCGCGGCGCGGTGCCCGCCTCGCTCGCGCCGACCACGTTCGCGAACACCCCGGACACCGACCCCGCGCTCGCCGCCAACCGCGCCTGGGGTCGGGCCATCCTCGAACGCAGCGCGTCGAGCACCCTCGGCATCGCCACGCTCGAGGCGGCGCGCATCCCGGACGAGACCAGGCTCGCCGACGCCATCGCCGCCGCCGTGCGCGCCGGCACCACCTGGGGTGCCACCCCGGCCGCCGACCGCGCCGCCCTGATCGACCGCGCCGGAGCGGAGCTCGAGGCCTCCCGCGCGAAGCTGATCGAGGTGGCCGCCGCCGAGACCGGCAAGACCATCGCCGAGGGCGACGTCGAGGTGAGCGAGGCGGTCGACTTCGCGCACTACTACGCCGCCCAGGCGCGCCTGCTCGACACGGTAACCGGCGCCCGCTTCGTGCCCTCCACACTCACCGTGGTAACCCCGCCGTGGAACTTCCCGATCGCCATTCCCACCGGTTCGGTGCTGGCGGCGCTCGCCTCGGGCAGCGCGGTGATCATCAAGCCCGCTCGCACCGCCCGGCGTACCGCAGCCGTGATGGTCGAGGCGCTCTGGGCGGCCGGCATCCCGCGCGACCTGCTGGTGCTCGCCAACCTCGACTCCGGCACGCTCGGCAAGCAACTGGTGGCGCACCCCGCGGTCGAGCGGGTGATCCTCACTGGCGGATACGAGACCGCCCAGATGTTCCGCTCCTGGCGGGCCGACCTGCCGCTGCTCGCCGAGACCAGCGGCAAGAACGCCATCATCGTCACCCCGCACGCCGACCTTGACCTCGCCGCGAACGACGTGGTGAAGAGCGCGTTTGGGCACGCGGGGCAGAAGTGCTCGGCGGCATCCTTTGTCATCCTGGTCGGCTCGGTCGCCACCTCCGACCGCTTCCGCCGGCAGCTGATCGACGCGGTTAAGACGCTGCGGGTCGGGATGCCGGATGACCCGACGACGATCATGGGGCCGGTGATCGAGAAGCCGACCGGCAAGCTGCTCGCCGGGCTCACCCAGCTCGGCGCCGGGGAGACCTGGCTGGTGGAGCCGCGACAGCTCGACGACAGCGGCCGGCTCTGGTCGCCGGGGGTGCGGGACGGCGTGGCGCCCGGCTCGGAATACCACCGCACCGAGTACTTCGGCCCGATCCTCGGCATCATGACCGCGCGCACCCTTGAGGACGCGATCGAGCTGCAGAATGCCCCCGCGTACGGGCTAACCGCGGGCATCCACTCACTCGACGCCGACGAGGTCGCCCTCTGGGCCGAGCGGGTGCAGGCCGGCAACCTCTACGTCAACCGTGGTATCACCGGCGCGATCGTGCAGCGGCAACCGTTCGGCGGCTGGAAGCGCTCCTCGGTGGGGGCCGGCGCGAAGGCCGGCGGCCCGAACTACCTGCTCACGCTGGGCTCGTGGGAGCCGGTGGATGCGCCACCCAAGTCGAACCTGCGGCTGACCGGGCTGGCCCGTTCCGTGACCTCGGTGATCACCGCCGCGCAGCCCGGCATGGACTACCTCGAGTTCGACCGGGTGCGGCAGGCTGCCGAGGACGACAGCCGGGTGTGGGCCGAGGAGTTCGGCATCTCGAAGGATGTCTCGCAGCTGGGCGTGGAGCGCAACGTGTTCCGGTACCGGCCGGTTCCGGTCACCCTGCGGCTCGCCGAGGGCGCCTCGATCGGCGACCTGGTGCGGCTGATCGCCGGGGCCACCCTTGCCGGCGCCAGCATCGACATCAGCTCGGCTGTGGTGCTGCCGGCGGAGCTGGCCACCCTGATCGCCGGTCCGGAGTCGCCGGTCACGGTCGGCTCGCTGATCGTGGAATCCGACGCGCGCTGGCACGTGCGGGTGGCATCCGGAGCGCTCACCACGCATCGGGTGCGGCTGATCGGCGGATCGGCAGCCGATCTGGCCACCGCCTTGGGCGGGTCACCGGATGTCGCGATCTACGCAGGCCCGGTCACCACGGCCGGCCGGGTGGAGTTGCTCGCCTTCCTGCACGAGCAGGCGGTGTCGGTGACCGCGCACCGCTTTGGCAACCCCGACCGGATGATGCAGGAGCTGCCGCTGTAGCGGAGCCGGTGACGCCGCGGGTTGCCCCGCCGCGGGTGCCCTTCCGCACCGCGCGGGGTTTCTCCCACCATGCGGACCTACATAGCGCCGCATTGAGTGAGAAACCCCGCGCGGTTTACCGGTGCGGGTGCCGGGGCTGCCTCAGTCGCGCAGCGCCGCCGCGACGAGCGCCAGCGCGGCATCCGTCGACAGCCCGAGGTGCCGGATGCGCGCCGCATAGTCACGCGCCGCGAGCTGCGCGGCGCGCTCCGTCTCGTCGCCGTGCGCCGAGATGAACGAGCCGTTGCGGCCGCGGGTCTCGATCACCCCGTCGGCCTCCAGCTCGCGGTACGCCCGGGCAACGGTGTTAGCGGCGAGGCCAAGGTCTTCGGCCAGCCGGCGCACCGGCGGCAGCCGGGTTCCGGCAGCGAGCGTCCCGGCTCGCACCTGCTCGATCACCTGCAGCCGCAGCTGCTCGAACGGGGGAGTCTTGCCTGAGGCGTCGATCGAAACAGGGAAGGGCGCGGCATCCATGCTCCGCAATGTAGCACTACAAAGCCATTGACGGATGCCGTGGACCGGTCGACCATAGCGGTGAGGGAACGGAGCGCCAGATGAACATGGAGCGCCAGATGAACACCGTCGAGATCGCACAGCTCATCGCCCAGTCCGGTGGCGCCGGGAGGTTCGAGGGAGAGGACCACGGGTCACCGGTGTCGTTCTTCTTCGTGACGAGCCCGCCCGGCAAGGGCGCGAGCAAGCACCGGCATCCGTACATCGAGACCTTCGTGGTCATCGAAGGCGAGATCGAAGCCATCGTCGGTGGGGAAATGCACATGCTGCATGGCGGCACCATCGCGATGATCCCCGCGAACACCTGGCACGAGTTCAAGAACCGCTCCACCCGCAACGCGCTGATGGTGAACATCCACCCGGTGCCGCGGATGGTGCAGGAGGACTGGACACCGGAACTTGACGCAAGCGAGGTGAGACTCCATGCAAACCGTTGAGGAGTACATCAGCCACCTCGCGGTGCCGCAGCGCGTGGTCGCCCTGCGCCTGCAGGAACTCATCGACGAGGCGCTTCCCGAGGCTGCCGTGCGCATCTGGCACGGCCACCCGGTGTGGATGGCCGTGGACGTGCCGGTGGCGGGCTTCAAGGCGTATCCGCGCTACGTGAGCCTGCTGCTCTGGGGTGGGAAGCGGGTGTCGGACCCCTCCGGCAGGCTCGAGGCATCCGTCGGTTCCACCGACCTTGCCTCGGTGAAGGTCGCTAGCGTCGAGGAGATCGACGACGACCTGTTCCGCGACTGGTTGGTGCAGACCGCCGCGCTCACGTGAGAGCGGATGTCGCCGAGAGCGGCCGCCCCTAGCGGTGGGACGTCGGCTTCTTGAGGGTGCCGTCCTCGTTGTAGTACTTCCACTCGCCGCGCTTCTTGCCGCGCGCGTACTCGCCCTCGTCGAGGAGCTTGCCGTTCGCGAACCAGCGCTTCCACAGGCCGTCCTGCTCGCCGTCGAGGAAACGCCCCTCCTGCAGCTTGCCGCCGCCGTCGCGGTACCAGACCCAGAATCCGGTGAGCTGGCCGGCGGACAGGTTGCCGACGGCGCGCAGCTCTCCGGTGCGGAAGTAGTACTTCCACTCGCCGGACTTCTCGCCGTCGACGTAGCTGCCCCGGCCGGCGAGGGTGCCGTCCTTGAAGCGTTCCTCCCAGATGCCCCTCTTGCGGCCCTGGTCGTCGGTCTGGTTGATCGGCTCGGCCATCCCTCTACTCTCGCAGCTCAGGCGCTGGGCGGGATATCCGGCCCGAGGGTCACCCGCAGGTTCTCGGGCAGGCGCAGCGACTCTGCGGGCATCCGGCCAGCGTCTGGCTCCTCGGGGAGGGCGCGCACCTCGTCGTGCAGGTGTTCCATGCTGCGATCGAGCGTGCTCGCGACATCCGCGGCCAGCTTCAGCTCGGTGAGCAGGTCGATGGGCACAGCGCGGTTGTACTTGTAATAGATTTTGTGCTCGAGGCTGGCCCAGAAGTCCATCGCGATCGTGCGGATCTGCACCTCGACTTTCACCTGCTCCACCCGGTCGGAGAGGAACACCGGAATCTCCACGATCATGTGCAGGCTCTTGTAGCCATTCGGCTTGGGCTTCGCGATGTAGTCCTTCACCTCCAGCACGGTGATATCCCGTTGCCCGGCCAGCAGTTCGCAGACGCGGTAGGTGTCGGTGATGAAGCTGCAGGTGACCCGCACGCCGGCAATGTCGGAGATCTCGCGCCGGATGGCGTCGAACGAGATGTCAATGCCCTTGCGCGCCGCCTTCTCGAGGATGCTCTCCGGTGTCTTCAGCCGGGAGCTGACCTGCTCGATCGGGCTGTACTCGTGGGTGTGGCTGAACTCTTCCTTGAGGATGTTGATCTTGGTCATGAGCTCATCGACGCCGAACTTGTAGCTGAGCATGAACCGAGTGAACTCACCCCTCAGGTCATGGAGTCGCTGAAGTTCGTCGGGGCTGTCGATCTGCACCGCGTCAGTCTGTCAAAGCCAGCTTAGTTTTTGCCCGGGGAGCGTGCTGCTCGAGGAAGGTGTACACCTCGGTGCTGTCGACGCCGGTGAAGGTGCCGGCGGGCATCGCGGCCAGCAGAGAGGACTGCATGCGCGCGTTCGGCAGCGCGTTGCCGGCCCAGGCCGAGGCGAGGCCCTCCGGCGCGCGGCGGCAGCACGCGTCATCCGGACAGGTCGACACCTGCCGGTTGGTGGTATCACGCCCGCGGAACCACTTGGCGTGCGCGAACGGGGTGCCGACGCTCACCGAGAACGCACCCTGCGCGGTTGTCTGGATACTGGAAGTGCACCAGTACGTGCCACCCGGCTTGTCGGTGTACTGGTGATACGGGCTGAACCGGTCTTCCACCGCGAACACCTGGCGGGCACTCCAGTAGCGGCAGACCAGCTGCCCCTCGACGGCGCCGAGCGCGTCGGTCGGGAACTGCGCCTTGTCATTCTCGTATGCCTTGGAGATGGCCCCGGATTCGTGCACCTTCAGGAAGTGCACCGGAATGTCGAAGTGCTCGGTCGACAGGTTGGTGAACCGGTGCGCGGCCGTCTCATACGGCACGGCGAAGGCGTCGCGCAGGTCTTCGACCGAGAGCTGCTTCTGCGCTTTCGCGGTGGTCAGAAACGCGACGGCGTCGTCTTCCGGCACCAGCAGCGCCGCCGACAGGTAGTTCGTCTCCACCCGTTGGCGAAGGAACTCAGCGTAGTCGCGCGGCTCGGCGAGCCCCAGCACGTGACTGGCCAGCGCCTGCAGCAGCGTGCTGCGCGGGTCGCCGTCGGCCTTCACCGGCAGGTAGACGCGGCCGTTGCGCAGATCGGTGACCGACCGGGTGGATGCGGGCAGGTCGGCGACATAGTGCAGTGAAAAACCGAGGTGCGCTGCCAGTTCGGCGGTCAGCCGCTGCGACAGCGGGCCGCCGGTGTGCCCGACGGCGGCGAGCAGGCGTTTCGCCTCGGTCTCCAGTTCGGCGAAGTAGTTGTTCTGCCTGCGCATCTGCTGGCGGAGTTCGGTGTTCGCGCGGCGGGCCTCCTCGGGCGTCGCGGCGCGCTCGCGGTGCAGCCGGTCCAGCTCGGTGTGCAGCCCCAGGATCGTTTCGATCGCCTCGTCGCTGAGACTGCGGCGCACCGGCAGCGTCGGCAGGCCGAGCGAGGAGAACAGCGGCCCGCGCATGGCACGTTCCAGGGCGATCTCCAGCGCCGCTCGCTTGGACGGGGCTTCGGCGGTGAGCAGCGCGTCGAGCGGCACGCCGAGTGCCTTGGCGACGGTCTTCAGGTCGCTTAGCTTGGGCTCGCGCTTGCCGTTCTCGAGCACGCTGACCTGCGAGGCGGCACGGCCAATGGCCGACCCGAGGGCGTCGAGCGTCATGCCGCGCTGCGTGCGCAGCTGCCGGATCCGCTTGCCGATCGTCAGGGCGTCGGGCACCTCGTCGTAGCTCGTCATCCCATAACCATGTCAGGAGTCGAAGCCCAAACCCACCGCGTCCAGCGTTTTCAGGATCAGGTTGCGGCGGCCGCCGTGTCACAACGATTGGACTGGGTGCCTGTAGCTAATCGGCCGCGAGCTGCCAAATCCGTAGAAATGGGCGGGTTAGCGCCCCTAAATCGTCCGTCGGTGCCAGACGGGCTAAATTTCTGACGCGTGGAAGAATTGCCAAATTTCTGCTGCACGATCCCCGCAGAATGGCTTGTTTTGCCTCGAGAGTTGATGCCACGGCCCGACAGGCGGGCCACCAAGCATGTACCGGAGGCACCGATGAGCACCACTCGCCCAGGCGACCAGACCCAGACCGCGGCCGAGCTGGAGACCCAGTGGAAGACCGACGCCCGCTGGAGCGGTATCACCCGCAACTACTCGGCCGAAGATGTCATCGCCCTCCGTGGATCGGTTCGCGAAGACCGCACGCTGGCCCGCCGCGGCGCCGAGAACCTGTGGAAGTACATCCAGGAGGAGCCGTTCGTGAACGCGCTCGGCGCCCTCACCGGCAACCAGGCGGTTCAGCAGGTGCGCGCCGGCCTGAAGGCGATCTACCTCTCCGGCTGGCAGGTTGCCGCCGACGCGAACCTGTCTGGCCAGACCTACCCGGATCAGAGCCTGTACCCGGCCAACTCGGTTCCCGCGGTGGTGCGTCGCATCAATAACGCGCTGCTGCGCGCCGACCAGATCGAGGTCGCCGAGGGCGGCGAGGTGCGTGACTGGCTGCAGCCGATCGTCGCCGACGCCGAGGCGGGCTTCGGCGGACCGCTGAACGCCTACGAGCTGATGAGCTCGATGATCGAGGCCGGCGCCGCGGGCGTGCACTGGGAAGACCAGCTGGCCAGCGAGAAGAAGTGCGGCCACATGGGCGGCAAGGTGCTCATTCCCACCAGCCAGCACATCCGCACCCTGAACGCGGCCCGTCTGGCAGCGGATGTCGCGGGCGTGCCCTCGATCATCATCGCCCGCACCGACTCGCTCGCCGCGAACCTGATCACGAGCGACGTCGACGACCGCGACAAGCCGTTCCTCACCGGTGACCGCACCGCCGAGGGCTTCTACAAGACCAACCCCGGCATCGACACCGTGATCAGCCGCGGACTCGCCTACGCGCCGTACGCCGACCTGATCTGGGTGGAGAGCGCCGAGCCCGACATCGAGCTCGCCCGCACCTTCGCCGAGGCGATCCACAAGGAGTTCCCCGGCAAGAAGCTCGCGTACAACTGCTCGCCGTCGTTCAACTGGAAGCGTCACCTCGACGACGACCAGATCGCCCGCTTCCAGAAGGAGCTCGCGGCGATGGGCTACGCCTTCCAGTTCATCACCCTGGCCGGCTTCCACGCCCTGAACCACTCGATGTACACGCTGGCGCGCGACTACAAGGAGCGTCAGATGAGTGCATACGTCGAGCTGCAGGAGGCCGAGTTCGCCTCCGAGGCAGACGGCTACACCGCCACCAAGCACCAGCGAGAGGTGGGCACCGGGTACTTCGACCGGATCGCCACGGCGCTCAACCCTGACAGCGCAACCCTCGCCCTCGTTGGCTCCACCGAGTCCGAACAATTCCACTGATTTCACACCTCGCCGGTTGAGGAGCGCGCGACCGGGTCGCCCGCTCCTCAACCAGCCGCACTTCTGAAAGGCCACGACCATGTCCATCACCATCACCGGCCCCACCCGCGACCGCTACGACGAGATCCTCACCCCTGACGCGCTGCAGTTCATCGCCGAACTGCACCACCGCTTCGCCGGCCCCCGGCACGAACGCCTCGCCGACCGGATGCAGCTGCGCTACGACCTCGGCAACGGACGCAACCTGCGCTTCCTGCCCGAGACCGAGCACATCCGCACCGACAGCACCTGGCAGGTCGCCGGCGCCGGACCCGGCCTGCAGAACCGCCGGGTCGAGATCACCGGACCCACCGACCGCAAGATGGCGATCAACGCCCTGAACAGCGGAGCGAACGTCTGGCTCGCCGACCAGGAGGATGCCACCAGCCCCACCTGGCAGAACGTGGTCGAGGGTCAGCTGTCGCTGTTTGACGCGATCCGCGGTCAGCTCGAGTACGTCAACGAGGCGGGCAAGCAGTACACGGTGGGGGACTCCACTCCGACGATCGTGATGCGGCCCCGCGGCTGGCACCTGGTCGAGAAGCACGTCAGCTACACCGACCGCACCGGTGCCCGGATGGCGGCGAGCGGCAGCCTGGTCGACTTCGGCCTGTACTTCTTCCACAACGCCAAGCGACTGATCGAGACCGGCAGCGGACCGTACTTCTACCTGCCGAAGCTCGAGAACCACCTCGAGGCCCGGCTCTGGAACGACGTGTTCAGCTTCGCCGAGGCGTACGTCGGCATCCCGCACGGCACCATCCGCGCCACGGTGCTGATCGAGACCATCTCGGCAGCGTTCGAGATGGACGAGATCCTCTACGAACTGCGCGAGCACTGCGCGGGGCTGAACGCCGGCCGCTGGGACTACGTCTTCTCGATCATCAAGAACTTCCGCGGCCGCGGCCAGTGGTTCGTGCTGCCCGACCGCGACCAGATCCTGATGACCCTGCCGTTCATGCGGGCATACACCGAACTGCTCGTGCAGACCTGCCACAAGCGGGGCGCACACGCGATCGGCGGCATGAGCGCGTTCATCCCGAACCGACGCGACCCCGAGGTCACCGAGCGCGCGCTGCAGAAGGTGACGGCCGACAAGCAGCGTGAGGCCACCGACGGCTTCGATGGCACCTGGGTGGCGCACCCCGACCTGATCGACACCGCCCGCGCCGAGTTCGACGCGGTGCTCGGCGACCGGCCGAACCAGATCGACCGCAAGCGCGACGACGTGCACGTCACGGGCGACCAGCTGCTCGACATCCGTTCGGCCGGCGGTCAGGTGTCCGAGGCCGGCGTGCGCGGCAACATCGCCATCACGGTGAAGTACGTCGACTCCTGGCTGCGCGGCATCGGCGCCGCCGCGATCGACAACCTGATGGAGGACGCCGCCACGGCCGAGATCAGCCGATCGCAGATCTGGCAGTGGATCCACCAGGACACCGAGACGACGGATGGCGCGGTGATCAGCCGCTCCTACGTCGAGGGTCTGCTGGCCGAGGTGGTCGCGGGGCTGCCGCGCACCGACGGCGACCGCATCGACGACGCGGTCGAGGTGTTCCGCGAGGTGGCGCTGCGCGAGGAGTTCCCGACCTTCCTCACCCTGTGCGCCTACAGCCGCTACCTGGTTGAGCAGCCGGAGCAGGCGGCCGCCGCAGCGTAGCCCGTTGGCTGACTCCCCACCCAGCGGTGGGGAGTCAGCTGCGGTCGCGCTGCACCAGGCTCGACAGCACGATCGCGCTGCGGGTGTGGTCGACGTTGGGGGCGATGCGCACCCGCTCCAGAGCGTCTTCCAGGCTCGGGATGTCGCGGCTCCTCAGGTGCACGATGGCATCGGCGGACCCGGTCACGGTGCCCGCGTCGACGATCTCCGGCACCCCGTTCAGGATGCGCCGCAGCTCGTCGGGGGCCACGGTGCCGCGGCAGAACAGCTCCACGTATGCCTCGACGGCGAGCCCCTCCACGGCCGGATCCACCTGCACAGTGAAGCCGCGGATGACGCCATCGGCCACCAGTCGGTCCACCCGGCGCTTCACCGCCGACGCTGACAACCCGACGACCTCACCGATATCCCCATAGCCCGCCCGCGCATTTTGCCGCAGCAGGGAGATGATGCCGTGATCGAGGTTGTCCATGCCAGCAACAATAGAAGATTTGTTGCGATCGCCGGGGTTGACGCGATCATATAGTGCGTGGAGTTCCCGAAAACTTGCGAGACGAGCGTGTGAGTATGGAGGCATGACCTTGACTGACACCGAATCCGCTGCCGTCGACCAGGTGCCGACGAAGCCGAGCGTGCTCATGTGCCGGCCCACGTACTTCACCGTGAGCTACCGGATCAACCCGTGGATGTTCCCGGAGCTCCCGACCGACACCGACCTGGCGCTCAGCCAGTGGCAGTCCCTCCACGACACCTACGTCGGTCTCGGCTACGACGTGAACCTGATCGAGCCCGTCGAGGGGCTGCCCGACATGGTCTATGCCGCGAACGGCGGGTTCGTGATCGACAACATCGCGTACGGCGCCAAGTTCACCCACGTGGAACGGCAACCCGAGGGTCCGGCGTACATGGACTGGTTCCGCGCGAACGGGTTCGACGTGCGCGTGCCGGACGACATCAACGAGGGCGAGGGCGACTTCCTGCTGGTGGGCGATGTCATACTCGCCGGCACCGGCTTCCGCAGCGCCTCGAGCAGTCACAAGAAACTGGCGAGAATCTACGGCCGTGAGGTCGTCACGCTGAACCTGGTGAACCCCAACTTCTATCACCTCGACACCGCCGTCGCCGTGCTGAACCAGTCGTCGGAGGGCCGCCCGGCCAACATCGCCTACCTGCCGAGCGCGTTCGACCGACCCTCGCTCGACATCCTGCGCACGCGGTATCCGGATGCAGTCATCGTCACCGAGGAAGACGCCGCCGTCCTCGGCTTGAACAGCTTCAGCGACGGCCAGAACATTGTCATCGCGTCCCGAGCCCTCGACTTTGAGCGGCAGCTGCGCGAACGCGGCTACAACCCGATCGGCGTCGACCTGTCGGAGCTGCTGCGCGGAGGAGGAGGAGTGAAATGCTGCACCCTGGAACTTCGTCGGTGACCGCCGGCGACCTGACGCCGGCAACCGCCGCCGCGATCGAACTCGAGGAATCGCACGCCGCGCACAACTACCACCCGCTGCCGGTCGTGATCAGTCACGGCGAAGGCGCGTGGGTGACGGATGTCGACGGCAAGCGCTACCTGGACTGCCTCGCCGCGTACTCGGCCGTGAACTTCGGCCACAGCAACCCGGTGCTGGTGGATGCCGCCAGAGCGCAGCTTGGGAAGATCACCCTGACCAGCCGCGCGTTCCACAACGACCAGCTCGGTCCGTTCGTGACGGCGCTCGCCGGGCTCGCCGGAAAAGACATGGTGCTGCCGATGAACACCGGCGCCGAAGCGGTGGAGTCGGCGATCAAGATCGCCCGTGCCTGGGGATACCGGGTGAAGGGTGTCGAGCCGGACAAGGCCACCATCATCGTGGCGGACGGCAACTTCCACGGCCGCACCATCAGCATCATCAGCTTCTCCAACGACCCCGACGCCCGCAACGACTTCGGGCCGTACACGCCGGGGTTCATCAGCGTGCCCTACGGCGACGCGCACGCGCTCGAGGAGGCGATCGACGAGAACACCGTCGCCGTGCTGATCGAGCCCATCCAGGGTGAAGCGGGCATCGTGATCCCGCCGGCCGACTACCTGCCGAGGCTGCGCGAGATCACCAAGCGCCGCAACGTGCTGCTGATCGCCGACGAGATCCAGTCCGGCCTCGGCCGCACCGGCGCCACCTTCCAGTGCGACAACGTGGGCGTCGTGCCCGACCTCTACCTGCTCGGCAAGGCGCTCGGCGGCGGCATCGTGCCGATCAGCGCCGTCGTCGGCGACGCCGACATCCTAGGCGTGCTGAAACCCGGCGAGCACGGCTCCACCTTCGGCGGCAACCCGCTGGCCACCGCGGTCGGCCACGCTGTGGTGCGGATGCTCGGCAGCGGCGAATACCAGGAGCGGGCCAGACGGCTCGGCCGCGTCCTCGAGGACGGCGTGCGGCAGATGCTCGGTCGCGGCGTCGTCGATGTGCGCGCCGCCGGACTGTGGGTCGGCATCGACATTGATCCGCAGCTCGCCAGCGGTCGCCGCGTCTGTGAATTGCTGATGGAGCGCGGGGTGCTCGCGAAGGACACCCACGGGTCGACCATCCGCCTGGCGCCGCCGCTCGTGGTCACCGCCGAAGACCTCGAGTTCGCCGTGGAACAGCTCGGAGCCGTGCTGGATGAGCTGGCTGCCGGCCGGGTGTCCCCGGTGTCGGAGGAGGAGGACACCGCGGCCGACCTGCCGTAGCCGGGGCTGCGGCCCGCGGTTTGCTCACCGTTGGGTAACACGACTGGCGATCAGGGGAAAGTTAGCCTAACCTAACTCCGGCCTTACTTTTCTCTCCCTTGGAGTCGCCTTGCGCCCTGTTACACGCCTTGCCGTCATCGCCGTCGGCGCGCTCGTTCTGGCCGGATGCGCCAGCCCCGCACCAGACACCGAATCGGATGCCGCGCCGCAAAGCGACGGCGCGTTCACCCTCTACTCCGGTCGTGAGGAGGAGCTGGTGCAGCCGCTGATCGACATGTTCGAAGAAGAGAGCGGCGTCGACGTCGAGGTGCGGTACGGCAACACCGCCGAACTCGGGGCGCTGCTGCTGGAGGAGGGCGACCGCACTCCGGCGCAGGTCTTCCTGTCTCAGGATGCCGGCGCGCTCGGCGCGCTCAGTGCCGCCGACCTGTTCAGCACCCTTCCCGAAAACGTCACCGACGCCGTCCCCGCCGGCTTCACCTCCACCGACGGAACCTGGGTCGGCGTCACCGGGCGTGCCCGCGTCATCGTCTACGACGGTCAGGAGTTCACCCCGGAGCAGGTGCCGGCCAGCGTCGATGCCTTCACCGACCCCGAGTGGTCGGGCCGGCTCGGCATCGCCCCCACCAATGCCAGCTTCCAGGCCTTCGTCACCGCATACCGGGTGTTGAACGGCGAGGAGGCGGCCGACGCCTGGGTTGAGGCGATCGCCGCGAACAACCCGCAGATCTTCGAGAACAACCGGGCCGTGCTCGCTGCCGTCAACGATGGCGTCATCGACATGGGGCTGATCAACCACTACTACTGGTTCGCCCAGGCCGCCGAGGCCGGCGCCGAGAACATGCGCGCCCAGCTGTCCTACCCCGAGGCGGGGGACGCCGGCTCCATCGTGAACGTCTCCGGCGCCGGCATCCTGAAGACCGCGGCGAACGATGCCGACGCGCTCGAGTTCGTCGAGTTCCTGGTCTCGAAGAAGGCCCAGCAGTACTTCGTCGAGGGCACGTTCGAGTACCCGCTAGTCGAGGGTGTGGACGCGCCGGAAGGTCTGCCAGAGCTCGAGTCGCTGGTGAACCCCAAGCTCGACCTGTCCGACCTTGAGTCGCTGTCCGTCACGCAGGAACTGCTGGCGAAGCACGGCCTGATCTGACCGGCGACCGATGACCAGTGCGCTGAAGGTGCGTGACCGCAGACCGCGGGCGCGCCCCTTCAGCGCACCGGTCTGGTTGGTGGTGCTCGCCGCGCTGTGCGCATCCGCCGCGGCGATCCCGCTCGTCTACCTGCTGGTACGGACGGCGGATGCCGGACTGACCGAGCTGCTCGACACGCTGCTGCGGCAGCGGGTGCTCATGCTCACCGTCAACTCGGTGCTGCTGGCGCTGGCCGTCACCGTGACCTGTCTGGTGCTCGGCACCGCGGTCGCCTGGGTTCTGACCCGGGTGCGGATGCCCGCCGCCCGGTTCTGGCTGCTGGTGTCGGCGCTGCCGCTGGCGGTGCCGTCCTACCTGGCGGCATACGGCTGGTTGGTGGCGGTGCCGTCGATGAACGGGTTCTTCGCGAGCTGGCTGGTGATGACCGCGGTCTGCGCCCCCTATGTGACCCTGCCGGTCGCTGCCGCCCTGCGCGGAGCATCCGGTGATCTGGAAGCAGTGGCCCGCACGCTCGGCCGCGGTCCGTTGGCGGCGTTCCGGGCGGCGACCTGGCCGCAGGTGCGCCCGGCCGCGATCGCCGGCGCGCTGCTGGTCTGCCTGTACACCCTCTCCGACTTCGGCGCCGTGTCGATGCTGCGCTATCAGACCCTGACCTGGGGCATCAACGCCGCATACAGCGCCAGCTTCGACCGCAACCAGGCGGCGCTGCTTGCCCTGGTGCTGGTGGTGCTCGCCTTGGTCGTGGTGGCGGGGGAGCGACGGTCGCGCGGCCAGGTGCCCCGCCCGGCCGCCCGCACCGTGCCGCCGCGGGTGCTGCCGGGACGCTGGCGGATACCGCTCGGGGCGCTGGTGCTGACCGCCCCGGTGGTCGGTGTGCTGATCCCGGTGGCGGGCCTGGTCACCCGGCTGCTGCAGGCGGAAACGATCCGCAGCATCGAAGTGCCGCGGCTGCTCGGTGCCATCGGCGCTTCGCTCGGCCTCGCCGTCGGCGGCGCCGCGCTCGCCGTACTGCTGGCGCTGCCGATCGCCGCGCTCGCCGCGCGGCACCGCGGGCGCCTGGTGAACGCCATCGAAGCGGTCGGCTTCCTCGGCCACGCGCTGCCCGGCATCGTCGTCGGCCTGTCCCTAGTGTTCTTCTCGCTTGCCGCAGTGCCGGCGCTCTACCAAACGGTAATCGTGCTGGTGTTCGCCTACGCCGTGCTGTTCATGCCGAAGGCGATCGGATCCACCCGCAGCGGCATCGCCGCGGTGCCCGGCGGCCTGATCGACGTGTCCCGATCGCTCGGGCTGTCGCCGCTTGTCACCTGGTGGCGGGTCACCGCGCGGCTGGCGCTGCCGAGCATCGGAGTCGGCGCCCTGCTGGTGGCCATCTCGGTCATGAAAGAATTGCCGGCGACGTTGCTGTTGCGGCCGACCGGCATCTCCACACTCGCCACCGAACTCTGGGGGCGAACCGCGGTGTTCGAGTTCGGGGCGGCGGCACCGTACGCGGCCGCGTTGGTGCTGCTGGCCGCGGTTCCCGCGGTGGTGCTCTCCGGTATCCGCGGGGTGGCGAAAGAGGAGGACGAGCTGTGAGCTGGGTGTCGATCGACGATCTGCGGGTCGGGTACTCCGGCTCTGCCGTGCTCGTCGACGTGCACCTGGAGATCCCGCGCGGCACTCTGGTGGCGGTGCTGGGACCGAGCGGATGCGGCAAAACCACACTGCTGCGCGCGATCGCCGGCCTGCTGCCCGCCACGGGCGGAACCATCAGGGTGGGCGACCGGGTGCTGTCCTCATCCACCCAGCAGCTGGCGCCGGAGAAGCGCGGCATCGGCTGGGTTCCGCAGGATGCGTCGCTGTTCCCGCACCTCAGCGTCGGCGAGAACATCGGCTTCGGTCTGCCACGCGGCACCGGACGGGCGGCTCGCATCCGCGAGCTGGCGACGCTGATCGGCCTCGGCGACTACGTCGACCGGGCACCATCGCAGCTCTCCGGCGGCCAGGCGCAGCGGGTGTCGCTGGCCCGTGCGCTCGCCCCGCGCCCGGACCTGGTGCTCCTCGATGAGCCGTTCGCGGCCCTGGACCCGCTGTTGCGCACGGCGCTGCGCACCGAGGTCACCGACCTGCTGCGGGCGCAGAACTCCACCAGCCTGCTGGTCACCCACGACCAGGAAGAGGCGTTGTCGCTGGCGGACTTCGTCGCGGTGATGATGGCCGGCCGCATCGTGCAGTGGGGCACGCCGGCCGACGTCTATGAGCGCCCGGCGACCCCGTGGGTCGCCCGGTTCGTCGGCGACACCGTCGAGTTCGACGGTGTCTGGATCGACGGGCGCGTCGACACCGCGCTCGGGCTCCTGGATGCGGACGCCCTGAGCGCCGACCCGCGGAGCGCTGACCAGCGCAGTGCCGACTCGCTCGATGCCGACCCGCGCAGCGCCGACACCGTGGATGCGGCGCTCGCCGACGGCACTCCGGTACGGGTGGTGTTGCGTCCGGAGTGGCTGGAGCTGGCGACATCCGGAACCGAAGCCAGCGTCGCGGCCACTGTCACCGCGATCGCGTACGCCGGCCACGATGCGCTGGTCACCCTTGAGCTTGCCAGCGGCGGGCGGGTGCGCGCCCGGATCGCGTCGCCCCGGCTGCCGCGGCGCGGCGATCGGGTGCACGTGGCGGTGCGTCACCGCGCGTTGGTGTACCCGCAGCCGAGCGGCGCGACCCTCGCCACGGCGCTGCCCGCCTGACCCGCTCGGACGCCCGCTCGGACGGTAAACGCGAGCTCGGGAGGATGGTTTCTGGCCATTTCGGCCTTTCTTGCGCCTGATCTCCTCCCGTCCGGAGTCGGCGGCGAGCCGGACGAGCGGCAACCTGAGTCGGCGGCAACCCGGATCAGCCGCAACCCACCGCGCGTAGGGTGAAGGGGTGATTGCCCTGAGCGAAGATCTGCTGCATCGACTGCGTGAGCGAGCGCCGGAATACGACCGCGAGAACCGATTCTTCGACGAGGACCTCGCCGAGCTGAAGGATGCCGGTTACCTCAGCCCACAGACCCTGCTCGAGACCGTGCGCAACCAGCGGCTGCTCGCACGGTACGCCCCGGCGACGGCGCTCGGCATCAACATGCACCACGTCGTGGTCGGCGTCGCCCGGGTGCTGCACGACCGCGGTGATACCACTCTGGACTGGGTGCTGGCCGACGCCGAAGCCGGCGAACTGTTCGCGTTCGGCAACAGCGAGGCCGGCAACGACCAGGTCATGTTCGATTCCCGCACGGTCGCCACCCCGCTCGGCGACGGCGGCTACGAGTTCACCGGCACCAAGATCTTCACCTCACTGTCGCCGGCGTGGACCCGGCTCGGCATCTTCGGCCGCGACGACACCGACCCCGACGACCCGAAACTGGTGCACGGCTACCTCACCCGCGACACCGCGGGCCACCAGGCGGTCGGCAGCTGGGACACCCTCGGCATGCGCGCCACCCAGAGCTTCAGCACCAGGCTCGACGGCGCGCGCGTTCCCGCCGAGCGCATCGCCCGCATCCTGCCGGTCGGGCCGACCGGTGACCCGTACATCTTCGGCCTGTTCGCCAACTTCCTGCTGGCGATCGGCTCGGTGTACGCCGGCATCGCCGACCGGGCGCTCGAGCTCGGTGTTGAGGCCGTCGGGCAGCGCACCTCGCTGAAGAACGGCGGCCGAACGTACGCGCAGGATCCCGACATCCGTTGGCAACTGGCGGATGCCGCGATCGCTCTGGACTCGCTGGCGCCGCAGCTCGAGGGCCTGGCCCGCGACGTCGACGAGCTGGTGAACCACGGCGGCGACTGGTTCCGGCTGCTGGTCGGCGCCAAGACCCGCGCGGTCGACGTCAGCCGGCAGGTGGTGGAGACCGCGATTCGTGTGTCGGGCGGCCGCTCCTACGGCGCCTCGAACGAGCTGGCCCGACTGTACCGCGACGTGCTCGCCGGGCTGTTCCACCCGAGCGACCCCGAGTCGGCGCACTCCACGGTGGCGCAGAACCTGCTCGGCCCGCTCGAGTAGATCAGGGGCGCGGCACGAGGCGCTGCAACTGCCGCACGTGGCCGGGCTCGAGCTCCTCGAGCGAGTTCACGCCGAGCAGGCGCATGGTGCGCGCGATCTGGGTGGCCAGGATCTCGATGGCCCGATCGACGCCCTCGCGCCCGCCGGCCATCAGCCCGTACAGGTAGGCGCGGCCGACCATGGTGAACCGGGCGCCCAGCGCGACCGACGCCACGATGTCGGCGCCCGACATGATGCCGGTGTCCAGGTGCACCTCGGTGTCCATGCCCACCTCCCGCACGACATCCGGCAGCAGGTGGAACGGAATCGGCGCCCGGTCGAGCTGGCGCCCGCCGTGGTTGGAGAGGGTGATCCCGTCGACGCCCATCCCGGCGAGCCTTTGCGCATCCGCCAGGCTTTGCACCCCCTTCACGACCAGCTTGCCCGGCCACTGCTCCTTGATCCAGGCCAGGTCGTCGAAGGTGACCGTCGGGTCGAACATGCTGTCGAGCAGTTGCGCCACGGTGCCAGACCAGCGGTCGATCGACGCGAACGCGAGCGGCTCGGTGGTGAGGAAGTTGATCCACCACTCCGGGCGGGGGATCGCGTTGATCACCGTTCTCGGGGTGAGCGTCGGCGGGATCGTCATCCCGTTGCGCACATCGCGCAGCCGGGCGCCGGCCACCGGAACATCGACGGTCACCAGCAGGGTGTCGAACCCGGCCTTCGCCGCCCGGTCGACGAGCTGCATCGAACGGTCGCGGTCTTTCCACATGTACAGCTGGAACCAGCTGCGGGCGCCCTGAGCCGCGACATCCTCGATCGTGGTCGTGCCCATCGTCGACAGCGCGAACGGGATGCCGGCCGCGGCCGCCGCACCGGCGCCGGCGATCTCACCCTCGGTCTGCATCATCCGGGTGAAGCCGGTCGGGGCGATACCGAACGGCAGCTCCACCCGTTTGCCGAGCACGTCCCAGCCGGTGTCGAGCCTCGACACATCGCGCAGGATGCTCGGCGTGAACTCGATGTCCTCGAACGCCTGCCGGGCGCGCGCCAGCGAGATCTCGGCCTCCGCCGCGCCATCGGTGTAATCGAACGCGGCCTGCGGGGTGCGGCGCTTCGCGATGGTGCGCAGGTCGTAGATGGTGAGCGCCGACTGCAGCCGGCGGCGCTTGGCGTTCAACTGCGGCTTCTTGAACCGCATCAGCGGCATCAGGTCGCGGGGGTTGGGGAGTCGGCGCTGAACCATGATGTCCTTCTACTGAGCGGTGTCGTGCAGAGCGGTGCGGGGAAGGTACCGGGTGAGGCTGACCGAGCGCAGCACCAGCGCGCGCAGGGTCTCCAGATCGCCAACGAGACGGCCATGCGCCCTCGCCTGGATCAGCACGTTGCCGATCGCGGTGGCCTCGACCGGGCCGGCGATCACGGGCATTCCGGTGCGGTCGGCGGTGAGCTGGCAGAGCAGGGCATTCTGTGATCCTCCACCGACCAGGTGCACGATCGCAACGTTCTTGCCGGTCAGCCGGTGCGCGGCAGCAACGGCATCCGCGTAGGCGGCGGCCAGGCTCTCCATCATGCTGCGCACCAGCTCGGCCCGCCCGGTCGGCACCGGCAGCCCGGTCTCGCGGCAGAGCTGCTCGATTCGCGCCGGCATGTCACCCGGCGGCAGGAATCGGTCATCGTTCACGTCGAACACGGCGACCGGGCGATCCACCTCGGCGGCCTGCTGCAGCAGCTGCGGCAGATCGACACGGTCACCGGATGCCGCCTCCCAGGCCCCGACCGACTCGTTCAGCAGCCACAGGCCCATTACATTCTTTAGATACCGGATGCGGCCGTCCACGCCGCCCTCGTTGGTGAAATTGGCGATCCGGCCGGCATCGGTGAGCACCGGATGCTCCAACTCGACCCCGACGAGCGACCAGGTTCCGCTGGAGATGTACGCGAAGTCGGCAGTCGCGGCGGGAATCGCGACCACCGCCGATGCGGTGTCGTGCGAGGCGACCGAATGCACGGTGAGCTTGCGGGGGATGCCGAGCTGGCGGGCGACATCCGGTAGCAGCGCTCCGACTCTGGCGCCACTGTCGACCAGCGGCGGGAACACGGCGCGGGGCAGCGCCAGCCGGCCGATCAGGGTGTCGTTCCAGCGGCCGGTGCGCGGATCGAGCAGCCCGGTGGTGGAGGCGTTGGTCTTCTCGGCGAACTGCTCGCCGGTGAGCCAGAAGTTGATCAGGTCGGGCACCAGCAGAAACGTGTCCGCCTGATCGAGCCGTCCGCTGATCCGGTCGGCGGCCAGCTGGTACAGCGTGGTGAACGGCAGGAACTGCAGGCCGTTCGCCGCGTACAGCTCGGCCCGGTCGACCAGTGCCTCGGTGGCCTGAACCCCGGCGGCGGTGCGCTCGTCGCGGTAGTGGAACGGCTCGCCAAGCGTCCGGCCGCCAGCGAGCAGCGCGTAGTCGACCGCCCAGGAGTCCACGCCGATACTGACCAGCCCGGGTTCCTGCCGGGTCGCTGCGGCGAGGCCGTCGAGCGCGTGCCGGTACAGCCCGGTCAGGTCCCAGTGCAGGCCGTCCGCCTGCCGCACGGGGTGGTTCGGGAACCGGCTGATCGGAACCAGGCGCAGCTCGTTGTGGTTGACGTAGCCGAGCATCACCCGGCCGCTCGTCGCGCCCAGGTCGACGGCGGCCACCGCGGCGGTCATCAGCGCAGGAACGCGGCGGCGACGCCGGCGTCCACGGGGATGTGCAGACCGGTGGTGTGGCTGAGGTCGCTGCTGCAGAGCACGAACACCGCGTTCGCCACGTTCTCGGGCAGCACCTCACGCTTCAGCAGGGTGCGCTGCGCGTAGTACTTGCCGAGTTCCTCCTCCGGTACGCCGTAGACGGCGGCCCGCTTGGCGCCCCATCCGCCGGCGAAGATGCCGGACCCGCGCACCACCCCGTCGGGGTTGATGCCGTTCACCTTCACCCCGTGCTCGCCGAGCTCGGCCGCGAGCAGGCGTACCTGGTGGGCCTGATCGGCCTTGGTCGCCGAGTATGCGATGTTGTTCGGCCCGGCGAAGATCGAGTTCTTCGACGAGATGTAGATGATGTCGCCGCCGAGCTTCTGGTCGATCAGCACCCGCGCGGCCGCCCGGGAGACCAGGAACGAGCCCTTCGCCATCACGTTGTGCTGCAGGTCCCAGTCTGCGGTGGTCGTCTCGAGCAACGACTTCGACAGCGACAGTCCGGCGTTGTTCACCACCAGGTCGAGCCCGCCGAAGGCCAGCACGGTGGCGTCGATCGCCGCCTGGACCTGGTCCTCGCTGGTGACATCCGCCTGCAGCCCGATCGCGACATCCGTTCCGCCCAGCTCGGCCGCGGCAGCCTCAGCCTTGGCCGCCTCCAGATCGGCGATGACGACGCAGGCGCCCTCCGCGGCAAGCCTCGCGGCGACCGCCTTGCCGATTCCGGATGCCGCGCCGGTGACCAATGCGATTCGGGATGCCAGTGGCTTGGGTTTCGGCATCCGTTGCAGTTTCGCCTCCTCGAGCGCCCAGTACTCGATGCGGAACTTCTCGGCGTCGGAGATCGGGGAGTATGACGAGATCGCCTCCGCGCCGCGCATCACGTTGATGGCGTTGAGGTAGAACTCGCCGGCCACCCTGGCGGTCTGTTTGCTGGCGCCGTAACTGAACATCCCGACGCCGGGGATCAGCACGATCGCCGGGTCGGCGCCGCGCATCGGCGGCGAATCCGGCGTCGCGTGCGCGTCGTAGTACGCGGCGTAGTCCACCCGGTACTGCTCGTGCAGCTCGGTGAGCCGGGCCAGCGAGTCGGCGACCGAGGCATCGGCCGGCAGGTCGAGCAGCAGCGGCCTCACCTTGGTGCGCAGGAAGTGGTCGGGGCAGCTGGTGCCTAGCGCGGCCAGCCGCGGGTGCTCGATCGAGCCGAGGAACTCGGTGACCTCCGTCGCGTCGGTGAAGTGGCCGACCTGCGCCCTGTCGGTCGACACCAGTCCGCGGATGGTGGGCGCGAGACCGGCTGCCTTCGCACGCCGTTCGGTCTCTGGCAGTGGGCCGAAGCCCGGCAGTCGCGCGCCGAACGGGTCGGGGCGGCCGTGCGCCTCGATGTACGCCGCGGCGGTGTCGATGATCCAGCGCGAGTTGCGCTCGCAGTCCTCGCTGGTATCGCCCCAGGCGGTGATGCCGTGACCGCCGAGGATGCAGCCGATCGCCTGCGGGTTGCCGGCCTTGATCCGGGCGATGTCCTCGCCGAGCTGCCAGCCCGGACGCCGCCACGGCACCCACAGCACGCGGTCGCCGAACGCCTGCGCGGTGAGCGCCTCACCGTCGGCGGCGGTGGCGAAGGCGATGCCGGAATCCGGATGCAGGTGGTCGACGTGTGCGGCGTCGACCAGGCCGTGCATGGCGGTGTCGATCGAGGGTGCCGCGCCGCCCTTGCCGTGCAAGGTGTAGTCGAAGGCGGCGACCATCTCGTCCTCGCGGCCGACGCCGGGGTACACCGCGGAGAGCGCGCGCAACCGGTCGAGGCGCAGCACGGCGAGCCCGGATTCGGTCAGGGTGCCGAGGTCGCCGCCGGAGCCCTTCACCCAGAGCAGCTCGACCTGCTCCCCGGTGACCGGGTCGGTGTCGGTGCCCTTGGCGGAGGTGTTGCCGCCCGCGTAGTTGGTGTTGCGCGGGTCCGCGCCCAGCCGGTTGGAGCGGGCAATGAGGTCGGCAGCGGTCGGGTTGGTCATCTCAGGCTCCCCATCCGGCCTGGGCTCCGCCGACCCGCTCTGCCCGGATGCGCTGCTGGTATCCGCTTTCCTTGTATGCCGTCATCGGGTTCGCAGGCAGCCTGCGTGCCTCACGGAACTCGGCGAGGGCGGGGCGCACGTCGGTGTAGAAGGCGTCCATCATGATCTCGTTCGCCTGCAGCACGTCGTTCTCGCGTTGCGCCAGCTCGAGCGAGTCGCGATCAAGCAGCAGGGCGCGCGCGGTCATCTCCTGCACGTTCAGCACCGAGCGGATCTGCCCGGGGATCTTCTCCTCAATGTTGTGGCACTGGTCGAGCATGAACGCCACCGAGGAGTCCGGGCCGTAGCCGCCGCCGCGAATCACCTCCACCAGGATGCGGAACAGCTGGAACGGGTCGGCGGCGCCGACGATGAGGTCGTCGTCGGCGTAGAAGCGGGAGTTGAAGTCGAACGAGCCGAGTTTTCCGAGGCGCAGCAGTTGCGCCACGATGAACTCGATGTTGGTGCCGGGGGCGTGGTGCCCGGTGTCGAGGCAGACGACGGCGCGCTCGCCGAGGGCGTGCACCTGCGCGTACGCGGTACCCCAATCCGGCACGTCGGTGTGATAAAACGCCGGCTCGAAGAACTTGTACTCGAGCACCAGCCGCTGGTCGGTGCCAATCCGCTCGTAGATGGTGGCGAGGGAGGTGGCGAGGGTGTCCTGCCGGCGACGCATATCGTCTTGCCCTGGGTAGTTGGTTCCGTCGGCAAGCCAGATCTTCAAGTCCCGGGAGCCGGTCTGGTTCATGATCTCGATGCACTCGAAGTGGTGGTCGATTGCCTTCTGCCGCACCGCGGGATCGGGGGAGGCCAGCGAGCCGAACTTGTACGCCTCGTCCTGGAAGGTGTTCGAGTTGACGGTGCCGAGCTGCATCCCGAGGTCCTGGGCATAGGCGCGCAGTGCGGCGAAGTCGTCGACACGGTCCCAGGGGATGTGCAGCGCCACCGTCGGGGCGAGCCCGGTGAAGCGGTTCACCGTCGCGGCATCCGCGATCTTCTCCTGCGGAGTGCGTGGCGTGCCCGGTGTGCCGAACACCCGGAAGCGGGTGCCGGAGTTGCCGAACGCCCAGGACGGCAGTTCGATCGCTTGGGCCTCGAGCTGCTGGGCGAGGGGGCCGAGGTCGGTGAGTGTCATGGTGCTAGTCCTTATGAGCTGCGTCGGATCGGGCGTCAGCGAGTTGGTCTTCAAGGTGGAAGATCTCCTCGAGCACGAGGAAACCTGCGTCGGGGGTTACCCCGTCAAGCTGGTCGAAGAAGTCGCTCATCTCCGCCTGCCAGCGCGTGTTGACTTCCGTCTCGGCCATGGCACGCTGGGCGGCGGCGAGGGACTCGGTCTCGAAATAGCCGATGAGCAGCCCGTCCGGCCGGAGGAACAGTGAGTAGTTGGTCCAGCCGGCCGCCTGCAGTGCCTCGAGCATCTCTGGCCAGACTGCGGCGTGCCTGGCACGGTATTCGTCGAGCCGATCGGGCTTGACGGTGAGCTGGAAGCAGATGCGGGTCACGGCACAGCCTTCCTCATGGGTTGTCGGGGTGCCCGGCCGGCACGCGGCCGGGCACCGGGGCGGCGTCGACTAGAAGTCGAAGTCGCCGATGTTGTCAGCGTTGAACCGGAACGGGTCGCCGAGCAGCACGGTCGCGTCGGCCTCGACGGTGTATTCACCGAGTCGGCCGGCATCGAAGGTGTCGCCCTCTTCGCCGGTGATGTCGCCCTCGATGAGGGCCTTCGCGCCATACGCGGCGAGGTAGCCCAGGTCGCCTGGGTTCCATAGGGCGAACTCGGTCACGGTGCCGTCCTCCACGTACTCACGCATCTGGTTGGGCGTGCCGAGTCCGGTCAGCGCCACGGTGCCCTTGTACTCCGAGGTCGACAGGTACCGCGCCGCGGCGGTGATTCCGACGGTGGTCGGCGAGATGATCCCCTTCAGGTCCGGGTAGGTCTGCAGCAGCGCCGCGGTCTTGTCGAACGAGGTCTGGTCGTCATCGTCGCCGTAAACCGTTTCCACCAGTTCGATGTTCGGGTGGTTGGCCGCCAGTTCCTCCTCCATGATCTTGATCCAGGCGTTCTGGTTGGTGGCGTTGGCCGAGGCAGACAGGATGGCGATCTGACCGGCGTCGCCGATCTGCTCGGCGATCATGTCGACCTGCACCTTGGCGATGCCTTCAGCGGTGGCCTGGTTGATGAATAGGTCGCGGCACTCGGGGTTGGTGTCTGAGTCGAAGGTGACGACTTTTACTCCGGCGTCGCGGGCCTCGTTCAGGGCGTCGCAGATGGCTTCCGGGTCGTTCGCTGAGATAACCAACGCCCCGACGCCCTGCTGCGCGGCCGTCTGGATGAAGCTGACCTGTGAGGTCGGGCTCGCCTCGGACGGGCCAACCTCTGAGTAGGTGCCGCCGAACTCGTCGATCGCTTCTTCTCCTCCGGCGTTGGAGGTGTCGAAGTACGGGTTGCCGAGGTTCTTCGGCAGGAAGGTGATCGACAGTTCCCCGTCGCCACCGCCGTCGCCATCCCCATCGCCGTTGCCGTTGCCGCCCGCACAGCCGGTGGCGACCAGCGCCACGCTCACTGCGACGGCGGCGAGTGCTGTGACCGACCGGCCGCGTCGAATCCTCTGACTGAACATCGTTGTTTCCTTTCGTTGGCGATTCGTGTGATTGCGGTGGACTGGAGTCGCGCCTACCCGGAGGAGGCGGGGACTTCTTTCCTGGACTTCCCGGCCGATCCGAGCCGCTTGCTGCGGACCCAGCGCAGGACGCTGGTCGACACCACCGAGAGCACGAGCAGCACTCCGGTGATGACGTTGATCACGTCGGAGGTGACGTTCGCCAGGCGCAGCGCGCTGCCGAGCGTGCCGATCAGCAGCACGCCCGCGATCACGCCGTGGATGGCGCCGCGGCCGCCGAAGATGGAGACCCCGCCGAGCAGGACCGCGGCGATGATCGACAGCTCCAGGCCGATGGCGTTGTCGCCTCGCGCATTGCCGAAGCGGAGGGTGAAGAAGATGCCGGCGAACGCGGAGACGAGACCACTCGACACGAACAGGAGGAACTTGGTGCGGTCGACGTGCACGCCGGAGAACGCGGCGGCTTCCTTATTCAGGCCGATGGCGTAGATCCCCCGGCCGAACGAGGTGAAGTGAAGCAGGATGGCGAAGGCCACGGCGAGCACGACGATCGGGATCACGATCGAGGGCACCGGTGTGCCGGGGATGCGGGACTGCGCAAGGTCGGTCCAGAACTCGGGGAAGTCGGTGATGGCAGTGGTGCCGAGCAGGCCGACCGCGATTCCGCGGAACAGCGCCAGCGTGCCGATCGTTACCGCGAGGGAGGGCAGCCCGACGACGGTGATCAGGAAGCCGTTGAGCGCCCCCGCGATGACGCCGACAAAAAGCGCCACCAGGGCGGTCGCCTCGAACGGCAGCCCGGCCTGGGTGAGGATGCCGACGATCACACTGCTCAAGCCGACCGTGCTGGCGACGGAGAGGTCGATCTCTTCGGAGACGATGATCAGCGTCATGGGCAGCGCGATCAACAGGATCGGCGCGACATCCAGCAACAGGTAGGTCACCGTGAGCGGGCTGTCGAAGTTCCGGACGGTGGCGAGAGCGACCAGGATGACGACCACGAGCAGGCCGATGATCGCTGATTCCCGGGTGAACAGCACGCGCTGCCAGGCGGGACGGCCGTGCGCCCGATAGCTGTCGGGGGCTCGGCGCACCGCCGAGTTCTCTCGCAAGATCGTGTCAGACATGGGTCTCGTCTCTCTGAGCGATGAGCTTTCGTGACTGGCGCAGCGACAGCACGCGGTCGAGCACGATGGCGCCGAGGATCAGCGCGCCGACCACGGCGCGCTGCCAGAAATCCTGGATGCCGAGAATGGGCAGGGCCCGGTTGATGGTGAGCAGCAGGAACGCGCCGATCGCGGCGCCCCACACGGTGCCGCTTCCGCCGGAGATCGCAACACCGCCGATGACCGCGGCACCGATTGCCTGCAGTTCCCATCCGGTGCCCGCCTGCGAGCTGACCGTGCCGTATCGGGCGGCGTAGAGCACCCCGGCGAGCCCGGCGAGGGCGCCGCAGACGACGAACGCGACCAGGATCCGGCGGGTCACCTTGAGGCCATAGAGCTGCGCGGCATCCGGATCCGAACCGATCGCATAGAACTCCCGGCCGCCGCGGGCGTTGCGCATGTACCAGGCGGCGACCACCAGCACGACGAGCGCGATGACGGTGAGCACCGGAATGGAGGCCAGTTGGGCGGTGCCGAGCCCGCGGAACTCGGCGGGCATGTCCGAGGCGTTGATCCGGTCGCCGCCAGCCCAGGCGACGTTGATGCCGCGGTAGATGTACAGGGTGCCGAGGGTGATCACCAGGGCCGGCACGCGGGCGAACGCGACCAGTGCTCCGTTGATCAGGCCGAGCACGGCACCGAACGCGATGCCGGCGACGAAGACCAGGGCGGGCGGGATGCCGGGGAAGTCGATGAACAGGCGGCCGGTGAGATACGCGGTGAGTCCGAGTACGGAGCCGACGGACAGGTCCACGTTGCGGGTGATGATCACGATCGCCTGTCCGACCGCGACGAGCAGCAGGATCGACGGGGTAAGCAGCAGGTCGCGGTAGCCGTCGGCGCTGAACAGGAAGCTCGGGTTGCGGAGGGTCGCGGCGATGATGATCACGACCAGCGCGATCGCGATGCCCGTCTCGCGGGCGCCGAACACCGTTCCCAGGGTGCGGGCGATCGGGCTGCGCGTAGTGCCGCCGGTGGCGCCGATGCTCATCGGACCGCCTCCTCATGGGTGGCGGCCAGGATGACCGCTTCGGGGGTTGCCGCGTCACGATCGAGGTTGGCGGTGAGCCGGCCCTCGCGCATCACCAGCACCCGGTCGGCCATGCCGAGCACTTCGGGCAGTTCCGAGGAGATCATCAGGATGCCGAGGCCAGTGCTGGCGAGTTCGGACAGCAACCGGTGCACCTCCGCTTTCGTGCCCACGTCGATGCCGCGGGTGGGTTCGTCGATGATCAGCACGCGCGGATTCGTGGCCAGCCATTTGCCGAGCACGACCTTCTGCTGGTTGCCGCCGCTCAGGGTGCCCACCTCGGTGTCGAGGAAGCTAGTCTTCACCTCCAGTCGGCTCGCCCAGATCTGCGACGCCTTGGTCTCCGCGGACTCGCGGATCAACCCCGCCTTGGCCAGCTTGGAGCGGATGGCGAGGGTCAGGTTGTGGGCCACCGAGGAGTCCAGCACCAGCCCCTGCTTGCGGCGGTCCTCGGGCACCAGGGCGAGCCCGAATGCCATGGCCGCTCTGGGCCTGCCCGGGCTGAGTGTCTTGCCCGACACCGTCACGGTGCCGGAGTCGTACGGGTCGACCCCGAACACGGCGCGGGCCACTTCGCTGCGGCCGGCGCCCACCAGGCCGGCGAGTCCGACGATCTCGCCGGATCGCACCGTGAAGCTGATGTCGTGGAAGACGCCGGCGCGGGTGAGGTTCTGCACCCGCAGCAGGTCGTCGCCGATCGTGGTCTCCATCTTGGGGAACAGGGTGGACACGTCCCGGCCTACCATCAGCCGCACGATCTCGTCGACGTTGGTCTCGTCGATCGCGTGCGTGGCGATGTACTCGCCGTCCCGCATCACGGTCACGGTGTCGCACAGGTCGAACACTTCGTTGAAGCGATGGGAGATGAACACCAGCGCCCGACCCTCGTCGCGCAGGCTGCGCGCCACCGCGAACAGCCGCTCGACCTCGATGCCACTCAGGGCGGCGGTCGGCTCGTCCATGATCAGCACGCGCGCGTCGAGCGAAATGGCCTTCGCGATCTCGATGATCTGCTGGTCGGCGATCGACAACCCCTCGGTGAGCCGGTCGGGATCGATCCGCACGCCCAGGCGGGCAAAGATCGCGTTCGCCTCGGTGCGCATGGCCTTGCGGTCGATCCGGCCCAACCGGCCGGTGGGCTGGCGGCCCATGAAGATGTTCTCGACCACGGACAGGTCGGGAAAGAGGGTGGGCTCCTGGTAGATCACCGCGATGCCGGCGGCCTTCGATTGGGCGGTGCTGTGGAAATCGGCATCCTCACCGACCAGGCGGAACTCGCCGGCGTCGCGCCGGTAGACGCCGGCGATCACTTTCACCAACGTGGACTTGCCTGCCCCGTTCTCGCCGACGAGGGCGTGGATCGAGCGGAAGTCGAGGCGGAGGCTGGCGGACTTGAGCGCCACCACGGGGCCGAATGACTTGCTGACGTTCCGGAGTTCGAGGGCGGGCGTCGCCGCGGGATCGGGGGTAGTCGACATTCGACGGCTCCTGACTTCTCAACGCTGAGCTGTGGGACACGCGGGCAAATGAAACGTTTTAAACGCGCGATTGAAAGCAATGTATGTCGAGCGGAAAGCGGTGTCAACCCGTGGGGCGCGACTTCGTCCGAGATGTGATTAAATCGTTCCAATCGGGCGCACTGGTGCCCCGAGCCGCCTCGCGTGGGGAAGTCAGGAGTTCGCATGGCCGTCAGCGTCAGGGATGTCGCGACGCACGCCGGCGTCTCGGTGGGCACCGTCTCCAACGTGATGAACTGGCCCGAGAAGGTGGCCCCCGCCACGGTGGAACGGGTGCAGGCCTCGATCGCCGCGCTCGGCTTCGTGCGCAATGACGCGGCACGGCAGCTGCGGGCGGGCCGCAGCCGGAGCATCGGCCTGGTCGTGCTCGACGTGCGCAACCCGTTCTTCACCGACCTGGCTCGGGGCGCGGAGGCCAGGGCCGCGCAAGACGGCCTCACCATCCTGCTCGGCAACAGCAATGAGACCGGTGAGCGGGAGGCGGCGTACCTCGACCTGTTCGAACAGCAGCGCGTGCAGGGGGTGCTGATCTCGCCGCTCGCCGATCACCTCCCTCGGTTGCGGCGGATGCGCGAACGCGGCACCCCGACCGTGCTGGTCGACCGCGAGACCGACGACCTCAGCTTCTCGTCGGTTGCCGTCGACGACGTCGCCGGCGGCTATCTCGCCGCGCGTCACCTGATCGAGATCGGCCGCCGTCGCCTCGCCTTCATAGGCGGGCCGGCGAGCATCCAGCAGGTCGCGCGCCGGCTGGCGGGCGCCCGCAAGGCGGTGGCGGAGGCCGACGGGGTGTCGCTTGAGCTGATCCCGACCGAGTCGCTCACGGTGTTGCAGGGCCGCGCCGCAGGGGAGTCGATCCGCGAGCGGGCCGCGAGCGACCGGCCGGACGCCATCTTCGCGGCCAACGACCTGCTCGCCATGGGGGTGCTGCAGGCGTTGATGATGCTCGGCGATGTGCGCGTGCCCGAGGACATCGCCCTGATCGGCTACGACGACATCGATTTCGCGTCGGCGGCCGTCGTGCCGCTGTCGTCCATCCGGCAGCCGAGCGAGCTGATCGGGTACACCGCGGTCGACCTGCTGCTGCGGGAGAGCAAGGCCGCCGACGGCGAGCCCCGCGAGCAGATCGTCTTCCAGCCGGAGCTGGTGGTGCGGGCCAGTACCGTGCCGACAGCGCGCTGACCCGACATCCGCCGCCTTCAAACGCTGACCGGGTGGTCGCATACTGGGGGAATGGACGCCTGCTGCACGCCGGACGGTTCCGCCGATTACGCCGCGGTGTTCGATGAGCGGTTCGCCTCCCGGGTCGCTCGCCGCTACCGGCGGCGCGGCCTGGCTCGCGCCGAACGCCGCATCGTCGAGTACGCGTCGGCCGCGGGTGTTGCCGGCGCGTCGGTGCTCGAGGTCGGGGGCGGTGTCGGCGAGATCCAGTTGGAGTTGCTCGCCCGCGGCGCCGCCAGCACCGTGAATCTGGAGCTTTCGCCCGGCTATGAGACGGAAGCGGCCCGTCTCATCGCCGAAGCCGGAGTCGCCGAGCGGGTCACCAGGCGGGTGGGTATCGATATTGCGCGACATCCGGATGTCGTCGAGCCCGCCGACATTGTCGTGCTGCACCGCGTGGTCTGCTGCTACCCCGACGTGGAACGTCTGCTCGCGGCGGTGGCCAGCCGCGCCAGGCGCTTGGTGGTGTTCAGCTATCCGACCGCGTCCTGGTTCACCCGGATGGGCGTTCGGATCAGCAACTTCTTCATCCGGCGCTCGGGGCGCAACTATCAGGGGTTCGTGCATTCGCCGGACGCCATGCTCCGCAGCCTGCGGGCGCACGGGTTCGAACCGCGCGAGCAGCAGCGGGGCATCGCGTGGTGCGTGGTCGCCGTCGCGCCGGTGGCCGCGGGCTGACCGCCCGGCTCAGCCCTTGCGCGCCACCGACTCGTCCAGCGCGAGGTCCTCTTCGGCGATCTCCCGCCCGTCGCCCTCGTAGCTGAGGTAGAACCGGCTGCGCAGCGATGAGTCGTAGCGGATGCGCATGCGGCGGGACGCCACCATCCAGAGCACGCCCACCCCCATGGCAACGAAGCCGGCGGTGGCGCCCACGCCGAGCGCCCAGCGGGGTCCCAGTTCGTCGGCCACCCACCCCACGATCGGCGCGCCGAGCGGGGTGCCGCCCACGAAGATCGCCATGTAGAGCGCCATCACGCGGCCGCGCATCACCGGCGACGTGGTGGTCTGCACGGTGCCGTTGGCCGTGGTCATCAGGGTGATTGAGGTGAATCCGACGAGCACGAGCGAGGCCGCGTAGGTCCAGTAAGTCGGCATCAGCGCGGCGACCACCAGGCTCGCTCCGAACAGGCCGGCCGAGGCGAACACGAGGCGCAGCCGCGGCCGGTCGCGCCGGGCTGCCAGCAGTGCGCCGGTGACCGAGCCGATCGCCAGGATCGAGGACAGCACCCCATACTCGCCAGCGCCCAGACCGAATTCGATGCTGGCCATTGTTGACGAGTAGATCGGAAAGTTGAGGCCGAAGGTTCCCAGCAGGAAGACGATCACCATGATCACCATGAGGTCGGGTCGGTGCCGCACATAACGGAACCCCTCCAGCAGCTGGCCACGCCCGCGCGGCGCCCGCTTCGGCTTGCGCAGCGCTGACTTGTCGAGCAGCAGCAGGGCGATGATGGTGGCCCCGTACGTCACGCCGTTCAGCAGCATCACCCAGCCGGCGCCCACCAGCACCGTCAGGCCGCCGGCCACGGCCGGGCCGATCAGACGAGCGGTGTTGAAGGATGCCGAGTTCAACGCCACTGCGTTTGGCAGGTTCTTCTCGCTGACCAGGTCCGAGACGAATGCCTGCCGCGCGGGAGTGTCGATGGCGGCGACGACTCCGAGCAGGAAGGAGAAGGCGTAGACGTGCCACAACTCGGCAATGCCGGTGACGACGATGAGGCCGAGCGCCAGCCCGAGCGCGGCCATCACGGCCTGCGTGATGATCAGCAGCTTGCGGCGGTCGAACCGGTCGGCGATCAGCCCGGCCCACGCCACCAGCAGCAGCTGCGGCAGGAATTGCAGTCCCATGTTGATGCCGAGCGCGGTGGCGTCGTGGTCGGTGAGCTCGGTGAGCACGATCCAGTCCTGCGCGGTGCGCTGCATCCAGACGCCGATGTTCGAGATCAGCGCGCCGGCGAACCACAGGCGGTAGTTGAAGATGCCGAGGGAGCGGAACATCGCGGTCATTGCTCGGCCAATTGTTGGAGCACCGGAGCGGCGGCATACAGCGCGGCACGGTGTTCGGGGGAGAGCTCCGCGAGCCGTTCGACGAACCAGGCATCCCGCTGCAGCCGGGTCTGCTGGATCAGCTGCCGACCGGCATCCGTGATGGCGACCACCACCTTGCGGCCGTCATCCGGGGCGGATCCGCGGCTGACATAGCCCGCGGTTTCGAGAGCGTTGACCGTGCGATTCATCGACGGGGGTGTGACCTTCTCACTGACGCTCAGCTCTCCGATCGGGGCTGCACCGCGGTCGCCGAGCGTGCACAGCACCGAGAACTGGCTGTCGGAGATGCGATCGTCCACCTTCTGCGCACGCAACCGTCTGGCCAGCCGGCCAATGGACAAGCGGAGGTCGTGGGGAAGCGTCGGGTCAGTCATGGGGATGCTTAGCCTAACAAATTAGCCGCGCTAAATAAACCCTAGGCTCTAGCATGGCGACGTGCCCAAGTTCATTCCCGTGCGACAAGACCTGACCTTCGTCGACGCCCAGGGGGTCACCGTGCACTACTACGTCTGGCAGCCGGGGGCGCCCCAGGCGGTGGTGCAGCTCGTGCACGGCCTCGGCGAATACGCGCGGCGGTATGAGCTGCTGGTGCACGAGCTGGTGAACGCGGGCATCGCGGTGTACGCCAGCGACCTGCGCGGGCACGGCGCCACCGGACTGGAACAGTGGAACGGCGACGTCAGCAAGCTCGGCAAGCTGGGGCCCGGCGGCATCCCGGCCACTATCGACGATCTCACCCAGCTGAGTGGCATCATCCGCGACGACCATCCCGGACTGCCGATCGTGCTGCTCGGCCACAGCTTGGGCTCCCTGCTGGTGCAGAAGGTTCTCAACAAGTACTCCGTCGGCTACGCCGCCGCGATCCTCACCGGCACCGCGTACCGCATGCCCGGCTACATGAACAGCGGCGACCTGAACTCCCGACACAAGTCACTCGGCGACACCGGATACGAGTGGCTCAGCCGCGACGAAGCGATCTCGCAGGCGTTCCTCGACGACGCACTTACCTTCAACGCCGACGTGCTCAAGCTGTTCGGCCCGCGCGACGGGCTGCGCCTGTTCGGACGTCCGGCGAAGGGGCTACGCGACATCCCACTGCTGATCATGATCGGCGAGGACGACAGCCTCGGCGGGGAGAAGAGCGTGCGCAAGCTCGCCGAGAGCTACGTGGAACGATCCGGACTGACGGATGTCGAGGTGGTGGTGTACACCGATGCCCGGCACGAGGTCTTCAACGAACTCAACCAGGCCGAGGTGCGCGACGACCTGGTGGCGTGGCTGCGCGCCCGGCTGCCGGTGCTGGCCGAGCGCAGCGCGCAGGCCGAGGCTCAGGCCGAGGCTCAGGCCGAGCCACTGGCCGAAACCAAGGACGACTCAGCCGACGATTAGGCTGGTCGTATGCACGGAGAGTACAAGGTTCCCGGCGGCAAGCTCGTCGTTGTCGACCTCGACGTGATCGACGGCCGCATCGCGAACTTCCGGCTCGCGGGCGACTTCTTCCTCGAGCCAGACGAGGCGCTCGAGGCGATCAACGCGGCGGTGAACGGTCTGCCGGCCGAGACCGAGTCCAAGCACATCGCCGACGCCATCCAGCGGGCCCTGCCCGCCGAAGCGCAACTGCTCGGGTTCTCACCGGATGCCGTGGCCACCACGATCCGCCGCGCACTGAAGCGCGCCACCACCTGGAACGACTACGACTGGCAGCTGGTGCATCCCGGTCCGCTGCCGCCGCGCCTGCACTTGGCACTCGACCAGGTACTCACCGAAGAGGTGGGGGAGGGACGCCGCAAGCCCACCCTGCGCATCTGGGAGTGGGACCAGCCCGCCGTGGTCATCGGCAGCTTCCAGTCAGTGAAGAACGAAGTCGACCTCGACAACGCCGCCAAGTACGGCTTCGACGTGGTGCGCCGCATCAGCGGTGGCGGTGCCATGTTCATGGACGCCGGTGCCATCGTCACATACTCGCTCTACGTGCCGAGCGACCTGGTGCAGGGCATGACCTTCGCCGATTCTTACGCCTTCCTCGACGAGTGGGTCATCCTCGGGCTGCAATCGCTCGGCATCAACGCCACCTACCAGCCGCTGAACGACATCGCGAGCCCGCACGGCAAGATCGGCGGCGCCGCGCAGAAACGCCTCGGCAGCGGGGCGGTGCTGCATCACGCCACGCTCAGCTATGACATGGACGGCGACAAGATGGTGCAGGTGCTGCGCATCGGTCGCGAAAAGATGAGCGACAAGGGCACCAAGAGCGCCGAGAAGCGCGTCGATCCGCTGCGCAGCCAGACAGGCCTGTCACGGGCAGAGATCATCGAGCAGCTCATCGACACCTTCCGTGACCTGCACGGGCTGACCGACAGCGCGATCACCGCGGACGAGCTGCAGCGAGCAGAAGACCTCGTTGTCGACAAGTTCGGCACCGAGGAATGGCTGCACCGGGTGCCGTGACAAGGCGCTCGCGTGGCCTGACGCTCTCCCTCCTACTCACCGCCTTCCTGCTTCTGGGCGTGCTCGCCTCGGCCGTGGCCGGCCAGCTGCCGATCGCGCCGACCGACGTGCTCGGCTCGGTGCTGCGCGCCATCGGCATCGATACCGCGTGGGCACCGGATGACGCGGTGGTGGAGTCCACGCTGTGGGCGGTGCGCTTCCCCCGCATCATGATGAGCCTGCTGGTCGGCGCGGCGCTCGCCGCCGCGGGCGCGGTGATGCAGGCCATCTTCGGCAACCCGCTGGCCGAACCCGGCGTGGTCGGAGTCTCCGCCGGCGCCGCCCTGGGCGCGTCGATCGCGATCGCCGCCGGAATCACCGCCCTCGGCGGCTGGAGCCTCGCCGTGTTCGCCTTCGCGGGCAGCCTGCTCGCCACCCTGATCGTGTACTTCGTGTCGCGCGCCAACGGCCGCACCGAGGTCGTGACGCTGCTGCTCACCGGCATCGCAGTGAACGCGGTGGCCGGCGCCGGACTCGCGCTGGTGCAGTTCCTCTCCGACTCGGCCAGCCGGGAGCAGATCGTGTTCTGGCAGCTCGGCTCGCTCAACGGGTCACGCTGGCCGGAGGTGGCCATCGTCGGCGTGGTCTGTGTCGCGGGGGTGATCGTCGCGGCATCCCTCGGCCGTCGCTACGATCTGCTGTCGCTCGGCGAACGCAACGCCAGGCACCTCGGCGTCGACATCGAGCGGCTGCGGATGGGCTCGATCGTGCTGGTGGCGCTGCTCACCGGTGTGGCGGTCGCGTTCTGCGGCATCATCGCCTTCGTCGGGTTGGTGGTTCCGCACATCATCCGGATGGCGATCGGGCCAACGCACCGGCCGCTGATCATCGCCAGCGCGGTGGGCGGCGGCGCCCTGCTGGTGCTCGCCGACCTGCTCACCCGCACCCTGATCGCCGGCGCCGACCTGCCCATCGGCATCCTCACGGCGCTGGTCGGCGGGCCGTTCTTCTTCTTCCTGCTGGCACGCCAGCGCTCCCGCAGCGGAGGCTGGGCATGACCGCCATCTCAGCCGAGAGCATCGGGGTCGTCTACGACGGCACGGCCATTCTTCAGGACGTGACTCTGGATGTCGTCGCCGGCGAGTTGCTCGCCCTGGTCGGGCCGAACGGGGCGGGCAAGTCGACACTGCTCGGCGTGCTCTCCGGCGACGTGCGCCCGACCCACGGCTCGGTGACCCTGGACTCCCGCCCGATCGAGGCCTACCGGTCGGTGGAGCTTGCGCGGCAGAGGGCCGTGCTCACCCAGGAGAACCTCGTCAGCTTCCCGTTCCGCGTCGGCGAGGTGATCGAGATGGGGCGGGCGCCGTGGGCCCGCACCCCCGGCTTCGAGGATGATGAGGCGGCGGTGGCCGAGGCGGTGGCGGCAACCGACGTGGGACACCTGCTCGAGCGGCGGATCACGTCGCTGTCTGGCGGAGAGAAGGCCCGCGTCGCGCTGGCCAGGGTGCTGGCGCAGCAGACCCCGATCGTGTTCCTCGACGAACCGACGGCCGCGCTCGACCTGCGGCATCAGGAAGACGTGATGCGCACCGCGCGCGCGCTCGCTGATGCCGGCCGGGCCGTCGTGGTGGTGTTGCACGACCTGTCGCTTGCCGGGGCGTACGCCGATCGCATCGCCCTGGTCTCCGAGGGGTGCCTGGCCGCCACCGGGCCACCGCACCAGGTGCTGACGGCGGAGCGGATCGGCGCGATCTACGGGCTACGGGTGCAGGTGCTGCTGCAGGATGACCGCCCGGTGGTGCTTCCGCTGCGCGGATAGGCGTCACGTACACTGTCCGGGTGGATTGGTGGGTCGTGCTCGGCATCGTCATCGCGATCATCGTGATGGCGCTGATCGCGAACCACAAAGGCTGGATCGATCTGAGCGACAAGCACCGCAGCGGCCGTGGCAGCGGCAGTGGCCTGGGCATCGGCGACGAGGTCTTCCATCCGACCCGGCACGAGGCGCAGGTCGAAATGGACCGGCAGACCGTGCTGCCCGCCCCCGCCCCGATTCCGGGCGACGGCGACAAGGGCGTGTACCGCGGCCGGGTGCAGATCGCACTGGACGACGACGGCACGCCGAAGCGCTGACCGCCGCCGTCTCACCGGGTTAGCTGGAGCGGTCGCCGCGCCCCGACCCGATATCGACCGGCTCGATGTCCACCGGTTCGGTGCGATCGGCGAGGCCGGGCGCTGCCGGTGATCCCATGCTCTCCGCCGCGTGCTGCGCCTCTGCCGCCATGTCGGAGTGCGCTTCCTGGATGCCCGACTGCTCGCGCAGCGGGGTTGCCTTCAGGAAGAAGCTGAGTAGGAACGCCAGCAGGACAACCACGAAGCCCACCACGAACACGGTACTGCTGGCGCTGGCGAAGCCCTCCAAAAAGGGAGCGGCCAGGCGCGGATCCGCGCCGATCAAGAACGACGAGTCGCCGTTCAGGGAGCCGCTGATCGACGCCGGGTTCTGCAACAGCTGCAGGATCGGCTTGTTCACCGGGTTCTCGAGCACGTCGGGATCGGCCATGGCCGCCTGCATCGCCGCAATGGTCGACTGGTCGGCGAACGCTGCCCGCAACCGATCGGGCAGCACACCGAATAGCACCGAGAACACCACCGCGGTGCCGAGCGTGCCACCCATCTGCCGGAAGAAGGTGGCGGAGCTCGTTGCCACCCCGAGGTCCTGGTGTCCCACCGAGTTCTGGCTGGCGATCGTCAGCGTCTGCATCAGCTGGCCGAGCCCGAGGCCGGCGAACAGCATCCCGACGATGATGAACCACAGCGGCTTGTCGGCGGAGACGAAGCTGAGCCAGAGGAACGAGGCGGCGAGCATGCCGGAGCCGATGATCGGGAAGACCTTGTATCGTCCGCTCTTGGCGATCAGGTTGCCGCTCACTATCGACGAGGCCATCAGGCCGATGATCATCGGCAGCATCAGGAAGCCGCTCTCGGTGGGCGTCGCGCCCGACACCATCTGCACGTACAGCGGAATGGTCATCATCGCGCCGAACATGCCGAAGCCGACGAGCACGCCGAGCACGGTGGCCACCGAGAACGTGCTCGAGCTGAACAGCTTCAGCGGGATGAGCGCGTCATCTCCCATCCGGCGCTCGATCAGCACGAACCCGACCGTGCCGATGATCACGAGGCCGTACATGGCGAGCGCGAGCGGCGAGAACCAGCCCCACTCGCGGCCCTCCTCGGCCACGAGGATCAGCGGAACCACCGCGACGATCACCGCGACGGCGCCCCACCAGTCGATGCGCGCCGGCCGCGGGTTGTGCGGGATGTGCAGGAACGCCATCACCAGGCCCAGCGCGATCAGCCCGATCGGCAGGTTGAGGAAGAACACCCAGCGCCATCCGGAGACGAACAGGATCTCGTCCACCCCGGCGAACAGGCCACCGATCAGCGGGCCGATCACGCTGGTGATGCCGAAGACAGCGAGGAAGTAACCCTGGTACTTCGCCCGTTCACGTGGGGCGAGGATGTCGCCCATCACGGTGAGCGGCAGCGCCATCAGTCCACCGGCGCCGAGGCCCTGGATCGCCCGGTACGCGGCAAGCTCGTACATGGTGTTGGCGAGGCCACTGAGCAGCGATCCGATCAGGAAGATCACGATCGCCGCGAGGAACAGCGGACGCCGCCCGAAGATGTCGCTGAGCTTTCCGTAGATCGGGGTGCTGATCGTGGAGACGATCAGGAACGCCGTGGTCACCCAGGCCTGCAGCGCCATGCCGCCGAGGTCGTCGGCGATGGTCTTCATCGCCGTGCCCACCACGGTCTGGTTCAGCGACGACAGGAACATCGCGGCCATCAGGCCGACCATGACGGCCATGATCTGGCGGTGGCTCATCACCCCACCGGCGTCGGCGATGGCATTCGCCCGGGCCTTGCCGCGGGAGATGGGTTTGGACGATGCGGACTTGCGGGACATTCGACCTCGAAGAATCAAGAAACGCCACCGCGTCGCGCGGGAGCAGCGACGGTGGCGTGGTTATTGCGGCGTAATTATTGCGTGGACTGCAAAATTACACGCTTCGCACCGAGTCTGTCAACCGCGCCGACAGGGTCGCCGTTAGCCTTGAGCCGTGGTCTCTTCTCTGCGCTCCCGACTGATGTCCGCCTCCGCAGCGCTCGCGGTGAGCGCCCTGATGCTCGCCGGCTGCACTGCGGTTCCTGCCGAGCAGCAGTCGGCCGCATCACCGCCCGAGGCGGCCGCCGCCCCTGCGGCCGCGGAACTGTCACCGGCCACCGGGTCGATCTCCGGCGGCGACACCGTCACCATCACCGGCAGCAGCCTGGGCGATGTCACCCGGGTGGTAATCGGTGGGGTGGATGCCGCGAATGTGGTGGCCAAGGCTGACACCGTGACCGCGGTGGTGCCGCGCGCCGCCGAGTACCAGCCGGTCGCGGCATCCGTTGAGGTGTTCGCCGGCGACATCGCGGTGCCCGCCTCGGCTCCGCTGACCTTCAGCTACGCCGCGGTCACGCCCGTCGACTCGCAGCTGCAGTACGCGTTCGCGCACTGGAACAACTACAACCTCGACGAGTACGGCACCTTCAACCCGGTGGGCGGCGACTGCGTCAACTTCGTGAGCCAGACCCTGATGGCACGCGGCTGGGCCGAGACCGACGACTGGTACAACAACAACGGCGGCGACGACTGGACCTACTCCTGGATCCACGTTCCCACCTTCGACAACTGGCTGCGGGACAACGCCGACCGCCTCGGCGTCACCGAGCTCAGCCTCGAGCAGCGCGACCAGGTGAAGGTGGGCGACGTGGTGATGTTCGACTGGAACGTCAACGGCGCGCTCGATCACACCCAGATCGTCTCAGAGGTGACCGTCGTCGACGGTGCCACCAAGATCAAGATGGTCGGTCACAACCGCGACTCGAACTGGCGTGACCTCGACGACACCCTCACCGTCGACCACCCGGGCGGCACCGCCTACTTCTGGAGCATTCCGTAAGGCGACGCTCGCCGGCTAATCGCTACCCGGCCAGCGCCGCGTCGACGATGCGTTTGGCCTCGGCCTGCACCTCGCGCAGGTGCTCGGCTCCCTTGAACGACTCGGCGTAGATCTTGTAGACGTCTTCGGTGCCGCTCGGACGCGCGGCGAACCAGGCGTGCTCGGTGACCACCTTCACGCCACCGATGGCTGCGTCGTTGCCGGGCGCGGTGCTCAGCTTGGCGGTGATCGGGTCGCCCGCGAGGGTGTCGGCGGTGATGTCGTCGCCGGTGAGCTTGCCGAGCCGCGCCTTCTGCTCCTTGCTGGCCGGTGCGTCAATTCGCTCGTACACCGGGTCGCCGAACTGCTCGGTGAGCTCGCGGTACAGCTGCGACGGGCTCTTGCCGGTCACGGCGAGGATCTCGCTGGCGAGCAGGGCGAGCAGGATGCCGTCCTTGTCGGTGGTCCACGCCGACCCGTCGCGGCGTACGAAGCTCGCGCCGGCGCTTTCCTCGCCGCCGAAGGCGACCGAGCCGTCGATCAGGCCGGGAACGAACCACTTGAAGCCGACCGGCACCTCCCAGAGCTGGCGGCCGAGCGACTGTGCCACCCGGTCGATCATGGAGCTGGAGACCAAGGTCTTGCCGATCGCGGCATCCTGCTTCCACTGGGGCCGGTGCGTGTACAGGTACTGGATTGCGACGGCGAGGAAGTGGTTCGGGTTCATCAGCCCACCGTCGGGCGTGACGATGCCGTGCCGGTCGGCGTCCGCGTCATTGCCGGTGAGGATGTCAAAGCTGTCTTTGTTCTTGAGCACCGACGCCATCGCGGACGAGCTGGACGGATCCATGCGGATCTTGCCGTCCCAGTCCAGGGTCATGAACTCCCAGGTGGGGTCGACGAGCGGGTTCACCACGGTCAGATCGAGGCCGTACTGCTCGGCGATCAGCTGCCAGTAGTGCACGCTGGCGCCCCCCAACGGATCCGCGCCGATGCGGATACCGGCCTTCTTGATGGCCTCCATGTCGATGATGTCGCCGAGGTCGGCCACGTACTTGCCGCGGAAGTCGTAGGTGTCGACCCCGGATGCCTCCTGCTGCTTCACGTCGCGGTTGCCGTTCGCGATCAGCTCGTTGGCGCGGTTGGCGATCCAGCCGGTGGCGTCGCTATCTGCCGGTCCGCCGTGCGGCGGGTTGTACTTGAAGCCGCCGTCACGCGGCGGGTTGTGGCTCGGGGTGATCACGATGCCGTCGGCCTTGCCCTCGTTGGAGGAGCCATCCGTCGAAACCCGCTTGTTGTAGGCGATGATCGCGTGGCTGAGCGCCGGGGTCGGCACGAAGTCGTCGAACTCGTCGACCAGTGCATTCACGCCGTTCGCCTCGAGCACCATCAGCGCCGTGGTCTCGGCCGGGCGGCTGAGACCGTGCGTGTCACGGCCGACGAACAGCGGCCCGGTGATGCCCTGCTCGGCGCGATACTCGCAGATCGCCTGGGTGATCGCCGCGATGTGCATCTCGTTGAAAGCGGTATCGAGCGAGGAGCCACGATGGCCGCTGGTACCGAACACCACCCGCTGCTCAGGGATGGCGACATCCGGAATTCTCGTGAAGTACGCCTTCACCAGCTCGGGAACATTGATCAGATCAGTCTTCTGGGCCGGCTGCCCCGCACGCGCGTTCATCTGTCCAGTGTGTCACTGGCCATAAACTCGTGACCATGCCTGATTCGAGCGCCCACGAGACTTACAGCTATCTGGGCCCCGTCGGCACGTTTACGTGGGCCGCGCTCGCGCAGGTTCCGGATGCCGCGAACAAGCCGTGGCGATCGGTCAATAGCGTCACCGAGGCCCTCGACGACGTAGTGTCTGGGCGCAGCGTGGCGGCAATGATCGCGATGGAGAACTCCATCGAGGGTGGAGTGAGCGCCACTCAGGATGCCCTGGCGAACATCCCCGGGCTGCGCATCATCGGCGAGTATGTCGTTCCGGTGAACTTTGTGCTGGTCGCCCGCCCGGGCGTTTCCCTGAACGACGTTCAGGTGGTGAACGCGCACCCTGTCGCCTACGCGCAGACCCACGGCTGGCTCGACAAGCACCTGCCCAAGCACGCGCACCTGCCGGCAACCTCGAACGTCGCGGCGGCGCACAGCCTGCTGGAGAACGACATCGCCGACGCCGCGGTGGCCCCGCCCGGCATCACCGAGCACCTCGACCTGGTGCAGCTCGCCTCCGACATCGGCGACAACCCGAACGCCGCCACCCGGTTCGTGCTGGTCAGCCGCACCGGGCAGCTGCCGCCGCAGACCGGCAGTGACAAGACCAGCATCATCGCGGAACTGCCGACGGATGCCCCGGGCTCGCTGCTCGAGATGCTGGAGCAGTTCGCCACCCGCGGTGTCAACATGAGCCTGATCGAGTCACGGCCGATCGGGGATTCGCTCGGCCGCTACCGGTTCGTGATCGACCTCGACGGGCACATCCTCGACGAGCGGGTTGCCGACGCCCTGCTCGGGCTCAAGCGGTTCAGCCCCCAGGTGATCTTCCTCGGCTCGTACCCGCGCGCCGACAAGGTGCAGATCCAGGTCACCCAGCGCTACGGCGACGACATCTTCGTGGAGGCGCGCGACTGGTTGCGCGGCCTGATCGCGGGCGAGCCGGAGTAGCGCCCCGCTCTAGTCCAGTTCGTAGTCCGCCGGGATGCGCACCAGCAGCCCGCCCGGCACCACCCAGGTCTTCAGGGCCACCGCCAGACCGAACGCGTCGCCGTCGAGTTCGAACTCCTCCGGGTGATCGAGCTTCATGATCAGCTCCTTGCCCTTCAGGTAGCGCAGCGTGCGCACCTCCCGGGTGAGGCTCATCAGCTTGCGCCCCACCTGGCTGCGCCGCAGCACACCGTTCTCCCACACGATCTTGATCCAGATCTGCACCCAACCGAAGAAACCCTCCGGGCGCAGCGCCACGATGTCGAAGAGCCCGTCGTCGACCGCGGCCTCCGGCAGCAGCAGGATGTTCGCGGGCAGCGACCCGCAGTTACCGATCAGCACGGTGTGCGCGCGCATCGCCCTGGCCGGCGCGCCGTCCAGGCTGTAGCGCAGCCGCACCTTGTTGTTGCCTCGCAGCGACCGGGCAATCGCGTCCACGTAGGCGAGCCAACCGACTCGTTTCTTCAGCTCCGGCTTGGTGTTCGCGATCATCTGCGCGTCGAGCCCCACACCGGCCATCACCACGAACACATGCCGGCTCTTGCTGCCGTCGGGGCGGCGCGCTTCGACGAAGCCGAGGTCGATCGGCCGGCTCTTGCCGCTGAAGGCGCTGGTGAGCGACTCCTCCAGGTGATCGAGGGTGAGATCCAGGTTGCGGGCGAGGAGGTTCCCGGTGCCGGATGGCAGTAACCCGATCGGCACCTCGGTGCCGTGGAGTGACTCCGCGACCGCGCGCACCGTGCCGTCGCCACCGGCGGCCATCACCATGTGGGCACCCTGCTTGAGGGCTTCCTTCGTCTGCCCACCGCCGGGGTCGGCTTCCGTGGTCTCGAACCACAGCGTCGGCGCCCAGCCCGCTTCTTGCTCGGCTTCGGCCACGGCGGCGCGCAACACGTCAAGATCCACCTTGATCGGGTTGTAAACAACGGCTGCGGTCCGGAGGGCAGGGTTGGTCGTCGCTGGCATGCCTCAACGGTAGGCCATAACATGCAAAACTAGTCCGGTGATCGATCCGCAGCTTCTCCGTGAAAATCCCGATGTGATCAGGAAGTCGCAGGAAGTCCGTGGCGCCCCTGTAGAGCTCGTCGACGAGGCCATTGCCGCCGACGCCGCCCGCCGCACCGCCATTTCCGGCTTCGAAACGCTGCGCGCTGAGCAGAATGTGTTCGGCAAGACCGTGGCGAAGGCGCCGAAGGATGAGAAGAAGGCCCTGGTAGCCCAGGCGCAGCAACTCGCCGCCTCGGTGAAGTCGGCGCAACAGGCGGCCAACGAGGCCGAAGTGGAGTTCCACCGGATCGTCGGGGCGCTGGAGAACATCGTGCTCGACGGCGTGCCCGCCGGCGGCGAAGACGACTTCATCACGATCAAGGAGGTGGGCGAGAGGCCCACGTTCGACTTCGAACCCCGTGACCACCTCGAACTCGGCGAATTGCTCGACGCCATCGACATGACCCGCGGCGCCAAGGTCAGCGGTGCCCGGTTCGCGTTCCTCAAGGGGATCGGCGCGCGCTTGGAGCTCGCCATCATGAACATGGGACTCGACCGCGCGCTCGAGGGCGGCTTCATCCCGCTGATCACGCCCACGCTGGTGAAGCCGGAGATCATGTCCGGCACCGGATTCCTCGGCGCGCACTCCGAGGAGATCTACTACCTGCCCGCCGACGACCTGTACCTCACCGGCACCAGCGAGGTGGCGCTCGCTGGCTATCACGCCGATGAGATTCTCGACATCTCCGACGGCCCGATCCGCTACGCCGGCTGGTCCACCTGCTACCGGCGCGAGGCCGGATCCGGCGGCAAGGACACCCGCGGCATCATCCGGGTACACCAGTTCAACAAGCTGGAGATGTTCAGCTATGTCGATCCAGCGGATGCCGCGGCAGAGCACGAGCGTCTGCTCGCGTTCCAGGAGGGCATGCTGCAATCCCTCGGGCTGAACTACCGGGTGATCGACACCGCCGCCGGCGACCTGGGATCCAGCGCCGCCCGCAAGTTCGACGTGGAAGCCTGGGTGCCCACCCAGAACGCGTACCGGGAGCTGACCAGCACGAGTAACTGCACCACCTATCAGGCGCGCCGTCTCGACATCCGTCACCGCACTGAATCCGGCAAGACCACCCCGGTGGCCACGTTGAACGGCACCCTGGCCACCACCCGTTGGATCGTGGCGCTGCTCGAAACGCATCAGCAGGCCGACGGCTCGGTGCTGGTGCCCGAGGCGTTGCGTCCGTATCTCGGCGGCCTGACCGTGTTGGAACCGAAGAAATGACCGACCGCCTCCTGATCGCGCTCGACATCGACGGCACCGTGCTGCATGAAGACGGCACGATCACCGAGGCCGTGCACGACGAGGTCACCCGCGCGCACGCCGCGGGCCACGAGGTGATGCTCGCCACCGGCCGCGCGCCGGCGATGACGATTCCGGTGCTGGAGCGGCTCGGCCTGACCGCCGAATACCTGGTCTGCTCGAACGGTGCGATCACCCTGAGGCGGGACCCGGAGGCGCCGTTCGGCTACTCCCGCGAGCACGTCGAAACGTTTGACCCGTCGCAGGTGCTGCTCACCGTGCGCGAGAGCCTGGAGTCGGCGAACTACGCGGTGGAGGACCAGACCGGCCTGTACCGGTTCACCGGCTGGTTCCCCGACGGCAGCCTGGGCGCGTACAGCGAGAAGGTGGAGTTCGAGGAGCTGATGACGCACCGCGCCACGCGCGTGGTCGTGATCTCGCCGGAGCACCAGATCGAAGAGTTCCTGAAGATCGTCGAGAACATGGGCCTGCACAAGGTCAGCTACAACGTGGGCTGGACCGCGTGGCTCGACATCGCTCCCGACGGGGTGAACAAGGCCACCGCGCTCGAGCGGGTGCGCGCCGAACTCGGCATTCCGCGCGCCAACGTGATCGCGATCGGCGATGGCCGTAACGACATCGACATGCTCCGCTGGGCTTCGGAAGAAGGACACGGAGTGGCGATGGGCGACGCCCCCGAAGACGTTCAGGATGCCGCGAACACGGTCACCGAGACCGGCCTGAACAACGGCGTGGCCGTCATCCTCGGCAAACTGGTGCCATGACCAAGATGCGGTCGGGCGAGAACGGGCGACCCGCGGGCGCCCCGACTCGGCACGGCCGCCTGCCTGAGGCCAAGGCCTGGCCCACGGCACTGAAGGGCCTCGCGCTCGTGCTGAGCGTACTGCTGATCAGCACCGTCGCGGTCATCGGCATTACCGCGGTGCGGTTCAGCAGCGGCATCGACATCGTCGACATCGGCAAGGGCGACGCCCCGCCGCCCTCCGTCGGCGCCTACCCTGGCGGGTTCAACATCCTGATCGTCGGCAGCGACACCCGCGAGGGGCAGGGTGCGGCATACGGCAAGACCGCTGGCACGTTGAACGACGTCAACATGCTGCTGCACGTGTCTGCCGACCATTCCCGAGCGATCGCGGTCAGCATCCCGCGCGACACCATCGTGCCGGTGCCGAGCTGTGAAGACGATAAGGGCAGGGTCAAGTCGGCGATGTCGGGCCAGCCGATCAACAGTGTGCTCTCCCACGGCGGCCTCGGCTGCGTCGTAGCGACCGTCGAGCGGCTCACCGATCTCGACATCCAGTTCGCCGGCATGATCACCTTCCAAGGTGTGATCGAACTGAGCAACGCCGTGGGCGGTGTTCCGGTGTGCGTCGATGGGCCGATGGTCGACGCATATTCCACGATCAATCTTCCTGAGGCGGGGGAGTACGTTCTCTCCGGCGCGGAGGCGCTCGCCTTCCTGCGCACCCGGCACGGCGTCGGCGACGGCAGCGACCTTGCCCGCAACGCGTCACAGCGGGTCTACCTGTCATCACTCGTGCGCACCCTGCAGAGCGGCGACACTCTCGGCGATCCGGTGAAGGTGTATCAAATCGCGGAGGTGGCGCTGAACAACATGACCTTCTCCGCCAGCCTCGGCAACATCACCACTCTCATCTCGCTTGCGCAAGCGTTGAAAGACATCCCGCTCGACCAGGTGCAGTTCGTGCAGTACCCGACGCAGTACAGCGCGGACTTCCTGAAGGTGCGCCCCAACAAGCCGGTGGCGGGCCAGCTGTTCGAGGCGATTGCCGCCGACCTGCCATTCCAGCTCGCCGCAGGCGAGACCGGAGCCGGGGCGACGATCGACCCGAAGGCGCCGGTCACCGAGCCGACCGCTCCGCCTGCGACCGAGGAGCCGACAACCACCGAGACACCGGATGCCACGGCCCCCACAGCCGCGGAACCTGAGGTGATCGAGGGCCTCGAGGGGCAGACCGCGGCCGACCACACCTGCTCGGTCACGCGCTGACCCGGAGCGTCGCCCTCGGCCGCCTGTCAGCGTTTCGAGCATCCTTTCGGTTATGCTCGATTTTTGTTATGGGAGGGCTGTCCGAGCGGCCGATGGAGCCAGTCTTGAAAACTGGTGGGCAGAAATGTCTCGTGGGTTCGAATCCCACGCCCTCCGCTTCACCGACGTAACCGACGACCGGAGGGACAAGCGTGAGTGAACTGCGGCCCCGAGCCAACCGGTCGGGCACGGTGTCCAGCGTCGCCCGGCACGGCCAACTGCCGAGACGCCGACCCTGGCTGACCGCGCTCAAGTTCATCGCCGGCACGCTCGCCGTGCTGCTGGTGAGTGGCGTCTCGGTTGCCGCGATCGCGCTGAACAACCTGAACCAGGGCATCGACCGGGTGGAACTGGCGAGCGAAGACGGCACAAAACCGCTGCCCCAGATCGGCGACTTCGATGGCGGCTTCAACGTACTCGTGGTCGGCAGCGACACTCGTCAGGGGCAGGGCGACCAGTTCGGCAAGTCGGACAGCGAGCTGAACGACGTCACCATGCTGCTGCACGTGGCGCAGGACCAAACCAGCGCCGTGGCCGTCAGCTTCCCGCGCGACCTCGTGGTGCCGATTCCCGCCTGCCCGCGGGAAGACGGCGAGGGCAGCTACCGCTCGATGTCGGCGCAGCCCATCAACGTGACCCTGTCTTACGGTGGGCTTGCCTGCACCGTGCTGACGGTGGAGAAACTCACCGGACTCGAGATCCCGTACGCCGGTCTGATCACCTTCGACGGTGTCGCCCAGATGTCCACCGCGGTCGGCGGCGTGCCCGTCTGCGTGGACGGCCCGATCAAAGACCGATACACCGGTTTGAACCTGCCCAAGGCTGGCACCTACAACCTGGTTGGATACGACGCGCTGGCCTTCTTGCGCAGCCGTCACGGCGTCGGTGACGGGAGCGACCTCGGCCGCATCAGTTCGCAGCAGGTCTACCTGTCGTCGCTGGTGCGCACGCTGCAGTCCGGTGGCACGCTCACCGATCCGACGAAGCTGTACAACATCGCCACCACGGCGACCCAGAACATGCAGCTGTCGAACAGCCTCGCCAACCTCGACACGATGGTGTCGATGGCGAACGTGCTGCGCAAGCTCGACCTCACCCAGGTGACTTTCGTGCAGTACCCGGGCACCACCGGTCAGGGCGGGGTGTACTCCGGCAAGGTGGCGCCGATCAAGGCCCAGGCCGAGAAACTGTTCGACAAGATCCGCGCCGACGAGCCGTTCATGCTGGAGCAGGGCAACACCGGTATCGGCTCCACGGTTGACCCGAACGCCCCGGTGCAGGCCGCTCCCGAGCCGGAAGCGCCCGAAACTGCCGCGCCTACGGAAACGGCAGCTCCTTCCGACTCCGCAACCCCGGCGCCCGGCGAAACCGCCGTCGCGGCCCCCGCCGAAGTGCTCGGCAATGTCAAGGGACAGACCGCGGCGGACTACACCTGCGCCGCGGCGAACTAAACCGATTCGAAAGCTGTCGCCAGTATGGCTAAGATGGCTGGGGACCATGGAGACGTCGCATAGTCCGGCCTAGTGCACCACCCTGCTAAGGTGGAGTTCCCTTTATGGGAACCGAGAGTTCAAATCTCTCCGTCTCCGCTCATGTCATGTCGCAGACATCGTTCATAAATGTTTTCACGGCATGGTTCCAAAACCCTCACTCTTCTGAGTGGGGGTTTTGTGGTTTCTAAGCCGAGCCGCTCCACGGCGCGGGAACCAGTACCCACAGCACGACCGCCGGTCCGCTGCCCTCAACCTGCCAGGTGTGGGGCTCACGGCCCGGAAAGGCCAGGGAGTCGCCGGCAGCGAGAACACCTGGCGCAGCTGCACGAACGTCGCCACACTCGGTGATGTCTCGTCTCGCTCGACCCGACTCAGAAAACCCTTTGCTGAGGCCCGTTGTCTCGGCGAAGGCGGCGGCGTAGCTTGATCGCAAAGTGTCTAGACAGGATCGATGGTCGCCCGATATGCAACCCGCTGATGGAGTCGTGCCGACGGAGCCCCGAGGGCCGGTGGACGCGAGCGTCGTGCCGCGATTCGCCGGCATCGCAACCTTCGCGCGCCTTCCGCGCCTCGACGAGGTTGAGCGCGCGAATATCGCGATCGTGGGTGTCCCGTTCGACAGCGGTGTCAGCTACCGACCGGGGGCTCGCTTCGGTCCCGCGCACGTTCGTGAGGCGTCGCGACTGCTGCGGCCATACAACCCCGCGCAGGATGTGTTTCCATTCCGTGCACAACAAGTGACGGATGCAGGCGACATCGCTGCGAACCCCTTCGACATCGCCGCCGCCGTGGCGGAGATTGAGGAGGGCGCGCGCCTCCTCGGTGAGCAAGTCGATCGGCTCGTCGTCATCGGCGGGGACCACACCATCGCCCTGCCCCTCCTGCGCGCGACACATGCGAAGCACGGACCGGTCGCTGTGCTTCACTTCGACGCCCACCTCGACACGTGGGACACCTACTTCGGGGCGCCGATAACTCACGGAACACCGTTTCGTCGCGCCTCGGAGGAGGGCCTCATCGACCTCACCGCCAGCATGCACGTCGGGATTCGAGGCCCGCTGTATTCCAAGAGCGACCTCGAAGACGACTCGCGGCTCGGCTTCGCGATTGTCACAAGCGAGTTCGTTGAGGAGCACGGCGTCGAAGCCGCCATGCACCGCATCCGCGCGCGGATCGGGGACGCACCGTTGTACATCTCAATCGACATCGACGTGCTCGACCCCGCGCACGCGCCGGGCACGGGCACCCCTGAGGCAGGGGGACTGACCAGCAGAGAACTGCTCCGGATGCTGCGTGGTCTGGCCGATCGCCGAATCGTCGGCGCCGACGTGGTCGAGGTGGCTCCTGCCTACGACCACGCCCAACTGACCGCCGTCGCGGCAAGCCACGTCGTCTATGAACTCCTGAGCGCGATGGCGCCCATTGACCCAAGCACCTGACGGAGGATGCGATGACCCCGACAACACCGAACGAGCAGGACGTTCTCGATGCGGCAGCCGCAATCGTCGATGCGTTCTCGGCGAACGATGGCGAGCGCTACTTCTCGCTCTTCGCGCCGGACGCGACCTTCGTCTTCCACACCGAGCAGGCACGGCTGGATGACCGCGCGGCCTACGAACGGCTGTGGCGGGATTGGGTCGCGAGCGGCTGGCGAGTGACGTCCTGCTCGTCGAGCGCACAACGAGTTCAGCTCCTGCCCGGTGGTGCCGTCTTCAGCCACTCGGTGAGCACATCCGTCGACACCCCGGACGGCCCCGACTCCTATCAGGAGCGGGAGACGATCGTCTTCCGTTCAGAGCCGAACGGGCTCATCGCGATCCACGAACACCTTTCACCACAGCCCTAGCCTGATATTCCCCGAGGAGCCCAATGATGTCGCTCTACACCCGCCTCGAACGCCGCCTGGAAGACCAATCGGATGACGCCGGTCCAGTTCGCGGTACCTACTCGCTCGCTCGGATTCTCATGATCTGGCTGGCCGCGAACTTGGTCGTGACCACGCTGCTTACCGGCACGCTCTTCGTGCCGGATCTGCCGTACGGCCTCGTCCTCGCACTGATAGTGGGCGGCACGATCGTCGGAGCAGCCGTGCTCGTCGCCATCGGCGCGATCGGCACCCGCACCGGACTGCCCACGATGGCCCTCACCCGCGGCCCGTTCGGAACGCGGGGAAGCCTGCTTTCCGTTGCCGCGAACGTCGTGATCCTCATGGGCTGGAGTTGGGTGCAGGCAATGCTCGCCGGCATCGCCCTCAACTACATCGTCGCGACAATCACCGGGTTCTCGAGCCCCGTCGTCTTCGCCGTGCTGTGCCAGACGATCGTCGTGATTCTCGCGATCTTCGGCCACGCGGGCGTTGCCCGGGTTGAACCGTGGTTCGCTGCCGTCATCCTCGCGATCGCCGCATACATATTCTTCGTGGCGTTCACGACCTATGCGCCCGCGGACTTCGCTGCGATCGCGCCGCCGGAAGCGCCGTTCTATTCGCCCGGCCTGGCATTCGATGTCGTGGTCGCCACCGCCATCTCGTGGACGGTGCTCTCCGCCGACTTCAATCGCTTTGCATCGTCTACCCGCTCGGGCGTGATCGGCTCCGGAGTCGGCTACACCCTGTCCACAGTGATCTCGATGTCGCTCGGCGCGACCGCGATCGGTTACGTCGTGCTTCGCGGCGGCGACGCGGTCCCGTTCGACCCGGTGACGATCGTCGAGCCATTCGGAGCACTGTTCGCGGTCGCCATCTTCCTGTCCGTCATGGCGACGAACACGATGGTGGTCTACGGCATGGTCACGACCGTCGTGAACTCACTCCCTGGCCGTAGGACGAAATTCCTGCCGACCGCGATCGTCCTCGGGATCATCTCCATCATCGGATCGACGTTCTTCGGTCTGCTTGCGCAGTTCACGACCTTCCTCATCACGATTGGCGCACTCTTCGCGCCGATCTTCGCGATCATGATCGTCGACTACTACATCGTCGCGCGCGGCAGCTACGACGCCGACATCCTCAAGGCCCGCGGCGGACGATACTGGTTTACTGCCGGGATCAACTGGCTCGCAGTCGTTGCCTGGGCGATCGGCGCCGCTTCCGCTTACGTGTGGGCTTACGTCTTGCCACTCCCGTTCGGGGCAACCATCCCCGCGTTCATCCTCACCTTCGTCGTGTATCTCGCGGTCTCCCTATCTCGACGCGCCAAGACGCCATTCACGCCGAGTCGGCATCTCGCCGATCGCGGGACGCCGCACGCTGACACCGCGACATCGCCGCGATGATGCCCCCGAAGCTGCATGACCTCAGCCACCTGATCACCGACGGCATGCCGGTGTATCCCGGCGACCCAACCGTCCACATCCACACCGCGCTCGACCTCGAACAAGACGGTGTGGCCGTAACGGGCCTGCGCCTTGGATCGCACACCGGCACGCACATCGACGCGCCCTCGCACACCGTGAAGGGCGGTCGAACAATGGCCGACGTAACGCTCGAAGAGCTGGTCGGCGATGCCCTGGTGATCCGAATGCCGGAGCTTCACGAGCACGAGATCTATGGATGGGTCCACTTGAACGCCGGCGCGCCGATACCGTCGCATGTGCCACCGATCATTGTGATCGACACGGGTTGGGCCAGGTGGTTCAGTGACGCGCGGGCGATGAGGCATCCTGCCTTAGACGCCGCGGCGGCTCGCGAACTCGTCACGCGCGGAATGCGCATCCTCGCCGTCGACACGTTCAGCCCCGACCTCACTGACGGCTCGGCAGACTTCCCCGTACACGAGGTCGTGCTCGGCGGTGGCGGACTGATCGTCGAGAACCTCTGTGGGTTGGAAACACTTCCCGTACATGTGCGGATCGGCTTCTTCCCCCTGCGCCTTGACGGTGACGGGGCGCCTGTGCGCGCGGTCGCCTTCACCTAGGTCCACGCTCTATTTCTTGGCTGCGTATGAGTGCGCTCCCGTGCCGGCGTAGCCGCCGCCCTGCACGATGATGTACTCGTCGCGCAGCGGCGTGCCCTCGAAGAAGTTCTCCAGAATCTCCCGAACGCCGGCCGCGTAGCGCGACTGCGCCGAAAGCGACGTGCCGCTCGTGTGCGGGGTCATGCCGTGGTGCGGCATGGTGCGCCACGGGTGATCGGCCGGCGCCGGCTGCGGGAACCAGACGTCGCCCGCGTACCCGCCGAGCTGCCCTGACTCCAGGGCGCGCACGATCGCGTCACGGTCGGCGATCGCGCCGCGTGCCGGATTCACGATGTACGAACCGTGACGGAACGTGGACAGCAACTCATCGTCGATGAGCCCCTGCGTCTCGGCAGTTAACGGCGCGTGCACCGTGAGCACGTCCAGGTGCGGGACGAGCGACCGGATGTCGTCATGCCAGGTGAGCTTCAACCGCTCCTCCACCTCGGCCGGGAGACGATAGCGGTCGCTGTAGTGCAGCTTCACGTCGAAGGGCGCGAGCCGCTCGAGCACCGCGCTGCCGATCCGACCGGCCCCGAACACCCCCACGTCCATCCCCTCCAGATCATAGGAACGAGCGACGGAATCGGCGATGTTCCACCCGCCGTCCACGACGATCTTGTACTGGGGAATGTAGTCGCGAACGAGCGCGAGCACCTGCATGACCGTGTGCTCGGCGACGGAAATCGAGTTGCAGTAGGTGACTTCCGCGACCGTGATCCCCTTGTCGATGGCGGCCGGCAGGTCAACATGATCGGAGCCAATGCCTGCCGTGATCGCGATCTTCAGGTTCTTCGCCGCGTCGAGGCGCTCCGCGGTGAGGTAGGCCGGCCAGAACGGCTGCGAGATGACGACGTCGGCATCCGGCAGCTCGCGGTCGAGAACCGAATCGGCGCCCTCCTTCGAGTCGGTGACGACGACGGTGTGGCCGAGCGACTCGAGCCAGTTCACCAGGCCCAGACCGCCGGAGACCGAGCCGAGCAGCGTTCCCGGCTGGAAGTCGGTGGCCTTCGGTGTCGGAAGGGTCTGCCCGTTCGGGTACTTCTCGATCACCGGCAGCGAGTCCCGCGCATACGACGTCGGCTGCCCGCCGACCGGGTCCGGGTAGAGCACGATGATGATCTTCGCCATGATGGCTCCTCAGGATGAGCGGATGGGTTGGTCAGCCGATGCGGATCATCTTCTTGTTCACGAACTCCTCGGCCCCGAAGCGCCCCAGCTCACGGCCGGAACCGGAGCGCTTGATGCCGCCGAACGGCAGCTCTGCGCCGTCGGCGAGCACGACGTTCACGAACACCATCCCGGCCTCGATGCCATCGGCCACGCGCAGCGCCTGGGCCTCGTCGGTCGTGTAGACGTACGAGCCAAGCCCGAACGGGATGTCGTTGGCGATGCGCACCGCGTCGGCCTCGTCGGTCGCGCGGTACACCTGCGCCACTGGCCCGAAGAACTCCTCCTTCGACGCCGGGTTGTCGGGCGCGACATCCGTCAGCACCGTCGTCTGGAAGAAGGCGCCGTCGCGGGTGCCGCCGCGCACGAGGGTGGCGCCATGCTCGACCGCGCGCTTGACCTGCTCGTCGAGGTTCTCTGCGGCCTTCAGCGACGAGAGCGGACCGAGGGTGGTCGCATCCGACGTGGGGTCGCCCGCCTCGACCTCGGCGAGCTTCGCGGTGAACTTCTCGAGGAACGGCTCGTACAGCTCCTCGGTGACGATGAAGCGCTTCGCCGCGTTGCAGGACTGGCCGCTGTTATCGAGTCGGGCATCGATCGCGGCCTGAACCGTGGCATCGAGGTCGTCCGTCGACAGAAGGATGAAGGGGTCGGAGCCGCCGAGCTCCAGCACGACCTTCTTGAGGTGCCGACCGGCGATCTCGGCGACCGCCGCGCCGGCCCGCTCGGAGCCGGTGAGCGAGACGCCCTGCACCCGCGGATCGGCGATGACCTTCTCGATCTGATCGTGCGACGCGTAGAGCTTCACGTAGGCGCCGGCCGGGAAGCCGGCGTCGTGGAACACCTGTGCGATCGCGGCCGCCGACTCGGGGCACTGCTCAGCGTGCTTCAGCAGGATGGCGTTGCCGATGATGAGGTTCGGACCCGCGAAACGGGCAACCTGGTAGTACGGGAAGTTCCACGGCATGATGCCGAGGAGCACGCCGAGCGAGCTGCGGCGGATGAGCGCCGAACCTTCACCAGCGAGGAGCTTGACCGGCTCGTCCTTCAGGAAGTCGGCCGCGTGGTCGGCGTAGTAGCCGTAGATGTCCCCGGCGAAGTCGACCTCGGAGAGGGCCTGTTCGACGGGCTTGCCCATCTCGCGCACGATGATCTCGGCAAGTTCCTGTCGCCGCTCGACGTGCAGCTCGCCGACCCGTCGCACGAGTGCGGCGCGCTCCTCGAGCGTTGTCGACTTGGACCAGTTGCGATGGGCGTCGTCTGCGGCGGCGATCGCGGCGTCGAGCTCCGCGTCGGTGATCGTCGGGAAGGTCTTCAGCGTCTCTCCGGTAGCAGGATTGACCACGGCGTAGCTCAATGGAACTCCTTTGTCCACGGTGCACCGACTCGCCAACCGGACGGCGACGAGGGTGCACACCTGCGCCCAGCCTAGATGCGAGTCAAGGCGCGCGGAAGCGCCGTTGCCGGTGCGCACCTACGAGGACACAGACGAGATCCGCCAGCTCGTGTTTTGGCCGGGCGCACGCTGGGGTCGCCGCCTCTGAACGGGTGGTCCGTCGAGGGCGTTCGCCTAGGCTGGGAGCTCAGTTGCGTACGAGGGGGAAGGTGTCATGTCCGGGACGGCATTGCCCGAGGTGATGGCCGAGCTGGCCGACCTCCAGGATCCGAAGGTGCGCGCGGCGAACGAGAAGCGCGGCGACGACCACGGCGTGAACCTGGCTGCGCTGCGCGCCATCGCGAAACGGTTGAAGACGCAGCAGGATCTCGCTCAGGAGCTGTGGGCAACGGATGACACTGCCGCCCGGTTGCTGGCGCTGCTGACCTGCCGGCCGAAGGCGTTCGGACGCGATGAACTGGATGCCATGCTGCGTGCGGCTCGGGCGCCCAAGGTGCACGACTGGCTCGTCAACTACGTGGTCAAGAAGAGCCCGCACGCCGAGGAGCTGCGCGTGGCCTGGACCGCGGATCCTGATCCCGTGGTCGCCAGCGCCGGATGGGCACTGACCAGCGAGCGGGTCGCGAAGAATCCCGAGGGGCTTGACCATCCGGGGCTGCTCAACACGATCGAAGCGCAGATGAAGGATGCACCGGATCGCCTGCAATGGGCGATGAACACCTGTTTGGCCCAGATCGGGATCAGCCATGCCGAGCACCGCGCCCGGGCCATCGACATCGGCGAACGGCTCGAAGTCCTGAAGGACTATCCGACGCCGCCGAATTGCACGTCCCCGTTCGCTCCGATCTGGATCAACGAGATCGTGCGCCGCCAAACGGCGATCTGACCGAGTGCCCTCACGCCGGCATCCGCACAACGACGTTGCCGCGCTTGCGGCCGGTGTCGACGTAGCGGTGGGCGCTGACGATGTCATCGAGCTCGTAAGTGCTGTCGATCACCGCGCGGTACTGCCCCGCCTGGGCCAACTCCACGAGGAACGCCAGGTCTTCCGCCTTGTACGGGCCGACGTTTGCGGTGACCAGCTTCCCGCTTCGTCGGCTTCGGGTCGATGCGAGCAGCAGGCCGGTCAAATCGCAGATGACCAGGAGCAGTGCTCCGCCCGGCTTCACGGACGCCGCGGCCCGCTCGAAGCCCGCGTTTCCGACACAGTCGACGACCACGTCGTACGTGGTGCCCTCGGCGAGGAAGTCAACCGTGGTGTAGTCGATCACCCGATCGGCGCCCAGGCTTTTGACGAGCTCCGCGTTCGCGGCACTGCAGACCCCGGTGACATCCGCCCCCAACTGCTTCACGAGCTGCACCATGGCGGTGCCGACCGCGCCCGACGCCCCGTTGACGAGCACGGTGTCGCCCGGTTTGATCGTGACCTGGTTCAGAAAGCCGCGCGCGGTAATTCCTCCGAACACCAGGGTCACCGCCTCGTCGAAGCTCATGTTGCCGGGCTTCGCGGTGATCGCGCCGTCCTCGGGAATGAGCACGTATTCGGCGTGACCGCCGAACTTGCCGCCGAGCATGGCGATGATCTCGTCGCCGGGCCGAAAGCGCGTGACCTTCTCGCCGACCGCGGCGACAACCCCCGCGGCATCCATGCCCAGCACCGGGGTGCGCGGCCTGAAGACGCCGAGTGCGAAGGAGCTCAGCAGCCGCAGCCCCTTCGGGATGTCGCGGCTTCGGGCCCGGTGGTCGGCGACACTCACGGTGCTCGCGTGAACCCGGACGAGCACCTCGTGAGCACCAGGGGTAGGAATGGGAAGTCGTTCGATCTGCACCAGTTCGGGGCCGCCCACTCGGCGGTAGGTGGCGGCTTGCATCGTGGGCATTGGGTCTCCAGAGTCCTTGGGTGTACGACGTACACCTCGTTTTCTCGAAGGCTAAAGTGTACGGTGTACTCTTGTCAAGAGGGCAGACCACGAATCCGCAGGGGGTCGAGATGGCGCAGCAGGGTGCGGCTGAACGCCGAGTGCGACTGAACCGCGACCGGGTGCTGGCGGCGGCCGTGGCACTCGCCGACGAAATCGGCATCGAGGCCCTGAGCATGCGCCGGCTCGCGCAGGAACTCGGCGTGGTGCCGATGGCGCTCTACAAGCACGTTCAGAACAAAGAGGAACTGCTCGACGGCATGGTCGAGGTCATCATCGGGGAGATCGATCCGCCGGTTCAGGATGTCGAGTGGAAGAGCGCGGTGCGGCACCGGGTGCTCTCCGCGCGGCGCACGCTGCAGTGGCATCCGTGGGCGCGGCAGGCGATCGAGTCCCGCACCACCAAGACGCCCATCGTTCTGCAGTATATGGACTCGTTCACCGGGATGCTCCTCGCCGGCGGGTTCTCGGCCGACCTCGCCCACCACGCGATGCACGCCATTGGCGGGCGAATGTGGGGATTCACCCAGGAGTTGTTCGACGAGTCGGCCGGCTCGAAGCCAGAGGCGTCGGCCGAGCCGTCGCCAGCGGAACAAGCGGCCATGCTCCAGTACATCGGCGAGCGGTATCCGAACCTCTTTGCGATCGCCACCTCGGCGAACCACGACGGGTCGGTCGTGGCGCACGGCTGCGACGACCAGTTTGAGTTCGAATTCGCCTTGGATCTGCTGCTCGACGGCTTCGAGCGGCGGCACGAGCAGGGCTGGAGCCCGACTCGGGCGCACGCGAACTACGGCTAGCCACCTCGATCCGTTAGCCTCCGGCCATGAGCGAACGTCAGCGCCGCGACATCCTGTTCAGTGTTGCGGTGCATGGCGGCCGGTTCGTGGTGATCATGCTCGGTCTATGGCTGGCCCCGGTGATCGGCATCACCGGCTGGTACATGGGACTGTTCGCCAACGCGCTGTGCTGCATCTACGCCGCGGTGCTCGTCACCCGGTTGGGGCTCTGGAAGCGGATCGGGTTTCTCACGCCCTGGCGGGGCTGGCTGGCGCTTGCCGCACTCGTGCCGCTGGTGGCGGAGGCGCTGTTCTGGATGCTGCCGGACGGCCTACTCGAACAGTCGCCCGGGTATGGTCTCTGGGCGCTCACCCTGCTGATGGTGGGCTTCAATGAGGAGCTGATCAGTCGCGGTGTCGTGCTCGATCGGCTCTCGCGCAGCTTCATCGCCATCCCTGCGGTGGCGCTGACCGCGGCCTTGTTCGGGCTGCAGCATTGTCACTGTTCGCCACGACGGATCGCGGCACGCTCGACATCCTCGGCAACATCGTGGTGTCGGCAGCCACCGGCTTTGCGTTGGCAGCATTCCAGTACCGGTTCGCTTGGATCTGGCCGCTCATCCTGATGCACGGCTTCGCGGACTTCACCGTGATCCTCGGCACCGCTCAGCACGGCGACGCGGTCATCGCCGTGACCGCGGTGCTGTTCGTGCTGTTCGGGCTCGTCGTGCTGCGGCGACATCCCCTTCGCACGACCGCCAGGGCTCAGTCGGCTATCGGCCGGTAGCCGCGCACCCAGTCCACCTGAAACGCCTTGGGATACGCGCCGCTCGGCTCGCCCTCGAACTCGTAGATGTTCAGCATGAGCTGCATCGGATAGTTCGGCGATTGCTCAACGGATGTCACCAACTCATCGTCGATGAAGAACCGCACCTCGTGCGGCATCCACTCGGCACCGTAGGTGTGGAACTCGCGCGCATCGAGCGCCACGGGCACCTTGCGGAAGTCGTCGCGGATGCCCGGGTCGCCGAACGGGTGCACCCCCATACCGACGATGGCGGCATCCGGCGTCAGCTCCGACCCGAAGATCTCGAAGACACAGATCTCCGCCGAGTGCTCGGGTTCGTCTTCAAAGCCGATCATCCACAGCGCCACCATCGACCGGGGGTCGGATGTCGCGGCGATGCGCGCCTCGATGAGTCCGAAATGCGGGGTGAACAACCGCTGCTCGGGCTGGCTCTCGCTCACCCGAAGGCCCGGAGCGAACTGGTGCTGCCCGATGGCGCTGCCGACCGGTCCGGCGAACACCCCGGTCTGCAAGTTCGACACGCGCAGGCCCCCGTTCAGCTCGGGCGCCCAAGCCGGTTGGTCCTCCTCGATCAGGAGGGTCAGCCGGCCATCGGCGATGCGATACCGGGCAGCCGACAGGTCTCGGCTGCTCCACTGCGGAAGGTAGTGCGGGATCCACTTGCTGCGGTCGAGTTCGGCGCCGGTGAAATCGTCCGAGAACTCGAGCAGGTAGCGGGAGCGGTCGACCCTCATGCGCTCAGCGTAGAGCGCGGGTCGGCCGACATCCGCCCAAACGGGCTTGAGGTCTGGCGTTTCACCTTTCCCATCGAGCGGGAAGGGCCGAATCGCGGACTTCAGCGGACCATCGAGGCGATCACGCTCCCTGCTGTGCGCGGAGGCGCCCTGAACGCACCGCCTCGGTGAAGGCGGCGAAGTCAGCAGCGTTCTGATCGGCGTAGGCCTCGGCGTAGGCGGCTATGGCCTTGTCAAAGCCCTTGCCCTTGCCCATATAACCGGCGATCTGCACTCGGTCTCCAGTGCGGGCGTGCGCCCGGGCGAGTGTCTCGCCGCACAGCTGCGCGTAGAGCAGCGCGCCGGGCTTCTGGATGGTGTCGACGTCGACCGACCCCTTCCAGTCGTGCAGTTGTCTCAGATAGAAATCGCGCTCCGTGCCGTCGAGCGCGGATGCCACGCGCTGCCAGCCGAGGAAGATGTCGCTCGCTGCCTGCATCAACCGCTGCCCCCTCACCACCCGCTCGCCGTGGTTCGCGAACTCGCTGGGCTCCAGGAACCGTTCCAGCACCGACTCCTGCGCCTCCTTCGCCTGTAAGAGCAGTGGGTCGTAATTGTTGCGCCCCACGAGCAGCATGATCCATGCCCGTGTGCCGACGCTTCCGACGCCGACGACTTTGCGCGCCATGTGTACGTAGGTGAAATCCTCGACCGGATGCTTCTGGCGGCTGAGCGTTGACCGATACGAGTTCAGCAGGTCGGTCATGGTTTCTTCGATGTGCTCGAACGGGCCACCCGGCGTCAGCAGATCTTCGACGGGCACGATCAAGGGCGGATCGCCGACGATTCGCAGCTGCCCATCAACTTCGTGCACGAGCTTTGCCGTCGCGTGCAGGCTGTCGCGAGTTCGAGCCTTGTCGAGCGCCGCACTCGCGCGCCCCGCGACGAGACCGTCACTTGTGCGCTGGTCGCGGATGCGCCGCATCATCTCGTCGGAATCGATCCGCTCGTACCACGAGTCAAGAACGTTCGCCTTCGCCGCCTTCCGCATCTGCTGGCGGTAGCCGCGCACGCACGCTTTGACGACCGCGCGCCGCGTCTTGTCTGAGAATTTGCGCTCCCGCGCCATGATCTCAAAGCTGGCGGCGAGTCGTTTGACGTCCCATTCGAATGGGCCGGGAAGGGTCTCGTCGAAGTCATTGATGTCAAAGACGAGGGCGCGCTCTGGTGTGCCGAACACGCCGAAGTTGGACAGGTGGGCGTCTCCGCAGAGCTGCACGCGCAGCCCGGTATGCGGCTGCGACGCCAGATCTGACGCCATCAGCAGGGCGGCACCCCGGTAGAACGTGAACGGCGAAACCATCATTCGGCCGTACCGGATGGGCACCAGATCAGGCACCCGGGAGACGGCCTGCTCCTCAAGAAGATCCACGGGATTGGGCCGGTCCGGGTTCGGTGGGGTCGCGAGCGCCGAACGCGGCACACGACCTCGGACATCGTGCCCGGCACGCTTGCGATCAGCGAACCTGCTAGGACCGGTCTTCGCGGCCGATGTCCTCGGACTGGACTTGGACTTGGGCTTTGTCGCCGAAGTTGAACGGGAACTCGGACTGGCCTTGGGCTTCGTAGCCGGCTTTCGGTTCGACTTGGGCTTCGTGGTCGGCTTCGGACTCGATTTGGGCCTCGTACTCGAGCTCGGACTCGACTTGGGCTTTGAGCTCGCCTTGGGCTTCGTGGTCGACTTCGAATCATTCGCCGTGGTCTTCGTCGACTTCGAACTCGGCTTTGCCTTAGTTGTCGACTTCGAACCGGCTTTGTTCTTCGGGCCCGACTTCCTGCTTGCCTTCGTTGCTGGTGCGGCCATGACACGCCTGCCTCTGCTGCTCCGTTGCGCGAGACCCTGCTCTGCCCCCGTCAGGGTTACAAGCCACGGTAGTTGACAGCCGCCGCGAACGACAGGGTGGATGTCGCCAGCGCTTTAGTTCTCCGGATCCTCCGGGTCGAGCGGCGCGTGGTGGTCGAGCGCGACGACGCCGCGCTTCCAGTAGCCGGAGATGTTCAACGCCGCGGGGTGGAGTCCGAGCTCGCGCCGCAGGTAGCGGCGCACCGGGATGAGCGAGGTCGCCTCCGCTCCCGCCCAGACGTAGGTGGCGACATCCGATTCTGAGATCATCCGCACCGCCGCCTCGAGTTCGTCGCTTCGCGGGGGCACCACGGTGATCGACACGTTGCCGCCGGCCGTTGTGAAGTAGGTGTCGGTCAGATCCGGGTCGGCTGCCAGGATGAGCCGCACATCCACCGCATCCGGCGTTGCGCGCAGCCACCGGGCAGCGGCCGGAAAGCCGGTCTCGTCGGCGACGAGCACGAGCCGGCTGATGCCGGTCGGCGGCAACTGCGACCCGCGCGGGCCGCCGATGATCAGCGTGCTGCCGGTGCCGGCCCGTGCCGCCCAGGCGCTCGCCGGCCCGTTGTCGCCGTGCAGCACGAAGTCGAGGTCGAGCTCCGGGGCATCCCCGGCCGTGCCGGGCCGGAACTCGGCGGGCGTGTAGTCGCGGGAGATCACCGGGGCGGCGCCCGGCACGGGGCGACCGAATTCGTCGCGCACCGGCAGCGTCACGGTGCCGGTCGCCGGATCCGGGAAGAACACCTTCACGTGGTCCTCTGGGCCCTGGCTCACGAAACCGTGCAGGTCGTCGCCGCTGAGCGTGATCCGGCGCAGCGTCGGTGCGATGTCGAGGGTGCGGGTCACAACAAGTGAGCGCATCGTGAGTGGATGCCGCACCCGTTCGCGCGCCGATACCCCGGCGGTGGATTCAGTGGTCACGGGTACAACTCCTTGGGTCGTATGCATGGTACCCGCACCGTCGGATGGCACTGGCAGGCTTGGGGATATGACATCCACGCCTCCCAGCATTCAGATCGGCGCATACAGCTTCGGCGACACGCAACGAAACCCCGATGGCAGCCTGCGCTCCAGCGCTGAGGCGATCCAAAACCTGCTCGATGCGATCGTGGTGGCCGACCAGGTGGGCCTGGACTACTTCGGCGTGGGCGAGCATCACACTCTCGAGATGCCAGCCTCATCGCCTGGCGCGATGATCGCGGCGGCCGCAGCCGCGACATCCCGAATCATCCTGGGCAGTTCGGTGAGTGTGATCAGCACGGATGACCCGGTGCGGGTGTTCCAGCAGTTCGCCACCGCCGACGCCGTCTCGGGCGGCCGCGTCGAGATCACCGCCGGGCGGGGTTCCTCCACCGAGTCCTTCCCGCTGTTCGGCTACGACCTGGCGAACTACGACCAGCTGTACGCCGAGAAGCTCGACCTGCTGCTCAGCATCAACGCCAACGAACGGGTGACCTGGTCCGGTTCGGTGCGTCCGGCACTCACCGATGCGGTGGTGGTGCCGCGTCCGGTCGCCGGGTCGCTGCCGATCTGGCTCGGAACCGGCGGCAGCGCGCCGTCCTCTGCACGCGCCGGACGGCTCGGGATGCCGGTGGCGTACGGGATCATCGGAGGGATGCCGGCCCGGTTCGCGCCGCTCGCCGAGCTGTACCGGCGATCCGCCGCGCAGGCCGGGCACACCGAGAACATCAAGGTGTCGGTCGCCGCGCTCGGCCTGGTCGCGCCGACCACGGCCGAGGCGAAGGAACGCTGGTACCCGGGATGGAGCGCCATGTTCGAGAGCCTCGGCAGGGTCCGCGGCTGGGCCGCCCCCACCCGCCAGCAATTCGACGCGCTCGCCGAGGCGCCCGGCGCGTACTACGTCGGCGGCCCCGACGACATCGCGGAACGCATCGTCGACCTGCACACACACCTCGGCCACATGCGGCACTTTCTGCAGATGGACATCGGCGGCCTGCCGCAGGAGCACTTCCTCGACTCGATCACCCTGCTCGCCACCGAGGTGAAGCCGCGGGTGGACCGGCTGCTCGCCCGCAAGTAGCTGCGCCCAAGGGCCTGGTACGCCAAGCTGACTGTCGGAGGTGCCATCAGTGAATCGGCCCGAACCCGCCGCAGCCGAGGTGCTCATCGACCGCCGGGGCAGGCTCGGCCACATCACGCTGAACCGGCCGCGCGCGATCAACGCGCTCACCGTGGGCATGGTGGCCGACATTCAGACGGCACTCGACGAGTGGGAGGCGGACCCGGCGATCCAGACCGTGCTGATCACCGGCGCCGGCGACCGTGGGCTGTGCGCGGGTGGCGACATCGTGTCGCTCTACCGCGACGCCCGGGACGGCGACGGCGCGGCATCCGCCCGGTTCTGGCGTGATGAGTACCGCCTGAACGCGCACATCGCGCGGTACCCGAAGCCCTACGTGGCGATCATGGACGGCACCGTGCTCGGCGGGGGAGTGGGCGTCTCCGCGCACGGCTCGCACCGCATCGTGACCGAGCGCACCGCGGTGGGCATGCCCGAGACCAGCATCGGATTCGTGCCGGATGTCGGCGGCGCCTGGTTGCTCACGCGCGCGCCCGGCGAGCTCGGCCTCTACCTGGCGCTCACCGCCCGCCCGGTCGGTGCCGGCGACGCGATCGCGCTCGGGCTGGCCGACTCCTGCGTGCCGTCGGAGCGGTTGCCCACCCTGATCGCCGCGCTGGAATCGACGCCCGCAGCCGAGGCGATCGCCGCGGTCGCCACCCCGGCGCCGCAGTCGCCGCTGCTCGCTGAGCGGCCGTGGATCGACGCCGCCTTCTCGGCGCACACCGTCACCGAGATCAGTGCCAGGTTGCGGGCGTCGCCGGAACCGGCCGCGCAGCAGGCGGCGGACGCGCTCGCCGAGAAGTCGCCGACCGCGCTCGCCGTCACCCTCGAGGCGCTGCGCCGCGCCCGGCAGGCCCACGCGCTCGAGGACGTGCTGCGCCAGGACTACCGGGTTTCGCTCCGGTCGCTCGCCGCCGCGGACTTCGCCGAGGGGGTGCGGGCGCAGGTGATCGACAAGGACCGCCGACCGCGCTGGCGCCCGGCGGAGCTGTCCAGTGTGACCGACGCGGATGTCGCCGCATACTTCGCCCCGCTCGGCGATGCCGAGCTGACCCTGACTGCGCGGCATCCGACCCCGCCCAACGTGTGAGGAGCGTCCCTCAGTTATTTCGGCGGACGTTCTCCTGTTATAGTCTTCGAGTTGGCTTTTACGCCGACATGCGCCCGTAGCTCAACGGATAGAGCATCTGACTACGGATCAGAAGGTTGGGGGTTCGAATCCCTCCGGGCGCACACTAACCCCGTAAACGCAACGTTTACGGGGTTTTTTTGTGCTCCAAAATGGCCCGTTCTGTATGGTGGCAAACACTGACATCAAAGGAGCAGAGGAGACTCGTGCCCATTGCCGCCTCCCACCAGCGCACGAGTCGACGCAGCTTGATTCCCGCATTCACCGTGGCTGTCGTCCTCATCGTCATTGTCTTCATTCAGGCGGCAGTGTCGTCCGTTCCGCGGTCGAGCGTCGCGGTGCCGGTGTTTCCTCGGCAGGTCGCCCCCTATTCGTGGTGGACGGCGATGCATTCCTCGTCGTCGGTCGACGTGGCGACCATGGTGTACCAGAACGGGGCGGGAGTCGAGTTTGGCGACGTCCCGCAAGCGGTTGTCCTCGGGGCCGATGGAACCGCCTATCGCCGGCTGGATGCGGCCGAGTCGCTCAAAATCTGGGAGGACCAGGGCGATCCTGCTGCGAGCGTCTTGTCTGCAGACGGCAAGTTCGTCGTGGTCGGCAAGGCGGCGCGCGGAGGCGGCGTCGACGTGACGAGGCTGCGCGACAACCACCGACAATCCATCCTCGTGGGCGACGGGCTCAGCACCATCCCGGTCAGCATCGGGGCCGACGGCAGGCTTGTGCTCATCCTCACCAGTGAGAGCAGCCTTTCGCCGCCGCATGACCTGAACTTTAGGTTGCACGGAGCTCTCTCACTCCTGGACTTGAAGACGGGCACGGTACGTAAGTACGCCGACCTCACCGATGTGAACGCGGCGGCGCTCTCTCCCGACGGCACCTCGATCGTCGCCGACACCGCGGCCGGCCTCGTCGTGGTGGATGCGGTCACGGGAAAGGTCACAGACACCCGCTTGTCGCCGGCAGGTGAGCTGGATGGCGACGCGTGGTCGCCCGACGGACGCCGCTTCGCGCTGCTGAGCGGGGAGATCCTGCGAATCGTCACCGTCACGGCTACTGAGTTTGTCGAGGAGAAGGTGACTCTGCCCGGTGTTGTGTCAGGGTCGGCGATCGGATGGCGCGATGCAAGCACGGTGCTCGTGCACACGCGGGCCGCGGGTGACTCGAACGAGTCGAAGTTCTCCTGGGTCGATGTGGAGTCGGGTGCACGGAAACCGTTCGCCTCGTACGCCCCGGACTTCACTGGCGCCTCCCTGATCGCCCCGGACGTCGCCCGGGACCTCTTGCCGCTCTGGCGGGTGGATGACCGGCAGGCTGACCGCGGGGCGCCGCCCGTGTTGCTGACGATTCCGCTCGCTGTGCTGCTCGGTCTCGTCGTTTGGGTTGCCACCCCGCGGCGGTGGAAACCGCGGAGGACTCGCGGTTAGTGCAATTCGCCTGACTCTTCTTCTTCGAGTAAATTCGGGCATTCCTTCGCGCAGTTTGCCCTGAATATTGCTGTCTTCTTTCCTTAACGTGGACTTATCGTTCCGAGGGAGGCAGACATCAACACCGCGACTGCTTTGTCGGATCCGAGCGCATCGCTGGTGCGTGCGGCCTATTTCGTCTCAGACAGCACGGGCATCACCGCCGAGACTCTGGGCAGCGCCCTGCTCGCGAACTTCCCCGGGGTGGTGTTCCAGCGCCACACGATTCCGTTCGTTGACACGCCGGCGGGCGCCCGCAACGTGGTCGGCGACATCCAGAAATCGGCGACCCAGGGGTCCGTGCCCCTCGTGTTCGCGACGGTGAAGTCCGCGGCGATTCTGCAGGAGTTCCAGACATCCGGCGCCGTGGTCATCGACCTTCTCGGCGGACACCTCCGCGAGCTCGAAGACGCGCTCGGAAGTACCGCATCGGAACAGCTCGGCCAATACCACGGCGTCGGCGACATGGAGCGGTACTTCGCCCGCATGCGAGCAGTCGAGTACGCGATCGAGCACGATGACGGCCAGAGCATGCGCGCGCTCGACATCGCTGACGTCATCATCATCGGCCCTTCGCGATGCGGCAAGACGCCGACAACGATGTACCTGGCGCTGCAGTACGGACTCCTTGTCGCGAACTACCCGTTGACGGACGATGACTTCCCCTCCGACGGGCTGCCTGCGCCGGTCGCGCAATACGTCGACAAGTGCTTCGGATTGACGACGACTCCGCTGCGGTTGAGCCAGGTGCGACACGAGCGCCGACCCAGTTCCACCTACTCCAGCCTTGCCCAGTGCACGCTCGAGCTTCGTCGCGCTGAAGATCTGTACCGCCGCAACCGCGTCCCGTTCCTGAATTCATCCACAAAGTCGGTCGAGGAGATGTCGGCCGTCATCATGCAATCACTGCGTCTTCGCAGCTGATCGACCACTCACGCCTTGCGCACCGCACCAATAGATCAGGAGATCTCATGACCAACATTCTCTGGTTCACAGAAATCGGTATGGCTGACGTGGCTCAGGTGGGTGGCAAGAACGCCTCCCTCGGCGAGATGGTCTCCAATCTTTCGGATGCCGGGGTGAGCGTTCCGGGCGGGTACGCGACGACCGCGGACGCGTACCGAGAGTTCCTCGCCGTGGACGGACTGTACGACCGCATCCGAACGACGGTGGAGGCGCTGGATGTCGCGGACGTTGCCGAGCTCGCTCGCGTGGGCGCGACCGTGCGGGGGTGGATCGAGCAGCAGCCGCTCCCGGCACAGTTCGAGGCCGACATCCGCGCTGCCTACAAGACCCTGGTCGACAACGATCCGCAGCCGGAGTCTGTCTCGTGGGCCGTGCGATCCAGCGCGACCGCGGAGGACCTTCCGGATGCCTCGTTCGCAGGACAGCAGGAGACGTTCCTCAATATCAGCGGAATCGAGAACATCCTCGCGGCGGTGCGCAGCGTGTTCGCCTCGCTCTACAACGACCGCGCGATCGCCTACCGGGTGCACCACGGCTTCGACCACCATGACGTGGCGCTGTCTGCGGGAATCCAACGGATGGTGCGGTCCGACGTCGGGGCTTCCGGCGTGCTGTTCACCGTCGACACCGAGTCCGGATTCGACCGGGCGGTGTTCATCACCAGCTCGTACGGGCTCGGTGAAGCGGTCGTGCAAGGCGCAGTGAATCCCGACGAGTTCTACGCCTACAAGCCGGCTTTGCGTGAGGGGCGGCCCGCGATCCTGAAGAGGTCGATCGGGGAGAAAGCCGTGAAAATGGTCTACGCCGATGAAACGCATGCCGGCGGCAGCACGGTCTTCACCGACGTGCCACTCGCGGATCGCGCGCAGTTCAGCATCGCCGACGCCGACGTGGAAGAGCTCGGTCGGCAGGCGCTGATCATCGAGGATCACTACGGCCGGCCCATGGACATTGAATGGGGCAAGGACGGGATCGACGGACGCCTCTACATCCTGCAGGCGCGCCCGGAGACCGTCGTCTCCCGCACCGACGGCAACGAGACCCGTCGATTCGTACTCGAGGACGTGAGCACGGTAATCACCACCGGCCGTGCGATCGGGCAGAAAATCGGCGCCGGCCCGGTGCGAGTGATGACATCGCTCGCGCAGATGGACACATTCCAGCCGGGCGACGTGCTGGTGGCCGACATGACCGACCCGGATTGGGAACCGATCATGAAGCTGGCATCCGCGATCGTCACGAACCGCGGGGGTCGCACCTGCCACGCCGCGATCATCGCGCGGGAACTCGGCATCCCCGCCGTCGTCGGCACTGGTGATGCGACGATCGTGCTGCAGGACGGCCGTGACGTCACCGTGTCCTGCGCGGATGGCGACACCGGCTTCGTGTACGAGGGCATCCTCGGCTTCGAAGAGGTCATCACCCGCCTCGATGAGATGCCCGAAAGCCCCACGAAGATCATGCTCAACGTGGGAACCCCCGACCAGGCATTCGCGTTCTCGAAGCTTCCCAACCGGGGCGTCGGTCTCGCCCGCCTCGAGTTCATCATCAACCGGCAGATCGGCATTCACCCCCGAGCACTGCTGGACTTCGAGACGCTGCCCACCGACCTGCATGATGAGATCGCGGAGCGTATCACCGCCTACCCGTCACCGCGCGACTACTTCGTGCAGCGCGTCGCCGAGGGCGTGTCGATGATCGCCGCGGCCTTCGCACCGGAGCCGGTGATCGTGCGGCTCTCGGACTTCAAGTCCAACGAGTACGCCAACCTCATCGGCGGCGAGACGTACGAACCCGACGAGGAGAACCCGATGCTCGGGTACCGCGGGGCGTCTCGGTACATCTCAGAGGACTTCCGGGAGTGCTTCGATATGGAGTGCGAGGCTCTGAAATTCGTGCGGGATGAGATGGGACTCACCAACGTCGAGATCATGGTGCCGTTCGTTCGAACCGTCGGCGAAGCGCGCGCGGTCATCGAGCTACTCGGCGAGAACGGACTCCATCGCGGCGAGAACGGGTTGCGCGTCATCATGATGTGCGAGCTGCCCTCCAATGCCGTCCTCGCGGACGAGTTCCTCGAGTACTTCGACGGCTTCTCGATCGGCTCCAACGACATGACCCAGCTCACCCTCGGGCTCGATCGCGACTCGGGCCTGGTCGCCGCAACCTTCGACGAACGCGACCCCGCAGTGCTCCGCATGCTGTCGATGGCCATCGAAGCGTGCCTTCGCGCCGGCAAGTACGTCGGAATCTGCGGACAGGGGCCCAGCGACCACCCAGACCTCGCCGAATGGCTCGTGGAGCAGGGGATCGAGTCCATGTCGCTGAACCCCGACACCGTCGTGGAAACCTGGCTGAGGCTCGCCGAACGAAGCGTGGCCCTCGCAAAGTCGTGAGAGAGTGGGGCGCTGAAACGAAGGATCCCGTATGCCGCTGTCTGGCGAATATGGCCCGGGCACGTCGAAGTGGGCCCGCGAGCAGGCCGAGCTGATCGAGTCATCCGGCGGCACCAGAGGACTGACGCTGGGTGGTCGCCCGGTGGTGCTGCTGACGACTCTCGGCGCGATCAGCGGCAAACTGCGCAAGACGGTGCTGATGCGGGTGGAGCACGACGGCCAGTACGCCGTCGTCGGGTCGAAGGGTGGGGGAGCGAAGCATCCGAAGTGGGTGTTCAATGTGCGCGCGAATCCGCTGGTCGAACTGCAGGACGGCCGCATCAGGCGCGACTACACCGCTCACGAGACTGAGGGCGAGGAGCGCGACCTGTGGTGGCAGCGCGCGGTTGAGGCGTTTCCGACGTATGCGAGCTACCAGCTGAAGACGAAACGGCTGATCCCGGTGTTCGTGCTCATGCCGGTCGAGGGCTGACCCGAGCCTGGCCAATCGGCCCTTCCTCATTTCTCCTTCCGTCCCCACGGGTTCGGCGCGAAGCCGTTCGGCCCGTGGGACGCGATGAACACCCGATGGGCGGCCTCGCACGCGGCACGGAGCGTGCGGTAGTACCCGATTAGCTGGCGGTCTTCCGCTGCCGGCGCCCAGGTCACCGCCCGGTATCCCGCCTCATCGCCGATGCGGATGAGCTTGACGATGGCGTATGGACCGTGGCCGTCGCCGACCATCTGCCACTGGCCGGGCTCGGTCTCGACGGCGGCCAGGATGGGATGCCAGTTCGGCGTGGGGTTCTTCGCGGCTCGAGCGCGCGCGTCGACGGCATCCTGCCGACTGTGTTGCATGGCCATTGGTGCTCCTGCGGTGCTGGAGCAGCCCGGCCGCTGCACTGCAATTCTACGAGCGCGCAGTGCTTCATCCTCCGAGGCAACCCGAAGTCCCGGAGGATGAAGCCAGCGCACCGCGGTCCAGGGGGAGAGGTCCTACCCAGACAGCTCTCGAACGCGCGGTGCCGTCATCACTATCGGCTGGCTTCCGTGAACCGTAAGGGACGGAGCGAACTGCTCAGCCAGCTGCCGCCGCTACAGTGGACAAGATTCTGAACGAAGGATGCCTCCATGCCGCTGTCCGGCGAATACGCCCCCAGTAGAGGAGCATCGTGAAGTCGCGAATAACAGCCGACATCTCGAACGTATGCAGTGACCAACGAACCGCAGGAAGTGTCGGCTTCGAGCCGACAGGATGAGGCCTCGACCCGAGGGCTCGCAGCTAGCGAGTGACACTCACGTTGACGGTATGCAGAATTCGGTCGCAGCGTCAGTTCCAGTAGCCTGCCAACGATTCCAAGAACGCATCGGCCGTCTCCGTAATGAGATGGTCTTGGATGTCAGAGAAGCCCGGCCGAACGGCCCACACCTGATGACGTGTGTGGGCGATTTCCTGAACAGTCTCGATGAGATGAGGCATGACCCAAAATTCCTGCGTGGACTGCATAAACCCGGGTGACTTGAAATGTGGAAGCAGGTCAAGGTCTCTCATGCTCGCGCCTATATAGACCCACGGGCGAGGCGACGTTGTGCCAACAAGGCCCTGCAAGAGTTGTAGCTTTCCACCGCTAACTGACTGGCCGGTGACATCGTCCGTGACAACGCAGGTGTCAAAATCCTCGATTGAGCCGTGCAGCTTGAAAACAGGGACGCTTGTCTCCGCACCAGCTAGATAGCTGTCGAGGTAAGAGAGCGCATTCTCGAAGTCGGTGTCTGACGCAAATACCTTAGTGCGTGCCTCTTGCCCATGCTCGATTAGGCGATCGAGATTCACGGTGATCAGGATGAGCTTTCTGTCTGATTCGAGAAGCTGATGGAGGAACTGGACAGCCGGCCCCGGACTGGCGAGTACGTCAGCTTCGAGCACGCGAAGCTCTTTGAGGGTAGGCATGCTCGGATACCTCTGCTTTTCCACGCGCAGTACCCGCTCGAAAGACAGCATTCGAGAAAACTCTGCGACGTCTTGTTGGGCTTCGTTTCCGGTCAGGCTACCCGCGATAAGTTCATGGAAACGTCTCGCGAGTTCGATGCTTGACGTCTCGTCGGGCACGACTGACGGCCCCCCCAGAAGCCGGCGGATTGCACTGTCGCGCAAGCTGTTTCCCATCGGAACACGCGACGATGCGGAGAACCCTGCGCCCAAAAACAAGACAAGAGGCGATGTGGATGCCGCGAGTTCGGCAACGCGGCTTGGAAGCGAAGACGCGGGGTGTCGTGCTAGGAGTTCGCCACCGAGATACGCAAAGTCAAAACCGAAGCCGTGCTTGCAGTGCAGCATCACATCGACTGCGTCGGCATCAGCCTCCACCACGACGAAGGCGGTTCGGAGCGACGACGTTGGCATCTCTCGCAGTTGTCCGGACGCGAGCAACCAGGCGGACCGCCGCAGCAGTCGATCCATCCCTGACTCCTTGTACCCCACGACGCTCAAGCTTGATTCCAGCATGCCCGGGGAAAGCACTGCTCGTGCGAGCTTTAGTAAGCGCTGCTCGCCGACGCTGGCCGAGGTTGGCGATGCAATCTCACTAAACGTCACGTGAAGGGTAGGTGTTGCAGTGGCATCGACAGTCAGAGTCCTCGGATTCCGCGTGCGCACGATCGAGAGGGCGGACTCGAGTCGCGCGATCACCTCGGAATTGGGCGATGGATGTTCCAGCGGCGTTGCGAGGGATACCTCGTCCGAATCGGCGAGATAAGCGTCGCCGTCGAAGGCTCGCGTCAACGCGCCTAGTGCGTCCATCACACGCGGATAGCCCGAGCTATCTGTTAGCACCATTACAACATCGATGCCATCGGCTGATCGGTGAATGTCAATACGGTTAGCGAGCGTTTGAGTGAGCTGAAATAGTGGAGAAAGTCTCACTCGCGGTCCTCGCGGTTGGCGAGAGCAGATGAATATGCCCTCACGAGCCTGTTGCGAATTGCCGCGGTTGTTGAAGGATTCTCGTGTAAAAGACCGTAACGCGCCATGTCGCCCTCTTGCCTTCGGAACTGTTCGACCAGTCCGTCGAATGCAACAGCGAGTTCTTCCACGGTCGGTCGTTTGCGGTGTCCCCGTGCGAGATCGCGGGCAATCAGTTCGATCGCCGCAGTCGTACCTTCGGGATGCACGTAAATTGAAGAAGGCGAGTCTCTACTTGCCTTCGTCGTCACGAACGAATCACCGAGTCGACGTGACACCTCGCCGATAGACCAGCCACTAATCAGGCGCGCGCCACCGGTTTTTGGCGAGCTAGTCGGGACGAGAGCGGCTGCGAACCTCTCTACTGGTGCGAAGAAGGTGAGGTCTATGAGATTGCGCAATTTCTGATGCGAAGCGCCGTAGCGCTGCACCGCGTTCTCTGGCGACGTGTTGTTGTTTACCAGCATCGCCAGGAGGACGCCTGCTGCACGCACTTGCAACGGCTTGTCTTCTCCGTTCAGCAGTGACACAACGCCAACAATTCGGTGCCGTGACCACTCACGGTAGAGATCGTAAAGGCAGGAAGCAGCATTCAAGGCATGCGCGGTTGTCAGAACATCGAAGTCGTTCCGTGGGTCGTCGAGTGCGGCGCCAAGCGCATGCATTGCGGCAACACCTTCAGGAGTGAGCAGGCTGGTCTCGCTGTCGACTGCAAGGAACCAGTCGTCGGCAATGCTGGCGGGGACGGTCACAGGAGACAGTAGAGCCAGCGCGCTACGGAGGCGATGGCCCTGCGAGATCGGATTGAAGAAAGCGCCGGTCGACTTTAGATCGGCGCGAAGGCCCTCAGAAGTGCCGTACTGCTGGTGAAAAGCTGACAGGAGAAGCAAATGGAGCTGTTCAGCCTCCCCCCGGCGTATGACACTGTGCAACCCAAGACTGAGCCCTGCCGCCGCTCCATCAGTAGATTTGTTTGACATGGTAGCCAGCCGTTTCTATCTGGTCTGCGATCGCCGAGAGGGCTTTCCGTTCGGATGGCAACGCGGACAGGGCACTGGCCTCATAATCCTGTGCCACGGGCAGTATGAGCAGATAATGGTCAAGCGGATTACTGGCTGAGCGGACCTGCAAGTCGGTGTAGAGACTGTCTCGGATGTCTTCAGCCATGAACGCCCCGAACTCGTCGAGACATACGAGGCGATTCAGGGGTTTAGCTGGTCGAGAGTCAATGAGCCCAAGCCGCGCCCTCGTATAGGCGAACGCCTGCTGGCCGCTGCTAAACGCCTCCAGGGGGCGCGAGTCGCTTTCACCCGACTGTCTAGTCCAATTGAGCGACGCCGCGATGAGATCAACATGAACATCGGTAGCCCCCGTGCCCATCAGTAGCTCGCTAACTTCCGCTTGGGAAAAGTAGATCGAAAACTGCTGTTCGAGCCAAACAACAACCTCTTTGTGGTAACGAGGTGTTGATTCATCGGCGGTGCCTCGAATCACGCGTGCGACGTATCTCAACGCTTCCTCGAGAGTGATTGCTGTGATGCGCGCTGTGTTGAGAAGGTCTAGGGCTTTTGTGACCCGATGATCCAGATCAGTTTGCCGAGCGAGTATCGTCTCTCTGTCGTCGTTCTGCCTGGCCAGAAGGGCGCTCAATCCATCGCGGAGCCACGCATATTCGGGAGAGTTCAAGAGGCTGTCGCGCGAAGCGAGGAGATCCTCCTGATGCTGATTGAAGAGCGCCCGCGCGTCTTCCAAGTCGCGGATGATGTGAGTCTGGCGGCGCTCGCGGTCCGCAAGTTCTTGCTGCAGGCGTTTGGCCTCCGCGACAAGGTCGTCTTCCGCCGACAGCCCGAGTTCCTTACGCCGCGTTTGGAGCTCCGTGTTTAGCCATTCTGCATTTCGGCCGCCGCCCAGAAGGCCGTGCTGGCGGAGAAGTTTTGCGTGTTCGCCCGCTAAGCGGATGATCTCCGAATCTGCGAAATCCCTCTCCCCACGCAGTTCCTCGAGCTTTTGCGAGGCTTCGAGATTGGGCGACTTTGCCAACTCTGCCAGCCGGGTCTTCGCCGATTCAGTTAGCCTGTTGAGCCGTTCTACCTCGTCAATCAGCTCCGGAAGACCTTCAAGACTGGCTAGGCGGCGTGCCTCATGCTGACGCTGTTGGGCTAGATCGCGAGCATCCTTAGATTCGAGCTCAGATCGCATCTCTGATCTTCGACGATCTATGTCGTCCCGCAACTGCGCGACTTCGGGGCGAAGCGAGTCGGCACGGCGCAGAATGCTTTCATGTCCCATGCCAGCGTTGATGGCATTGTCAAGTTCCGTAGTAACGCGCTCCGACAAAGCGAGCAGGTTCGGTGAAGCGCTGAGCTCATCGATGCGCACGCCGAGCACACGAATCGTTTCGCGAGACTTCTCCGCCGCGGATAAGACGTTCTGAGCGTTCGGGTCAACATTTAGCTCTGTGACCGCCTCAGTGAGCCTCACGGTCGCGGACTTTAGGTTCCCGTGATTTCGTTTATAGGTTTTTTCCGCGTTCAGGAGCTGGGTACTGATGTCCGCTCCGAGCGATGCCGCAACGGCCATTTTCTCGAGTGCATCGTCGAGTCTTTCTCGCTGTGCTTGTGCCCGCTGAAGCGCCTCGGAGGCTTCGTGCGTTCTGCGGGCGAGATTCGGACCTTCGCTCTCAACCTCGCGAACCTGGTCGAAGATCTCGATGGTTTCATCAATCTTGTCGATATGAGTTCTGGCGGACTCGATCTGCTCGGAGGCGCGTTTGGCCGCTCCTTCGGCGAGATCGAGTCGTCTTTGATCCTCACTAACAACCCCCGCATTCACGACGGAAAGTTCGTCCTTCACCGTTTGAAGAAGAGTTGACGCGTGGATCCCAGGAGAGGTGTCGCTTGGGCCGAAGGCGCTTCTGGACATCGCGACGCCGTCTGCATACTGATCGATTTGCGACGCGAGTGTCTCGAGTACGCCCACATCTCCCGCTAGACGGTAAACCGTAAACAACTCCGTCACCTCCTGCAGAGTGACCTTGTGCCCGTCGATCTCGATCGACTCGAACCAGTGGTCTGCCACAGGAGGCAGCAAGTCCTGCCATTTGTGAGTATCGAATCTCCACGCGATGCTCTTGTCGTCGCTCAGCCCGTCTACTCGAACCGTCACTGGGCCCAAACTGTCTTTGAGGCTCTGCCAGGCCCGCTCGGAATCGCGATACGGCATGGTTCCGGTGCAGAGCATAAGAATGCGAACCGCGGTGCTCTTGCCGACGCCGTTATAGCCCTCCAGCCGGCTGACACTGTTCACCTCGATCAGAGGCAATGCCGCCAACGTGGCCTTGTCGGAAAGCGAAATACTAATCTTCATCGGTTTCCCCTGTTTCGGAGTCGGGAACGACCGGGAATCGCCCTGACGAGTCGGCCAGGAGTCGCCGGGCCAGCTCCTCACCGGTCAGACGCTCCGACATTACAAGGTCCATGGTTGTGCGGACGGCAGGATCAAGAGATGGGCGAATCGCGGCGATTGCCTCGGGGGCGTCGGTCGCGCCATGTGAACTGCTCATAGGTCTGTTACCGTATCTTTCTTAAGATGTTCCGAGACGAACTTAGCCATCCGACTGGCGGCGTCGGTGGCGAACTGTTGCGAGAGTTCGAATCCAATCGCGTCTCGTCCCGATGACACTGCTGCGACCAGCGTCGATCCTGATCCAGAGAAAGGGTCCAAGACAACGCCGCCAGGGGGCGAACTGCTCCGTATTCTCGGTGCCACGAGCTTGACAGGGAAAGTGGCTGAATGTCCTGTTTCTGACCTATCCGGACGGACTGAAATGACATCCAGGCCCCCCTGTTCGGCACCGTCCAGATCATAGAAGTAAGTGGGCCGCCCCTTCGGATTCCTCTTGACGAAGTGGAAGAGGTGCTCGTGACTGAGCTTCAATCGATCCTTTTCCGGCCGAGGAGCCATGTGTGGTTTGCTCCAGACGAGGTCGTTCCGCAAGATCCATCCGGCGTCTTGCATTGCAATCGCGAATCTGGCTGGAATCATCAGGAGTTGCTTGTCGTGGAGCGCTCCACCCGTCGGAGTCCTTCTTCTGCGTCGTTCACCTTCGTGAAGACCTTGTCGACCCTCGTCGCGGATGGATGACCAGCGTCCGAAGTATGTGTCTCCAAGGTTGACCCAAATGCTTCCCGATGCCCTCAGCGCCGGCTCGAGGCGATCGAAGAGCGACACGAGATGGTCGATGAACCACGACGGATAGGGTTCCAGCCCCAGCACGCCCCCATGAGCGCGATACCACTCGTAACCGGGCGGAGTGACGCCATCGGCCCCGGTGGACACCCACTCCTTCAGCACCTCGTCATTGTGTTCATGCCCATAGGAGCGCAAGCCCCAGTACGGCGGGGAGGTAAGTACGAGATCCACTGAGTCTTCCTGGACCTCTTGAGAAAGATCCCACGCGTCGCCCTGGCGAATCTCCCAGTTACGGTTCAAGGGTGCGTTCGACTTGCGTTCCTCGGGCGGGTGGTCGACAGCGATGCTCATGACTTGATAGTAACCAAGTGCGGCCGCACTTGCGGGCCTGTGAATTTCGTGCACTCATTCAGCGGCAAGCCGCGCCCGGCTTGGAGCCGATTGCGCCGCCTCTCGAGCCGACATTGTGTTCGTTCCAAATCGCGCCGAAACTCTCTCCGAAAATACTTCAACTTTATTCTGCGCGAATCTGCTGCTTTGTCCAACCTGCCAACGCACGCTTCGGGATTGAAGCCGGCCCACCTCGGTCCGGGGAGCGATCCTACCCAGACAGCTCTCGAACGCGCGGTGCCGTCATCACTATCGGCTGGCTTCCGTGAACCGTAAGGGACGGAGCGAACTGCTCAGCCAGCTGCCCCGCTACAGTGGACAAGATTCTGAACGAAGGATGCCTCCATGCCGCTGTCCGGCGAATACGCCCCCAGTACCTTTCAATGGGCCCGCGACCAGGCCGAGCTTTACGAAGCGTCCGGCGGCGCCGAAGGCACCACGCTTCGGGGGCTGCCGGTGATCATCCTCACCACAATGGGCGCCGCCAGCGGGAAGCTGCGCAAGACCGCGCTGATGCGGGTGGAGCACGAGGGCCAGTACGCAGTCATCGGGTCGCAGGGTGGGGCCGCGAAACACCCGGCCTGGGTGTTCAACGTGCGCGCGCACCCGCATGTGGAGCTGCAGGACGGCCCGCACCGCCGCGACTACCTCGCCCACGAGGCCGATGGTGAGGAGCGCGAGGCCTGGTGGCAGCGCGCGGTTGAGGCGTTCCCGCCGTACGCGGACTATCAGCTCAAGACGTCGCGGCAGATCCCGGTGTTCGTGCTGGTGCCGACCGACTAACCAGTGGACGCCGGCCAGCCGCAGGCCGCGCCGATGTAGTCGTAGATCTGCAGTCTGACCGCATCGGATGTCGGTACCCACACGGTGCCGCTCTCACCGGTCTCCAGCTCGACGCCAATCGGAAGCAGGCTGCCCCGCTTATCTTCGGCTACCGCGTGCGGGTCGCAGCGGGCGGGCAGGAACTGCAGCTGAATCGTGCGCGGAGGCGACCCGGCCGCGACCAGCTCGTCCAGCGGCCACTGTTGCGGGTCGCCGAGCGGCTCGAGCAGCGTGGTGCCAAGCACATGGGTCACCCGCGCGCTCTGCCCGGCATCGCCGACCGCGGTCAGCGTCATGTCGAGCTGCCCGATGAGGGCGGCATCCTGTGTCTCGCTCCTGATCGCGTCGGCCAAGGTGATGTCAACGCGCTCCGCCACGGCCCGTTCGAAGCAGTCCCGCTCGGCGAACTGCGCGAACGAGTCGATCGGGTCAGTCGGTGTGATGAATCCGGATGTCGCGGTGCCCGACTCGCTCGTCACCGTGAGCCGCGCCACCTCCGCTGCGCCCTCGCGAGCTGTGCCGTCGCCCGTTGGCGCCTCGTTCGCTGTACCCTCGCCTGCCGCCGCGCAGTTCGCGGCGGGCAGCGTGAGCCGCAGGTCACGTGCGGATCCGGCGGGCACCGTGGTGTCGCCGGTCCACACGACATCCTCTGCCAGCCGCGGCGAGCTAAGCACAGCCCGACTGACCGTGATCGCCTGCTCGCCCTCGTTCACCACCCGCAGCTGCAACCGGCGCACGGCCTGGTCGGCGCGATTCTGCACCAGCTCGACGCGGATGCCGTCGGGCAACGCGTCCGCCGGAGTCGCGCAGCCGGTGACCAGCACAGTGCCGATGAGTGCGGTGGCGAGGGCGAGGGGCGCGGCCGTTCTCCAATTGAGGAGGCGGCGGGCGCGCATGGTCAGTCCTCGGACAGCCTGAGCTTGTTACAGAGGTCGGTGAGGGTGAGCAGTTCGTCGTTGCTGAGGGCGGAGCCCACCCGGTCGGTGATCGACCTGGTGTGGGTGGCGGCGACCGTGCGGAACAGGTCGAAGCCGGCATCCGTCAACGTCACGATCGTTCCGCGCCCGTCGCCCGGGTCGGGGGTCTTGGTCACCAGGTCGCGGCTGGCCAGCCGGTCGATCAGACGGCTGACGCTCGGCTGGGTGAGCAGGATGTGCTTGTTCAGATCGCGGATCCGCAGCCGCCAGCCGGGCTGCCGGGAGAGGTTGAACAGCACGTCGTACTCGTTCAGGGAGAGCTGGTCGTTCGGGAACACACTGTTCAGCTCGCGCAGCACGGTGACCTGCGCCCGAAACAGGGCTTCCCAGGCATCAACGGCGATTGAACGGTCACTCACGCCCATAACTCTATTCATATGCAACGAATCTGGCGAAATCCGTGACCGAAGATGACGCCCGACTACGACGCCGACCTCACCCCGGACGTGACTGAGGGCCGGTCGTTGAGGCTAACGACCGGCCCTCTTCCCTTGCACCAAGAGTGTCCTGCAATCACATTCCGCGGGAGCTGCCACAGCAAACAACTTCCGCTCCATGAATATATAACGGTGAGGTAACGGAAAGCTAGTTACCGAACCGTTATTTTTCTGAAAGTTTGCTCGGAGTGCCTCGGCGGGTGTGCGTTGCGGGATGTCGGGAGCCACGAGCGCCGCGAAAACGGGCGAGCGCGCCTGCCGCGGCGGCGGCGTTCGGCCGTTTTCGCGGCGCTCATTCGCGCGGGCAGGCGCTCACCGCAGCGAGGCCGCGCAGCCGGGCCGGCCTTAGAAGAAGTCGGGGGAGGGGGTGGTGGAGTGCCGGATGGACACGTCGGCGTGCCGGTCGAACCGGTAGCCGACGCCGCGCACGGTGCGCACGATGTCCTCGTAGGCGCCGAGCTTGGAGCGCAGACGGCGCACGTGCACATCGATGGTGCGCTCGTTCGGGGCATCGCCCTCGTCGCCGTCCGACCACAGCGCGTGGATCAGCTCGAGTCGTTCGATGGTGCGGCCTTCCCGCAGCACCAAGTACTGCAGCAGCTCGAACTCCTTGTAGGTGAGCGGGGCTGCATCGCCGTCGAGCACGACGCGCTTGCGCGACAGGTCAACGACCACACCGCCGCGGGTCTTCTCGATGACGGGCTCGGCGGCGGCCTGCCGGCGCTTGGCGACGGCGGCGGGGTCCTGCAGGGCGAGGCGCACGACGTCGACATCGCGGCCGCCGGAGCCCTGCGGGGCCAGGGCGATCGCCGCGTGGGTTTCGGCGTCGGGGGCGAGCGCCGCGGTGAGCTTCTTCAACGCGTCGACGATGGCGCCGAGGTCGGTTCCGGCGGCGGCAGCCTTTGCCTCGTCGAGACCGACGTAGAGCACGAATCCGCGCGCCTCGGTGCCCTCGGGCACGGCGCGGATGCGGGGAGCTGCGGCCCGCTCGGCGTCCGGGGTAGCGGTGGGCGCCGACGCGGCGGAAGTCGTGGGCGCCGGAGCGGCATCGACACGCGGGGCGTACGGCGCAACGGTGATGGGACGGGCGAGGTCAAGGGTGGCGAGAGACATTACAAGAATCCTTTGGAGACAGGGATTTGAAGGCCTCGTAATGATGAGGTTGTGATCCTTCGGTGTTTCGAGCGGTGCGGGGTGCATTCCGTTATGAAGGAGACGTACCCGGAGTTTCAGCCCCGTTGATGAACGGCGGGCGAACTCGGCGAGGTTTCAGCCGATTAGGCACACATTCGACAACACATGACAGCGCTCGCCGGCATGGTGCCAGAGAATCCTCGAGCCTCGCAAGAGGTCGGGGTGAACGCGTCGAGAGTCATGTCGGACAGTTTCCGACACTTTCCGCACTCTTGTCAAATCTGGGTGGCGCTACACCAGCCCGTACAGGCGGTCGCCGGCGTCGCCGAGTCCGGGAACGATGTAGCCGTGCTCGTTGAGGCGTTCGTCCAGCGCGCCGAGCACGATGGTGACCTCGCGGCCCTTTGTCGCGGCCTCAACGGCGGCGAGTCCCTCCGGGGTGCCGAGCAGGCAGACGGCGGTGACATCCACCGCGCCGCGAGCGAAGAGGTAGTCGATCGCGGCGATCAGCGAGCCGCCGGTGGCCAGCATCGGGTCGATCACGAAGCACTGCCGGTTCGACAGGTCGTCGGGCAGGCGTTCGGCGTAGGTGACCGGCTGCAGCGTCTCTTCGTCGCGCACCAGGCCGAGGAATCCGACCTCGGCGGTGGGGAGCAGACGGGTCATGCCCTCGAGCATGCCCAGCCCGGCGCGCAGGATCGGCACCACGAGCGGCCGCGGGTTGGCGATCGTCACGCCCGTCGTCGCGGCGACCGGGGTCTCGATGTCGACAGGGGTGACCCGCACATTGCGGGTGGCCTCGTAGGCCAGCAGGGTTACGAGCTCTTCGGTGAGCTGTCGGAACGTCGGTGAGGGCGTGCGCTTGTCGCGCAGCACCGTGAGTTTGTGGGTAACCAGAGGGTGGTCGGCAACATGCACTCGCATAGGCTCAACGTTACTGGAGGTGGCAGGTGGCCCGATACGACGACTGGATGCTGCAGGCTGTGGCCGAGGCGCGCCAGGCGCTGGATACCGGGGATGTGCCGGTCGCCGCCCTGGTTCTGGATGCGTCGGGAAATGTCATCGGGATCGGCCGCAACGAGCGTGAGTTGCTGCAAGACCCCACCGCGCATGCCGAGGTTGTGGCGATCAGGCAGGCCGCGGCATCCGTCGGCGACTGGCACCTGACCGACGTGACCCTGGTTGTCACGCTCGAGCCGTGCGTGATGTGCGCGGGTGCGATCCTGTCTGCCCGCATTCCGCGGGTGGTGTTCGGGGCGTGGGACGACAAGGCCGGCGCGGTCGGCAGCGTGCACGATCTGCTGCGCGATCGCCGCCTGCCGCACAGGGTCGAGGTGATCGCCGGGGTGCAGGCGGAGGCCTGCGCCGAACTGCTCACCGACTTCTTCGAACAGAAGCGGTGAGGCAGCCGGCGACGAACGGATGCCTCAGTCGAACAGGTCGCTGAGCCAGTTCTCCTTCTTGCGCTTGCCGTAGGGCTGCTGCTGGCCGTAGCCGCGGTTGTCGTACCCACGGTCGCGGTCGCCGTAACCCCGGTTGTCGTATCCGACGTTGCGCGGCGGCGCCGCCGCCGGCGGCACCTGCTGCACCGATGCGCGGTCGATGATCTTGTCGAGTTCGCCGCGGTCAAGCCACACGCCCCGACACTGCGGGCAGAAGTCGATCTCGACTCCGGAACGGTCTGACATGACAAGCACGGAGCCGTCTATTGGACACTGCACGATGGGTTTCCTTCCGTCGGCCTTCAAACCTAACGAGGGAAAGGTGGGAAAGCTCTGACGGATCGTCAGTCGACGGCGCGGATGACGATGGCATCCGTCGACGGATGCTCGTTGGGATTGCCGCGGTACACGTCGGGTTCGATGTAGATCACCCTGGCCACCGGCACCGCCTGACGGATGCTCTTCTCCACCTCGTCGATCGCCGCCGCCACCTGGCCCAGCTTGTCGGTGCGGGGGAACGCGATCTTCGCGGCCACCATCAGCTCGTCGGGGCCGAGGTACAGGCTCTTCATGTGGATGAGCGCTTCGACGTCGGGGTGGGCGTTGATCACGTCGCGGATCGTGGTGACGTCGTCGGGTCGGGCGCCCTCACCGACCAGCAGGCTTTGCGTCTCGATACCCAGGACCAGCGCGACCACGATGAGCAGGGCTCCGATCGCGAGGGTGCCGAGTGCGTCGAATAGCGGGTTGCCGGTGATGATGGTGAGCCCGACGCCGATCAGGGCGAAGACCAGGCCGAACAGCGCGGCGATGTCCTCGAGTAGAACCACCGGTAGCTCCGGCGACTTGGCGTGCCGCACGAATGAGATCCAGCTGCTCTTGCCCTTGTGCGGCAGTGACTCCTTGACCGCGGTGCGCAGCGAGAACGACTCGAGCACGATCGCGATGACCAGCACCAGCACCGGCAGCCACGGCACCTCGAGGGCGTGCGGGTGCGTGAGCTTGTCGATGCCCTCGTAGATCGAGAACATGCCGCCGACGCTGAACAGCACGATCGACACCACGAACGCCCACAGGTAGCGCTCGCGGCCGTAGCCGAACGGGTGCTCCGCATCGGCCTCTTTCTGGGCCCGCTTGCCGCCTAGTAGCAGCAGCAGCTGGTTGCCGGCGTCGGCGACCGAGTGCACGCTCTCGGCCAGCATCGAGCTCGAACCGGAGAACGCCCAGGCGATGAACTTGGTGATCGCGATGCCGGTGTTGGCCAGAAGGGCCGCGATGACTGCCTTGGTTCCGCCGCTAGCGCTCATGGGCTCCATCTTAGAATGGCCCGATGAGCGTTGATTTGCCGACCATTGCCATTCTCGGAACCGGATCGATGGGCGGTGCCATCCTCAGCGGGCTGGTGAAACCGGGCGTCACGGTGGCTGGCGGCATCCGCGTCACCAACCGCTCGGTCGAGAAGGCCGACGCCCTGCGGTCCGACGCGGTCACCAGCTACGCGACATCCGTCGAGCCAAAGGCGAACCACCTGGCCGTCGCCGGCGCCCGCATCGTACTGATCGGCGTGAAGCCGGCGATGGTTCCCGATCTGCTGCGCGAGATTGCGCCGTCATTGGAGCCGGATGCCGTGGTCGTCAGCGTTGCCGCGGGGGTGACCATCGCCACGATCGAGTCACTCGTCAGCACCCCGGTGCTGCGCGCGATGCCGAACACGCCCGCCGTGGTCGGACGCGCCGTGACCGGGCTTGCCGCCGGAACCCGGTCATCGGATGCCGACCTGGAGGTCGTCCGGGCCCTGTTCGAGACCGTGGGGTCGGTACTCGTGGTGCCGGAAGAGCAGATCGACGCGCTCGGCACCATCTCCGGTTCGGGTCCGGCCTACGTGTTCTACTTCATCGAGCAGCTCACCGCCACGGCGATCGGGCTCGGCTTCAGCCCGGAGCAGGCGGCGATCATGGTGAACAACACCTTCCTCGGGGCAACCGAGCTGCTGGCCGCCACCGGCGAGGCGCCGGCTGAGCTGCGCCGTCGTGTCACCAGCCCGAAGGGCACCACCGAGCGCGCCATCGCGGAACTCGAGAAGGCCGATCTCAAGGGGCTATTCGACAAGGCGACGGCCGCGGCGCTGGCCCGCTCGAAGGAGCTGGCCGCGGGGGCATGATCACCCGCTGGCGCGGAGGAGGTGCTACGCCGACAGCGTGGCGAACTTCTCGATGTCCTGGCTGTTGCCCGACACGATGATCAGGTCGTGGCTCGACACCACGGTCTCCGGAGTCGCGTAGGTGAACTCCTTGCCCGGGGACTTCACGCCGACGACGCTGATGCCGTACTTCTTGCGCACCTGAGACTCGGCCAGCGTCATCCCGCGCACGTTCTTCGGCGGGTACATCTTCACGAGGGCGAACTCGTCGTCGAACTCGATGAAGTCGAGCATCCGGCCGGAGACCAGGTGCGCCACGCGCTCGCCGGCTTCCGCCTCGGGGTAGATGACATGATTCGCGCCGATGCGGGCGAGGATCTTGCCGTGGGATTGGCTGATCGCCTTGGCCCAGATCTGCGGGATCTTGAGGTCGACCAGGTTCGCGGTGATCAGCACGCTGGCCTCGATCGCGGAGGCCGTGGCGACCACGGCCACCGCGAAGTCCTGAGCGCCGATCTGCCGCAGCGCGTCGATGTTGCGCGCATCCGCCTGCACCGCGTGGGTCACCCGCTCGGACCATTTCTGCACCAGGTTGGCATCGGCGTCCACGGCCAACACCTCGCGTCCCAGCCGGTCCAGCTGACCTGCGGTCGCTGCACCGAAACGCCCCAGTCCGATCACCAGGACGGGCGCATCATGCGGGATTCTCTCAACCAACGATCGGCCTTTCTTCAGCCCTCCGGAACAGCTGCCGGCGCTGGCTCGCAGCGAGCGCGGCGGCCAACGTCACTGTACCAACGCGACCGGCCCACATGGTGGCGGCCAGGATGTACTTGCCCGCATCCGGAAGCTCGGCGGTGAGCCCGGTCGACAGGCCCACGGTGGCGAACGCCGAGATCACGTCGAACAGCACGAAGTCGAGTGGCTGCTTGGTCAGTTGCAGGATGGCGATGGACGCGGTGGCCACGATCGTGGCGCCCCACAGCACCACGCTCACCGACAGGCGCAGCACGTCGGTGGGAATCCGGCGGTCGAAGATCTGCATGTCCGAGTCGCCGCGGGCCTCGGCCAGGGCGGCGAGGAACAGCACGGCCAGGGTGGTGACCTTGATGCCGCCCGCGGTCGACGCCGAGCCGCCGCCGACGAACATCAGCATGTCCATCACCAGCAGGGTCGACCCGTTCATCTCACTGATGTTGATCGTCGAGAAGCCGCCGGAGCGGGTCATGATCGAGAGGAAGGTGGCCGTCATCGGGCCGGCCGCGGGATCCAGCGCCCCGAGCGTCGCCGCGTTGCTGACCTCGAGCACGTAGATGGCGATCGCGCCGAGCACGATCAGGATGAGCGTGGTGGTGAGCGTCAGCTTCACATGCAGCGACCAACGCTTCGGGGTGCGCCAGCCGCGGGCCAGGGCGAAGATCACCGGAAAGCCGATGCTGCCGAGGAACACGCCGATCGCGAGCGACGACAGCATCCACGGGTCGGTGGCGAACGGCGCGAGCCCTTCCGGCGTGGGCGTGAATCCGGTGTTGGTGAACGCGGACGCCGACCAGTAGAACGACTGCCAGACCGCGGACCAGAGGTCGGCCCCCTCGACCAGCAGCCGGGGCGCGATCAGCAGCGCCACGGCGCCCTCGATGATCAGCGAGCTGATCGCCACGGTGGCGAGCAGGCCGCCGATCTCACCGAGCCGTACCGCCTGCGCCTCGACGACCGGGCCATGGTGCAGCCGCAGCGGGTTGCTGTCGCTGGCCGCCATCAGCTTCTGGCGAAGACCCAGCCGGCGCGACACCACCAGCCCCATGATGCTCGCCAGGGTGAGCACACCGATGCCGCCGATCTGCAAGCCGAGCAGGATCACCACGGTGCCGAACGTCGACCAGTGCGTGGCCATGTCCACCACGGACAAGCCGGTGACGCAGATGGTGGACATCGCGGTGAAGAAGGCGTCGGCGAGCGGCGTGACCTGACGGTCGCGCGCCGAGATCGGCAGCGACAGCAGCAGCGTCCAAATCAGGATCAGCGAGCTGAAGACAAGGATCGCGAACCGGGCCGACGACGTGGAGGCGAGGAAGTCGATGAAGTCACGGATACGGCGAAGCGGCGTTCTGCGCACTTCATGGGCGAGACCGCGACTCGTGGTATTCGCGGGCATTCGTAACCCCCAACTGTCGGTGACAGCTTGTCATCGTACTCTCCGTGCGCGGCTTGGATACTCTGTGAGGATGGCTGACATTTTTGACGTGGTCGCCGACGCGACCCGCCGCGACCTCCTCCACGCCCTCCTCGAGCGCTACAGCTCGATCGACTCGGCGACCGGGGAGATCAGCGTCGGGGAGCTCGTGGACCGCCTCGGGGTGAGCCAGCCCACCGTCTCGAAGCACCTGAAGGTGCTGCGCGAGCACGGCATGGTGACCGTGCGCGAAGAGGGTCAGCACCGTTACTACCGGCTCGAGGCCTCTCCGCTCGAGGAGCTCGAAGACTGGCTGATCCCGTTCCTGTCTGCCGACTTCGACGCGCAGGAGACGGCCGCGTACGCCGCCTGGGCCGGCACCGAGGTGGGCAGCAACCTCGGCCGCGCCACCGCAGAACGGCTGCACCAGGCGCGCACCACCATCCACGGCGCCCAGGAGCAGGTGACCAAGCGCCTGCCGTGGCGGAAAAAGAAATAAGAGTCTGGACGTCAGTCACTCCAGCCCCTAATGTTCTGATCAAGCACTCCAGTCACACCCGTCACGAGTGCTTTCGAGCAAGGGACCCGAGCAATGCCGCGTGATCTGTCACAGATGCGTTTTCTCACGGTCGCCGAGGTCGCCAGTATGATGCGAGTGTCGAACATGACGGTGTACCGGCTGGTGCACTCCGGCGAGTTGCCGGCCATCCGGTTCGGACGCTCGTTTCGGATCCCCGAATCGGCGGTCGAGCAGGTGATCCACAAGCCGATGTCTGACATCGGCTAACGGAGCGAATTTCGCTTCACAGAAACCGAGGTAGACTACCCCGGTACGTTTTTCCGCGGTTCTGAACGGACCCGGTGCTCTGTTCAGAAATCAGTGAGGTCCTTATGGGTTCCGTAATCAAGAAGCGTCGCAAGCGCATGGCGAAGAAGAAGCACCGCAAGCTGCTTCGTAAGACACGCCACCAGCGTCGCAACAAGAAGTAGTCTTCGACGAAGGCGCTAACCCCTCGGGGTTAGCGCCTTTTCTTTGCCCTGCCGCCGGCCTTGACCGCGCGCGCGTCTCGACGCACCCGTCGCCGTGCGTCACGGATGCTCGCCGGATTCAGTCGCAGCACCGGCCAGTTGCGGGCCGTCGCGTAGCTGGCGAGGCTCGAGTCCGGGTTCACCACCACCCGGTTGCCGACCAGGTTCAGCAGCGGGATGTCGTTGCGGGAGTCGCTGTACGCCCAGCAGTCGAGCAGCCGAGCCCGCTTGCTGAGCGCCAACTGCTCGGCGACTACGGCCTTGCGTTCACCGTGCATCACCGGGCCGTCGAGCTTGCCGGTGAACACCCCGTTCACGGCCTCGATCCGGGTGCCGAGCGCGCCGGTCAGGCCGAGCTTCTGCGCGATCACCCGCGCCACAACCTCCGGCGATGCGGTGATCAGCCACACCTCGTGCCCCTTGTCCAGGTGCTCGCGGGCGAGGGCCACGGTCTCCGGCCACAGCCGGTGCGACAGGTCGCGGCGGTAGATCTCCTCCGCCAGGTCTTGCAGGCCCTCTTCGGTGTGCCCGCCGATGAGCTCCAGGGCGCGGTCACGGATGCTGGACAGGTGCCGCTTGTTCTCGCCGACGGCAACGAAGCGGGCCTGATGCCAGCCGAACCTGAGCAGGTCGCGAAAGGTCAGATACCCGCGGCTGAACGCCCGACGGCCGAGGTGATAAATACTGGCGCCGCGCATCAGCGTGTTGTCCACGTCGAAGAAGGCGATGATGGGGCTATCGCTCGCGGCTGTGGAGTCAGACATCCCAACCATCGTAATGCGGCACCTAGGCTGGACGGGTGTCCACCACTCTCACCCTGATCGGCAAGCCGGGCTGCCACCTCTGCGACGACGCCCGCGGCATCGTGCACACGGTGCTCACCGAGTTCTCCGACGTGCGCTACGAGGAGCGGTCGATCCTCGACGATCCCGAGCTGAACGCCGCGTACGCCGAGGAGATCCCGGTGGTGCTGATCAACGACAAGGTGCACAACATCTGGCGGGTCAACCCCGACCGCCTTCGCACAGCACTGGAGGAAGCATCCGCATGATCCGTCACATCGTCAGCTGGAAATTGAACACCGAGGGTGAGGCGCGGCGTGAGGCGGCGACCCAGATCGCCGACAGCCTTCGTGCTCTCGTCGGCGAGGTGCCGCAGATCAGGTCGCTGAGCATCGGACCGGATGCCGTGGGCAACGGCAACTGGGACCTCGCGCTGGTCGCCGACTTCGACACCATTGACGACCTGACCGGATACATCGAGCACCCCGCGCACCAGGCGCTGCTGCCGTTCATCCGCTCGCACATCGCCGAGCGCAGCTGCGTCGACTTCGAGTTCTAGCGCCACGCGTTTCAGCCAGTTTGTCGCGAATGAGCCAGTTCGCAGTGGCTCAAGCGCGACAAACTCGCTCAATCCCGAGCCTCGCCCCGAGTGGTGCGCCGCAGGCTAGGGCAGCAGGCGGTTCGGGCCGCGGAACAGGTAGGTCACCTCGCGGATCGACGGCAGACCCAGCATCAGCATGATCACGCGGGCGAGGCCCATGCCGAAGCCACCGTGCGGCGGCACGCCGTAGCGGAAGAAGTCCAGGTAGAAGTCGAGTTCCTCGGGATCGAGGCCCTTCTCCTTGGCCTGCGCGATCAGCACGTCGATGCGGTGCTCGCGCTGCGCTCCGGTGGAGATCTCGGTGCCGTTGTAGACCAGGTCGTAGCTGTTGGTCAGCGTCGAGTCGCCCTCGTGGCGCATGTGGTAGAACGGCCGGATGCTCGACGCGTAGTCGGTGAGGAACACGAAGTCGTGCCCGAACTCCTCCTTGACGTACGCGGAGATGCGGCGCTCGCCCTCCGGGTCCATGTCGTCATCGTGGCGGGGAACCTCGTAGCCGCGCTCGGCGACGATCCGCTTCGCCTCGGCGAGCGGGATGCGCGGGAACGGCGTGGCCGGCACCTCGAGCGCGATGCCGAACAGCGCCTCGATCTCGTCGCCGTGCTTCGCCTTGACCGCGGTGACGCCGGCGACCATCAGGTCTTCGTGCAGCTGCATCACGTCTTCGTGGCTCTCGACCCAGCTGATCTCGCTGTCGATCGAGGTGAACTCCGTGGAGTGCCGCGAGGTGAACGACGGGTCGGCGCGGAACGCCGGGCCGATCTCGAACACTTTGCCGAACCCGGCCGGCTGCGCCATCTGCTTGAAGAACTGCGGGCTCTGCGCGAGGTAGGCGGTGGTGTCGAAGTAGCCGACCTCGAACAGTTCGGCGCGCGACTCCGACGCCGAGGCCATCAGCTTCGGGGTGTGGATCTCGATGAAGTCGTTGTCGATCCAGTAGGTGCGCAGCGCGTGCTCGAACGTGGTCTGGATCCGGAAGATCAGGTTCTGCTTCGGGTGACGCAGGTCGAGGAAGCGCCAGTCCATCCGCTTGTCGACGCTGGAGTCGTCGGCGATCGGCGTCTCGGGGATGGCGAGGCTGGCGACATCCAGTGTCCCGATCTTGACCTCGATGCCGCCGAGCTTGACCCGCTCGTCATGCTTCAGCTCGCCGGTGACGGTGAGAAAGCTGCCGACGCTGAGGCCGGAGATCGTCTCGGTGATGTCCAGGCGGGCTTCGGATGTCGCGTCTTCCGGGTTAACCTCGCGGACGGCCGGGTTCACCAGCTGCAGCGCACCGGACTCGTCGCGCAGCACGACGAACTGCACCTTCTTCTGATCGCGCACGGTCTCGACCCAGCCGGACACGGTGACCGGTCCATCGGGAAGGGCGGCCAGGTTCTTGATGAGGGTGCGTTCAGTCACGGCATCCGAGTCTACCGGCCTGCGCCGGACGGTCGGCGGCGTGCCCGACTCGTTGCCGAACATAGACTGGAACCCGTGGTAGCGCGGCAGATTCACCTGGTTCGTCACGGCGAGGTCTTCAATCCCGACGGCATCCTTTACGGACGCATCCCGGGGTTTCACCTGTCCGAGCTCGGTCACAAGATGGCAGCAAGCGCGGCCGACGCGCTCAGCGACCGGCCGATCAGCCGGCTGTACGCCAGCCCGCTGCAGCGCGCCCAGGAGTCGGCGGCGCCGTGGTCGGAGAAGTTCGGGCTGCCGATCCACACCGACGACCGGCTGATCGAGCCGACCAACAAGTTCGAGGGCAAGCGGTTCGAGTTCGGCCCGCAGGTGCTCACCAACCCGCAGTCCTGGCCGTGGATCACCAACCCGTTCCGGCCCAGCTGGGGTGAGGCGTTCGTGTCGATCGCCGCGCGCATGCTCGCCGTGATCGAGGAATCCTGGACTGAGACGGATGACGACAGCGAGGTGGTGCTGGTCAGCCACCAGCTGCCGATCTGGATGGTGCACCGCGCGCTGACCGGCGCGAAGCTGTACCACGACCCCCGGCGTCGGCGCTGCAACCTGTCGAGCATTACCACCCTCGAGCGCGACGGCGACCGCTTCGTCGAGGTCAACTATCAGGATCCTGCACGAGACTTGCTCGCAGCATCCGTCGATTTTGGAGCCGTGTGAGACACCGACTTCTCCTGCCCGCTGCCGCGGTCGCTCTGGCGACCCTGCTCGCCGGATGCTCCGCCGATCCGCTCGCCGCGCAGTACGCCGACGGCACCACCGAGAACTACATCTCGGGCGACGGCACCGTCACCGAGATCCCCGAGGCGCAGCGCACCGAGGCGATCAGTTTCGAGGGCACTACGGATGCCGGTGAGCAGGTGACCAGCGGCGACTACGCCGACGAGGTGCTCGTGGTCAACTTCTGGTACGCCGAATGCCCGCCCTGCCGGGTTGAGGCGCCCGACCTGCAGGACGTGTACGAGGAGTTCAAGCCCGACGGCGTCGAGTTCCTCGGCGTCAACCTGTACAACGGCGCCCAGGGCTCGCTGGCCTTCGCCCGCACCTACGGCATCACCTACCCGTCGGTGATCGAGGCCGGATCGCCCACCCCGATGCTGCTCGCGTTCGCCGGCAAGGTCTCGCCGAAGGCAGTGCCTACCACCCTGGTGCTCGACCGGGAGGGTCGGATCGCCGCCCGTATCAACGGCCTGGTCGACCCGTCGGTGCTGAGCACCCTGATCAGCGACACCGTCGCCGAGGGCAGCTAGGTGGGCCCCACCGACATCGTCGCGAACGGCAGCCTGCTTCTCGCACTTCCCCTCGCGCTGCTCGCCGGGCTGATCGCGTTCCTGTCGCCGTGCGTGCTGCCGCTGGTGCCCGGCTACCTGGCCTATGTCACCGGGATCACCGACGTCCGCGACATCCGCCGCGGAAAAATGCTCACCGGCTCCGTGCTGTTCGTGCTCGGTTTCAGCGTGGTGTTCCTCGGTTTCTTCGTGCTGGTCGGCTCGGTCGGGGTGTTCTTCGCGGTGTACGAGGACATCATCCTGCGCATTGCCGGGGTCGTCGTCATCCTGCTCGGCCTGGTCTTCATCGGTCAGGTGACGTTCCTGCAGCGCACCTTTAAGCCCACCTGGCGGCCGGCAGCGGGCCTGGCCGGCGCTCCCGTGCTCGGTGCCGTGTTCGCGGTGGGCTGGTCGCCGTGCATGGGTCCGGTGCTCGCCGCCGTGTCGACGCTCGCGCTCGGCGAGAGCCCGGGCCGCGCCGCCCTGATCGGTGCCGTGTACTGCCTCGGTCTCGGCATCCCGTTCGTGCTGGTCGCGGCCGGCCTCGACTGGGTGAGCGGCTCGATGGCGTTCATCAAGCGGCACGTGCGCACCATCAACATCATCGGCGGCGCCCTGCTGATCGTGATGGGTGTGCTGATGGTGAGCGGCGCCTGGCGCGCCATGATGCTCGCACTGCAAGGGGTGATCGATGGAACCGTTACGCCCCTCTGACCACTTCGACGTCGCGGCCCCGCCGCAGGAACCCGCCGGGATCACCCAGCCGAAGCTCGGCTTCGTCGGCTACCTGCGGTTCTTCTGGCGGCAGCTGACCAGCATGCGCACCGCGCTGGTGCTGCTGCTGTTGCTCGCGGTCGGCGCGATCCCCGGATCGCTGGTGCCGCAGCGCACCTCCGACCCGAACGGTGTGGTGCAGTACGAGGCCGACCACCCGGACCTGTTCCCGGTGCTGGACTGGTTCCAGATGTTCGACGTGTACAGCTCGGTGTGGTTCTCGTCGATCTACCTGCTGCTGTTCATCTCGCTGATCGGCTGCGTCATCCCGCGCACCAAGCACCACTGGCAGGCGCTCAAAGCCCGGCCGCCGAAGACGCCCGCCCGGCTGCAGCGGCTGGCCGGCTACACCACCGCCGACACCCCGACCGATGCCGAGGCCGCCATCGAGAGCGCCCGCACGCTGCTGCGCAAGCAGGGTTACCGGGTGGAACGCTACGGACTGTCGGTGTCCGCTGAGCGCGGCTACCTGCGCGAGACCGGCAACCTGGTCTTCCACATGGCCCTGGTCGGCATGCTGTTCGCGGTCGGCATCATCAGCGGCTTCGGCTACAACGGCCAGAAGGTGATCGTGGAGGGGCAGTCGTTCAGCAACGTGCTCGCCGGCTTCGACTCGTTCAGCCCCGGCCGGTTCTTCAGCGAGTCCGAGCTGGTGCCGTACTCGATCAGCCTGGACTCGTTCACCGCCGAATACGGCATCGACCACACCACCGGCGCCGCCGTGCCGCTTGACTACGAGGCATCCGTCACCACCACCATCAAGGGGGAGCAGCCGCAGTCCGGCAGCGTCAAGGTGAACGAACCGCTCGGCATCGCCGGCAACACTGCATACCTGCTCGGCAATGGCTACGCCCCGATCATCACCGTGTACGACGGAGCCGGCGAGGTGGCGTTCTCCCAGGCGGTGCCGTTCCTGCCGCAAGACGCCAACCTCACCAGCGTCGGCGTGGTCAAGGTGCCGGACTCGCTGCCGGAGCAGCTCGGCCTGGTCGGCTTCTTCTATCCGTGGGCCGCCGACGGCCACGGTGGCGCGCTGGCGTCCGCGCATCCGGAACCCGGCAATCCGCTGCTCACCCTGAACGTATTCACCGGCGACCTCGGCCTGAACGACGGCATTCCGAAGTCGGTGTACGAACTGAACACCGACAACCTCACCCAGGTGGCCGGTGGAGAGACGGATGTCGCGGCCCTCGAGCTTGCCCCAGGCGAGAGCGCCGACCTGCCGGACGGGCTCGGCCGGGTGGAGTTCACCGAGCTCCGCCGCTTCGTCAGCCTCGACATCCACGACGACCCGTCTCAGGGTTGGGTGCTCGGGTTCGCGATCCTGATCGTCGGGGGGCTGGCCGCGGCGCTGTTCGTTCCGCGTCGGCGGATGTGGGTCAAGGCGACGGTCGCCGCCGACGGCTCAACCCGGCTGGAATACGCGGCGCTCGCCCGCGGTGAAGACCCCACCCTGGAGCCCGCGGTCGGCGACTTCGCCGCCAAACATGCTGAAAACCTAGAGCGTAGGATGCCCTCGTGAACGCAACACTCGATTCCATTTCGATCGTGCTCGTGTACTCGGCAATCGCCGTGTACACGCTCGCGTTCATCTTCTTCTCCCTCGATTTGGCGCGGCGTTCCGCGGCGAAACCGGCCGTCGCTAGTGCTGTGGCGGGGGTAGGTGCGCGCGGGTCGGTCGGCGGTGGCGCAGGCACGGTCGTGCTGGACAAGGCCGCCGCACCCGGCCGCGAGAAGGCGTCGCCGAGCCTCCGCGTGGGCGTATCGCTCACCATCCTCGGCTTCGTGATCCACCTGGCCGCCACCATCCTGCGCGGCCTCGCCGCCGGTCGGGTGCCGTGGGCCAACATGTTCGAGTTCTCGCTCACCATGACGCTGATCGTCACCGGCGTGTTCCTCGCCGTGCTGCTGAAGGAAGACCTGCGCTTCCTCGGCACCTTCGTGGTCGGCCTCGTGGTGCTGCTCCTCGGTGTCTCGACGGTGGGCTTCTATGTCGGCGTCATCCCGTTGCCGCCGGCGCTGCAGTCCTGGTGGCTGGTGATCCACGTGTTCGTGGCGTCGCTCGCTACCGGCTTCTTCGCGATTGGCTTCGCGCTGTCGGTGGTTCAGCTGCTGCAGAGCTACCGGGCGGGCCTGTCGAGCGAGGTGAAGCAGCTCAAGATGCGTTTCCTCAGCTCGCTGCCCACGGCCGAGCACCTGGAGAACCTGGCCTACCGCATCAACATCGTCGGCTTCATCTTCTGGACCTTCACCCTGATGGCCGGCGCCATCTGGGCGGAACGCGCCTGGGGTCGCTACTGGGGCTGGGACACCAAGGAGGTCTGGACCTTCATCATCTGGGTGCTCTACGCCGGCTACATCCACGCCCGCGCCACCCGCGGCTGGCGCGGCAGCCGCTCGGCCTGGCTGGCGATCATCGGCTTCTCGGCGATCCTGTTCAACTACACGATCGTGAACCTGTTCTTCAAGGGCCTGCACGCGTACAGCGGCCTGTAGGCCGGGGTCGCGCTCGGCGCCGGTCGCTGGGTGCGCGCAGAACGGCAGCGTTTCGCTACGACACGCAGCCCGCAGCTCCAGTTGAGCGGCGTGTCGGCACGGATCGCTGCCGTTGCGCGCCCGCCGCATCGCAGGAAGGCCAGCCCGGGTCACATCGCCGACATCGCGGGACCGGAGCCATATCGCCGGTGGTGCCGGGCCAAGCCGGCGGTGCCGGGCTGAGCCTGCCGGGGGCGTCGCGCGGCTGCGCTACCTACTTCAGCAGTCGCGACAGCACCCGGTCGGCCAGCAGCTTGCCGCCGGTCTGGCAGGTCGGGCAGTACTGGAACGTCGAGGTGGCGAAGATGACCTCGCGCACCGTGTCGCCGCAGACCGGGCACGCCTCACCGGTGCGGCCGTGCACCTGCATCCGGGTGCGCTTGGAGTCCTTGAGCTCGTCGGGGCGGCGGCCGGCCGCAGCCTCGATCGCCTCACCGAGCGTGCTGCGCAGCGCGATGTAGAGCCGCTCCACGTCGTCCGGCTTGAGGTTCGCGGCGATCGCGTACGGCGACATCCGTGCGGCGTGCAGAATCTCGTCCGAGTAGGCATTGCCGACCCCGGCGAACACCGACTGCTCGCGCAGCAACCCCTTCACCTGCGTGCGCCGGCCGGCGAGGATCGCCGCGAAGTCGTCGAGGCTGAAGTCCGGCGCGGTGGGGTCGGGGCCGAGCCTGGCGATGCCGGGCACGTCGCCCGGCTTACGCACCAGATAGATCGCCAGCGACTTCTTGCTGCCCGCCTCGGTGAGGTCGAAACCGGCGCCGTTCGCCAGCCGCACCCGGAGCGCGATCGGCGATTTGGTGGGCTTGATCAGCGTCGCCGGCACCTCGTCATACCAGCGCAGCCAGCCGGCGCGCGCGAGGTGAAAGATGAGGTGCAGCCCGCCGACCTCAAGGTCGATGAACTTGCCGTGCCGCCGGGCGCCCTCGATGGTGCGCCCGGTCAGGTCGTCGAGCGGCGGTTCGAAGGTCTTCAGCGCCGCGATGGCCGCGACGGTCGCCGACGTGACGGCATGGCCGACCGCGTGCTCCCGCAGGAATCCCACGAGCGCGTCCACTTCGGGCAGCTCTGGCACACGTTCATCGTCTCACCGCCGACCGACATCCGCAGCGGTAGGACTGCCCACCGACATCCGGAGCATCAGGGATGCCGCGTTGCCGCCCCGGCTACGACTCGGGGAGCAGCGCGTGGCAGCGCACGATCCGCTCCAGCCACCAGTCCCGGCGCTCGACGGATGCCGCGTGCCACTCCAGCAGCAGCGGCGACACGTCGACCCGCTCCACCGGAATCTCGCCGTCCACCGGCAGCAGGGGGGTGTCGGTGACATCGGCGTCGAGTAACGCCGCGGTGCCCAGCCCGCAGTCGAACTCCAGCTCCGGCACGGCGGCGGCCAGGTGCGCGCCCATCGAGAGGCCCACCGAGGTATCGAGGGCGCTGGAGATCACGACCGGCAGGCCCGTGGCATCCGCAATCCGCAGCGCGGAACGGATGCCGCCAAGCGGCTGCGCCTTGATCACCAGGATGTCGGCCGCCTCCGCCTTCGCGACGGCGAGCGGGTCTTCCGCCTTGCGCACGCTTTCGTCCGCGGCGATCGGGATATCCATGTAGCGCACCCGCTCGCGGATCTCGGCGAGCTCCGGCACCGAGGCGCACGGCTGCTCGACGTACTCGAGGTCGTACGGCGCCAGCGCATGGATGGCCCGCTCGGCCTCGTCCACGTTCCAGCCGCCGTTGGCGTCGACCCGAACCCGACCCTCATCGCCCACGAATTCGCGCGCCGCCGCCACCCTCGCGACATCGTCGGCGAGCGTCTGGCCGACCTCGGCCACCTTCACCTTGACGGTACGGCAACCGGGATACCGGTTCAGGATGTCGCGGACCTCGGCCGCCGGGACCGCCGGCAGGGTCGCGTTGACCGGGATCCGGGACCGGTGCAGCGGCGGCAGCTCGCCCCAGCCGAAGTCGATCGCGGCGGCCAGCCAGGCGGATGCCTCAGCATCGTCGTATTCCAGGAACGGCGAGAACTCGGTCCAGCCGTTCGGCCCCTGCATCAGCACGGCCTCGCGAACGGTGACTCCGCGGAAGCGTGACGCCAGCGGCAGCTGCACCACTCTGGCCGAGGCGAGCAACTCTGTCAGCGGCGGGTGCATGCCTCCCAGTCTGCCCGGTCACCGCGGCTAGTGTGATGAATCATGAGCTTTGACCCGCGCAATCCGGAGCCGACCACCCCGCGGCAGGCGCAGCCAGCCAACCCGTGGGCGGCGCAGCCGTTGGCGGCGCAACCGGAACCGACGCAGCCAGAACAGGCAAGGGCAGAACCGGCACGGACAGAGCCAGAGCGCCCGGCCGAACCGTGGCAGGTGCACGCCACCGACCCATGGGCGACGCACCCGGAAGCGACCCAGCCGGCCGACCCGTGGTTGGCGCAACCGGGACCGGCGCAACCCGAACTGACGTATCGCCCGCGCCGCGACATCCGTGGGCAATTCGGGCTTGTGGCCCTGGTGGTGGCGCTGGTGGCCTTCGCCCTGCAGGTCGCCGCCTGGCTGACCTCGGCGGCCGGCCTCCCAGAGGTGGGCAACGCGCTGGCCTGGGTGGCGGTGCTGGTGTCGTCCGCGGCGTTGATCGGCGCGCTGGTGGCGCTGATTGCTGGCTGGCGCCGATTGGCGGCGCTCGGCGCGATCCTGGTCAGCCTGGTCGCCAACCCGCTGGTGGTGGCGGCTGCGCTCTCGGCAGGTCAGACGTTCACGCCTTACTAGGCTGAGGGGATGGCAACCGCGGTTTCAGACCTGTTCGATTCCAACGCGTGGACGGATGTCGCCGGCTTCTCCTCGCTCACCGACGTCACGTACCACCACGATGTCGCCGGGCGGGTGGCGCGGGTGGCGTTCAACCGGCCGGAGGTGCGCAACGCGTTCCGGCCGCACACGGTCGATGAGCTGTACCGGGTGTTGGATCACGCGCGGCAGAACTCCCGCATCGGCGTCGTGCTGCTCACCGGCAACGGGCCCAGCCCGAAGGACGGCGGCTGGGCGTTCTGCTCCGGCGGCGACCAGCGCATCCGCGGCCGGGACGGCTACAAGTACGCCGAGGGCGAGACCGCATCCGGCATCGACGCGGCCCGCAGTGGGCGGCTGCACATCCTCGAGGTGCAGCGGCTGATCCGCTTCATGCCGAAGGTCGTCGTCGCGGTGGTGCCCGGTTGGGCGGCCGGCGGCGGGCACTCGCTGCACGTGGTCTGCGACCTCACGATCGCCTCTGCCGAGCACGGCAAGTTCAAGCAGACGGACGCGGATGTCGGCTCCTTCGACGCCGGATACGGCAGCGCATACTTCGCCAAGCAGGTCGGGCAGAAGTTCGCTCGCGAGGTGTTCTTCCTCGCCGAGGAGTACTCCGCCCAGCGGGCGTACGAGATGGGCGCCGTGAACGCCGTCGTGCCGCATGCCGAACTGGAGAGCACCGCGCTGGCCTGGGCGAACACCATCCTCACCAAGTCGCCGACGGCGGTGCGCATGCTGAAATTCGCGTTCAACGCGGTCGATGACGGCATGGTCGGGCAGCAGGTCTTCGCCGGCGAGGCCACCCGGCTTGCCTACGGTACCGACGAAGCGGTCGAGGGGCGCGACTCGTTCCTCGAGAAGCGCGAGCCGGACTGGTCGCCGTACCCCTGGCAGTACTGATGCTTGCTGCCCTAATGGTGAGCGCTGCGAAAACGGCCGAGCGCCGCTGCCGCGGCGGGCGCGCTCGGCCGTTTTCGCGGCGCTCGCTGGGTGGGGCTCGCTCGGCCGGCAGGACTCCCTCGTTGGGCGGGGCGCGCCCGTTGGGTGGGAGCGCCGGATGACGCGGCCCCTTCGCGTCGTCAGCGGCGACGAAATCTACCCCGCCCTGCGCGATGCGCTCGCCGGCGGACGCGCCATCCTGCCCCGGCCCGCTTCGGCTGCAGTTGAGGTCGGGCATTCGGCCCTTCCCGCGGTGCCGGAAGAACCAAACGGCAGACCTCACGCGGATTCGGGGACCCCGGGCGACTCGACCCCGCGCGACGTGCGCCCGGCCGACGGGTCCCCGGCCGACGGGACCCCGGCCGACGCGGGGCTGCCGCGAACCGTGCCGCAGCGGGTGGCGCTCGTGGTGGAGACCAGTGGTTCCACGGGAGTGTCCAAGCGGGTGGCGCTGTCGGCCGACGCGTTGCTGGCGAGCGCCGCGGCATCCGATGCCCTGCTCGGCGGCCCCGGACAGTGGCTGCTCGCCCTGCCCACCCATTACATCGCCGGGCTGAACGTGCTCACCCGGTCGATCGCCGCCGAGTCCGAGCCGGTGGCGCTCGCCGGTGAGCACTTCACCCCGGCCGCGTTCATCGAGGCCACAGGCCGGATGGAGTGGCCGCGGCGCTACACCTCACTCGTGCCCGCGCAGCTGTCCCGACTGCTCGACGCCCCCGAGGCGCATCCGGCACTCGCAAGTTTTGAGCGCATCCTGGTCGGCGGTCAGGCGACCCCCGCGGCCCTACTCGAGCGGGCGCGGGCGGCGGGCGCGCGGGTGACCCGCACCTACGGGTCGAGCGAGACCAGCGGCGGCTGCGTGTACGACGGCGTCCCCTTCGGCACGGTCGAGGTGCGGATCGTCGAGGGCGAGATCCAGCTGGCCGGGCCGGTGCTCGCCGAGGGCTATCTCGGCGACCCCGAGCTCACCGCGCGACGCTTCGTCGACGGCTGGTATCACACCGGCGACACCGGCGAGGTGCTCGATGGGCGGCTGCGGGTCACCGGCCGCCACGACGACGTGATCATCTCCGGTGGAGTGAAGGTATCGCTCGGCGTCGTGGAGCGGCTCGCGCGTGAACTGCCGGGACTCGCGGATGTCGTGGTGGTGCGAGCACCGGATGCCGCGTGGGGCGAGGTGCCGGTGCTGGTCAGCGAACACCCGGTCGACCTCGACGCGGTACGCGCCGCGGTCGCGGCATCCGCCGGCCCCGCCGCCCGACCTGACCGCGTTCTTCTGGTGGAACGGATGCCGCTGCTCGCCTCCGGCAAACCGGATCGCCGGCGGCTCGCAGACCTGGCCCGCGACCAGTCGCCCACCTGACTCGCGACCGCCCGCCCACCTGACCCGACCGTCCGCGGCTGCCCGCACCAAGCCCGCGACTGCCCTCCCCACCTGCCTGGCGGCTCAGTGCCCGCCGACCTGCCCGGGGTGTCTGGGCGCCAGTCGCGCCTCTTCGAGTTCCAGGATGGTCTGCGCCGTCGTCAGCACGCGCGACGGGTAGCGCCCGCTGCTGCGCGCCCGCAGCAGCGCCTTGTACTCCGCGTGCACGACCGCTTCGTGCAGCATGAGGTACTGCAGGTGCGGGGCCCCGACATCTGGACCCTCCGCGTTCGCCCGCTCCCACGCCGCCGCGGTGCGCATCGTGGTGTCGTGCCGCACCCGGTCGACGATGGTCGGGTCGACGGTGGTGTCCTTGCCGAGCAGGTCGTGCGGGTGGTCCAGCACGCGAAGCCCCTGGGTGCTGATCGACTCCAGCAGCGCGGCGAGCTGTTGGCGGTCCTTGCGCGGATCGGCGCCCTGGATGCCGAGCAGCCGGATCAGCCACGGGAGGGTGCCGCCCTGCAGCACCAGGGTCACCACGGCCACGGTGAACGCGATCAGGATGAGCTGGGAGCGGTAGAGGGTGTCATCCGGCAGCGACTGGGCCGCGGCCAGGGTGACCACGCCGCGCATTCCCGACCACGACAGCACCAAGCCGCCGCGCCAGTCCAGCCCCTCGGTGCGGTGGCTTTCGAGGTCGGCCCGGCGTCGGGCGTACACGTGTTGCAGCCGTGCCCGGCGCCGCTTCCGCCGCGGGTCTGAGTCGTTCTCTTCCATGCTGGCGAGCGCCAGGTGCAGCCGGTAAACCCTGTGCTCCGCCCGTTTCGCGCTGTAGCGCAGCACCACGATCATCGGATTCACCCAGAGCATCCGCAGCACGATGAGCACGGCGGTGAGGATCAGGCCGATGCCGACCGCGCTTCGGCCGGACAGCTCGGTGGGGCCGATGTCGTCGACCAAGGCCCTCAGCTCGAGGCCCATGATCAGGAACACGCCGTTCTCGAGCACGAACTGCACGGTGCGCCAGTTGATCCGCTCACTCATCCGCGGCTGCGCCCGCACGTAGCGTGGCGACTGATGGCCCACGTAGATGCCGGCGATCACCACAGCGAGCACTCCGGATGCGTGCAGCGACTCCGCGGGGATGAACGCCATGAACGGCACCAGCAGCGACACCGCGTTATCCGCCAGCGTGTCGGTGAGGCGCGAGCGCACCCACACGGTGAGGAACCCGACCAGCAAACCGACCGCAACAGCGACCACGACGGCGTAGCCGAAGTCCATCACGCCTTCCCAAACGGTGGCCACCCCGCCGGCGGCGACCGCGATCGCGGAGCGCAGCAGCACCAGCGCGGTGGCGTCGTTGACGAGCCCCTCGCCCTCCATCACCGTGAGCAGCCGGGGCGGCAGGGCCAGCTTCTTGCCGATGGACACCGCCGCTACGGCATCCGGTGGGCTGATCACGGCGCCGACGGCGACGGCCAGGGCGAAGTTCAGCTCTGGCAGCAGCAGGTGCAGCACGAACCCGGTGGTGAACGCCGACGCGATCACCAGGAACACCGACAGGCTGGAGATCGAGCCGAGGTTGCGGCGGAAGTCCATCACCGGCACCGTGAGTGCGGCGGAGTACAGGATGGGCGGCAGCATCCCGATCAGGATGATCTCGTGCGGCACCTCGATGTGCGGAACGCCCGGCAGATAGGAGATACCGGCGCCAACGATGAGCAGGACGAGGGGAGCCGCCACACCCAGCCGCTTCGCTACGGTGGAGAAACCGACGATCAGCAGCACGGCGGCGACGATGGGAACAACCACATCCATCGGTTCGCCTCCGATTCACCCTTGGAAGCGATTCTTCCACGGCGGGCGGGCGCACTGGGATCACTAGAATTCACTTCGTGGCACATCCCAGACAACAACGCATCGACCCGGCGAAAATAGCGCGTGGCGCGAAGAAGGGTTCGCCCGCGGCGCGCCCCAAGGCCACGGCCGCCGACTGGATCGCCGCAGCCCGGCTGCGCACGCTGTCGCTCTCGATCGCGCCGGTGGCGCTCGGCAGTGCCACCGCGTCGGTGGCGCACGGCTTCGACCTCACCATTGCGCTGCTGTGTCTGGCGGTCGCGGTGCTGCTGCAGATCGGCGTGAACTACGCGAACGACTACTCCGACGGGGTGCGCGGCACCGACAACTTCCGGGTGGGCCCGTCCCGGCTGACCGGATCCGGCGCAGCCAAGCCCAAGCAGGTGCTGATCGTGGCGCTGGCGTTCATGGCCGGCGGCGCGCTCGCCGGCGTGGCCGTGATCGTGCTCAGCCAACACTGGTGGCTGTTCGCCGTCGGCGCGGTGGCCCTGGTAGCGGCCTGGTTCTACACCGGCGGCAAGCGGCCGTACGGCTACTACGGCCTGGGCGAGATCGTGTCGTTCCTGTTCTTCGGCATCGTGGCCACCGTGGGTACCACGTTCGTCCAGCTCGACCGGGTCACCCCCGACACCTGGGTGGCCGCAGTCGCGATCGGGCTGTTCGTCGCCGCGGTGATGCTCGTCAACAACCTGCGAGACCGGCAGCAAGACGCGCTGGCCGGCAAGCGCACCCTGTCCGTACTGATCGGCGACCGCGCATCACGGGTGCTCTTCGCCGTGCTGATGCTCGCGCCCTACGGGCTCCTGGTCTTCTTCACGCTGTTCTACCCGCGTGCCACGCTCGTCTACTTCACGCTGCTGGCGGCGCTGCCGACCGTGCTGATCGTGCTGACCGCGAAGACGTCGCGAGAGTTCATCCTGGCGCTCAAGCTGACCAGCCTGACCGCCCTGCTATTCGGGCTTGGGCTCGCTGCCGCGATCGCGTTCTAGGGCGGCGTCTTCCGCCACCGCATCGGAATCCGGCTTCTCGGGACGCGGCGCGCGCTGCGGCTGCTTGAGGAAGATGTACGAGATGCAGAGCGCCATGATCGCCGCGGCGAGGCCGGAGATCCACAGGTCCACGCCGAGCAGCATCAGGATCGCGAAGACACCGAGGAACAGAACGATCCGGGCGATCGAGTAGAGGATCCACTGGGTGCGGGTAGACATCCCTCAAGTCTACGAGACCCTTGACACGGCCGGATGCTGCCGCGTAGCCTTTATTCAACAAATCGGTTGATCAAGGAAGTGGTTGTTCAATGGCGGTTGATCCGGTCGCGGAGGAGCGACTCGACAGGGCCTTCATGGCACTCGGTGACCCGGTGCGCCGGGGCATCATCGCCCGCCTGAGCCGGGGACCTGCCACCGTCAACGAGCTCGCGGAGCCCTTCGACATCACCAAGCAGGCGGTGTCGCGGCACATTCAGGTGCTCGAGCACGCGGGACTGGTCACGCGCACGCGCGACGCGCAACGGCGCCCGGTTCACCTGAACGCGCCCCAGCTCGAGGCACTCACCGCCTGGATCGACAGCTACCGATTGACCCACGAGCAGCAGTTCCGCAACCTTGACACTCTGCTCGCACAGATGACCGGCGAGGAGGCCGGCACCAACGAAAGGGAGAAGAAATGACCAACGCACTGACCGTCACCGCTCCAGAAGGCTTGCCGTTCATCGACTTCGAGCGCGAGTTCGACGCCCCCGTCAGCGCCGTGTTCCGCGCCCACCAGGACCCCGAGCTGATCAAGCAGTGGCTCGGCCCGAACGGGTACGAGATGGAGATCGAACACTTCGACTTCCGCACCGGCGGCGGCTACCGCTACATCCACCGCAACGCCGACGGCGAGTACGCCTTCCACGGTGTCTTCCACGTGGTGCGCGAGAACGAGTTCGCCATCCAGACCTTCGAGTTCGAGGGATTCCCGGATGTCGTGAGCATCGAGGCGATGACCTTCGAAGATCTCGGCAACGGGCGCACCAGGCTGCGCGGCCACTCGGTCTACCCGAGTCAGGAAGCCCGCGACGGCATGATTTCCAGCGACATGGAGGTCGGCATGAGCGAGGGCTACACCCGGCTTGACCAGCTGCTCGCAGCCGCTTGACCGGCGTCACCCGAGCGCCGTGCGAACGGATGTCGGAGTCTTCCGGCATCCGTTCGTTGCGCCGTGCACGAATTGAGCAATTCGGCGACGTTCACGCGGGACGTTCAGCGGCCTCTCGGGTACGCGAGCGAGAAATCGCCGTAGAATCAGGGTATGACCCGCCTGCTCGTCGTTCTCGCCGTGGTTGTCGTGGCGTTCACGGTGTACGCGGTCATTGATTTGATCATGACCGACCGGTCACGCGTGCGCGCTCTGAACAAGGGCCTGTGGGTCATCATCATCGTGGTGGTGCCGGTGATCGGCGGCGTGCTGTGGCTGACCCTCGGCAAGTCGCGCCGTCAGCCCGGCGGACCCGCCCGGCGGCTGGCGCCAGACGACGACCCGGAATTCCTGAACGGCATCATCAGGGACCGCGAGACCGAGGAACGCATTCGCCGGCTGGAGCAGGAGCTCGCCGATCTCGACGATGACTCTCCCTCCAAGGAGTGAGTCGCCGGCCACCGCGTTCTCGGTGGCCCTGATCTCGGAATTCATCCGACTCGGCGTGCACGACATCGTGCTCAGCCCCGGCTCGCGTTCACAGGCACTCGCCCTGGCCGCTGCCGCGTTCGAAATCGCCGGACAGGTGCGGCTGCGCGTGCGCATCGACGAGCGGGCCGCCGGTTTTCTCGCGGTCGGTCTCGCCGTGGAATCCGCCGCGCCGGTGGTGGTGATCACCACCTCGGGAACCGCGGTGGCGAATCTGCACCCGGCGGTGCTGGAGGCGCACCACGCGGGTGTTCCGCTGATCGTGGTCACCGCCGACCGGCCAGAGGAGCTGCGCGGCATCGGCAGCAACCAGACCACCCGGCAGGCCGGACTGTTCGGCCTCGCCGCCGAGGCCGCGTGGGACATCGGCGCACCGACCGGCGAGCCCGGGGAAACGGATGCCGCGGCCCTGCTGGCCCGCGACGCGGTGACCGCGGCCGCCGCCGGCCCCGTGCACCTGAACCTCGCCTTCACCGAACCGCTGTCCTCGGCGAATCCGGTGCTGCCCGACACGGCACAGCGCGGCGCCGCAGACCCCGACGAACCGGGTGAGTCAGCGACGGGCACCGCGACCGCCACTGCGTCGGAGGCACAAACCTTCAGCCCGATGGTCGGCACGGTGGTCGTCGCCGGCCAGGGGGCGGGGGAGCAGGCCGAACGCGCGGCTCGGCTGCTCGGCGCACCGCTGATCGCCGAGGTCGCCAGCGGCGCACACTTCGGACCGAACCTCGCGGTCGCCTACCGTGAGCTGCTGCGCGATCCAGAATTCGGCGGCCAGGTTCAGCGGGTGATCGTGTTCGGCCATCCGACCCTCAGCCGTGAGGTCCCGGCGCTGATCCAGCGGGACGGCGTGCAGACCATCGTGGTGCGCTCAGCGGGCGCCGATGACTACAACCCCGGCCACCGAGTGGACCGGTTCCTCGACTCGATCACCGTCGACGGCACAGGCACCGCCGCTCCCGGCGCCGACCCGGCATCCCCCGAGCTGCGACGCTGGGTGGGCCGCTGGGTGCATGCCAGCCGCAGTCTGCTCGACACGGATCAGCATGAGTCGGCTCCGGATGTCGCGGCCTCCCGCTCGAACGACCGCCTGGACCGTGCCGCCTTCGCCCGCGCCGAACTGGCAGCGGTGCGGCAACCGGTCACCCGGCGGATGCTTGTCGAGTCAGTTTGGCGCGCCACCTGGCCGCACGACCGCCTGGTGCTCGGCGCATCCCGCCTGATCCGTGACGCCGACAAGGTGCTGCCGGGTAAGAAGCTGCGGGTGCATGCCAACCGGGGGCTCGCCGGCATCGACGGAACCGTCTCGACCGCCATCGGCATCGCGCTCGCCGCGGAGGCCGCCGGCGGGCACGGCACCACGCGGGTGCTGCTCGGCGACCTCACCCTGCTGCACGACGTCGGCGGGCTGCTGTTCGGCGACGGGGAACCGCGGCCGCGCGTGCAGCTGATCGTGGGCAACGACGGCGGGGGCACGATCTTCGACGGCCTCGAGGTGGCCGCCACCGCCGGGCAGGCCGCGATCGACCGGGTGCTGTACACGCCGCAGCACGTCGAGATGAAGGCGCTCGCCGCCGCGTACGGCTGGCAGCACCGGTTGGTCACCACCCGGGGCGAACTCGATCAGGCGCTCACCGCGCCCGACCCGCAGCTGCTCATCGAGGTTCCGCTGCCGCGCTGATTGCGGCGGGCGCTAGCATCACCATATGGATGACCTGCTCAGAGTCGAGCCCGGTTTCACGCTCGCCACAATGGACCCCAACGCCACGCCGGGCTTCGACGGCACCAAGCTGGACGGCCAGGTAGCGCTCGAGGCGGGCGTCGCCGAACTCGCCGCCCTGCAGGAGATGCTCTTCGCCGAGAGCCGAGGCGGCGGCCGTAACCTCAGCGTGCTGCTCGTGCTGCAGGGGATGGACACCTCCGGCAAGGGCGGAATCGTGCGCCACGTCGTCGGGGCGGTCGACCCGCAGGGCGTGGACCATACCGGATTCAAGGCGCCCAGCCGGGCCGAGCGCCGACACGACTTCCTCTGGCGCATCAAGCGGCGGCTTCCCGACCCCGGCATGATCGGCGTGTTCGACCGGTCGCACTACGAAGACGTGCTGATCCAGCGGGTGCGGAAGCTGGCTCCGCCCGACGAGATCGAGCGCCGCTACGGCCTGATCAACCAGTTCGAAGCGGATGTCGCGGCATCCGGCACCTCGATCATCAAGGTCATGATGCACATCAGCTCGGCCGAGCAGAAGGCCCGCCTCACCGCGCGGCTCGAGAACCCGGACAAGCACTGGAAGTACAACCCCACGGACGTCGACGAACGGAAGCGGTGGGACGAGTACGGCGACGCCTACCAGATCGCCCTGGAGCGTACCAGCACCCCCGTTGCCCCGTGGCATGTGGTTCCGGCAAACAAGAAGTGGTACGCGCGCCTTGCCGTGCAGAACCTGCTGCTCGACACGCTGCGCTCCCTCGAGCTGGAGTGGCCGAAGGCCGACTTCGATGTGAAGGCCGAGAAGAAACGGCTCGCGAAGACGTAACCGCACCGCTAGCTGGCACTAGCTGCCGCCGAACGCCTCCACGATCGGCCGGAACTTCATCCGGGTCTCCACGAGTTCCCACTCCGGGTCGGAATCGGCCACGATGCCGGCCCCGGCGAACGCCGTGACCGTTCCCTCCGGCGCCACCTGCGCGCCGCGCAGCGCGATGGCCCACTCGCCGTCGCCGTTCGCGCCGACCCAGCCGACCGGACCGGCGTAGCGGCCGCGGTCGAACGGTTCCAACTGGTCGATCAGGGCCAGCGCCGACCCGGTGGGAGTGCCGGCGACCGCGGCGGTCGGGTGCAGCGCCGCCAGCAGGTCGAGCGACGTGGCTCCGCCGCTCAGCGCACCCTCGACATCCGTCGCCAAATGCCACAGGTTCGGCAGCTTCAGGGTGAACGGCACTTCGTCGAAGGTCACCGCCCGACTGTGCGGGCGGAGCGCGGCGAGCACGCTCTGCACCGCGAACTGGTGCTCGTCGAGATCCTTGGTCGAGGTGGCGAGGGCGGCCGCGGCATCCTCATCGCTGGCCTGATCCGTGCCGCGTGCCGTGCTGCCGGCCAACACCCGGGCGCTCACCGTGTTCGAGATCACCCGCACCAGCGTCTCCGGGCTGGAGCCGAGCATGCCGTCCACCGCGTAGATGTGGGTGTCGGGGTAACCGAGCGCCAGCGCTGCCAGCACCCGGCGCAGATCGGCGTCTGCCGGCAGGTGACCGGTCAGGGTGCGGGCCAGCACCACCTTGCTCAGGTCCTGCTGGCGGATGCGGGTCACCGCGTCGGTCACCGCGCGCTTGTAGGCGTCGCCGTCGAACGAGTCCGGCTGCAGGTCGACGGTGAACGGGTGCCCCCAGGGGCGCGCGGTCGGGATGACGGCAGCGTCGATGCCAGAGCCAGTGTCGATACCAGAGCCCGTGCCGATGCGGGTCACCCAGCTGGCCCCGTCGCGCCGGCCGATGATCATCGCCGGCACGATCAGCACGCTGGCCTCGGCCGAGCTGTCGCTGAAGGCGAAGCTGCCGAGCGCGATCAGACCGCTGCCGGGCACCCCGACCGGGTCGGTCACCGAGGCGGCGTCGACGACCCGTTTCCAGGCGGCGGCGGCATCCGACATCCGGCTCGGTCCTCGGAATTCCAACCGCAGCGCCTCGCCGATGCCGATCACACCCTGCCTGCGGCGCAGGAAGACCAGCGGATGCCGCGGATCCACCAACGGAATCATCGGCGTGATGTCATCGATGGCTTCGGTCACGACCGTGAGCGCGGGAACAGGCGTACGGTCGGTCACCTCTCCAGCGTAGCCTCGCGCCGACTCGCGGCTCACTGAACCCAAGTAGCATGGAGTGCGTGAGTAGAGCCGACATGAACAAGCAGCCCTCAGAGGTCGCGGGCATGTTCGATGACGTCGCTCCCAAGTACGACCGCACCAACGCCGTGCTGTCGATGGGCAACGCGGCGTTGTGGCGGATGGCCACGGTGCGCGCGATCGACCCTAAGCCGGGGGAGCGCGTGCTGGACATCGCGGCGGGAACCGGAACCAGTGCCGTCGCCATCGCGCGAACCGGCGCCGACGTGGTCGCGCTCGACTTCTCACGCGGCATGGTCGAAGAGGGCCGTCGCCGTCACCCCGACATTGAGTTCATCGAGGGCAACGCCGAGGCGCTGCCGTTCGGTGACGACGAGTTCGACGCGGTCACCATCAGCTTCGGGCTGCGCAACGTGCAGCATCCGAAGCAGGCGCTGGACGAGATGTACCGGGTGCTGAAGCCCGGCGGACGCGTGATCATCTGCGAGTTCAGCAAGCCGCCGGTCGCGATCATGCGCGCGAGCTATTCGGTGTACCTGAAGTGGGTGCTGCCGAAGGTCGCCGGGGTCACCGGGTCGAACTCGCCGGCATACACCTACCTTGCCGAGTCCATCGCTGAGTGGCCCGATCAGGGCACGCTCAGCCAGTGGATCCGCGCTGCGGGGTTCAGCCGCGTGGCCTACCGCAATCTCACCGTGGGTGTGGTCGCACTGCACCGCGGACACAAACCGGCCGACGCGAAGATCCGCGCCTCCGTCGCGAACCGTCGCAAGCTGACGCGCCGCACCTCTCCGCCCACCGCGCCTTCCGCACAGGCCACCTGATCAGATCGGCAACCGAGTGAATACGAGCGTTCCGCTGGCTCGTCGCCGCAACACCCTCAGCTCCTCTCTTGGACTGGGCGAAAAACTGTTCGCCTCGAGTGATGAGCGCCGCTTCGCCACCGCGATCGAGAAGGGGCTCGCCGTCGTCGAAGAGGGCCTGCTCACCGAGATGTCGTTCGCCGATAACCTCGCGGATGTCACCAGCCGGTACCTGCTCGAGGCCGGCGGCAAGCGGGTGCGTCCGGTGCTCACCCTGCTCACCGCGCAGCTCGGCGACGGCAACACCGACGGGGTGATCACCGCAGCCATGGCCATTGAGATTACCCATCTGGCGTCGCTGTACCACGACGACGTGATGGATGACGCGCCGATGCGCCGCGGGGTTCCGTCGGCGCAGGCGAAGTGGGGCAACTCGGTGGCCATCCTCACCGGAGACCTGCTGTTCGGCCGCGCCAGCAAGCTGATGGCCAGGCTCGGATCGCACGCCATCGACGTGCAGGCTGACACCTTCGAGCGGTTGTGCCTTGGCCAGCTGCACGAGACGATCGGGCCGGAGGACGGCCAGGACCCGGTGCAGCACTACCTGCAGGTGCTCCGAGACAAGACCGGCTCGCTGATCGCCGCCGCCGCGCGCGTGGGAGTGCAGTACTCGGGAGCGCCCGAGGAGTACCTGGATCCGGTCACGGAATACGGCGAGAAGATCGGCGTCGCGTTCCAGCTGATCGACGATGTCATCGACCTCGCTCCCAAGGACGACAACACCGGCAAGAATGCCGGCACCGACCTGCGCGCGGGCGTGTCCACCCTGCCGCTGCTCTACCTGACCGAACAGGCAGCGACGGATGCCGCATCCGCCGCCCTGCTCGAACGGATCGACCGCGCGGTACAGGCCGACGATGAGGCCGGCGTGCAGTCGGCAGTCGCCGAACTGCGCAAGCACCCGGCAACGCAACGCACCCTCGACGAGGCGCACGCGTGGGCACGCTCCGCGATCGCCGCGCTGGAATCGCTGCCACGTGGCCCGGTCAAGAAGGCGCTCGTCAAGTTCGCCGACGCGATTGTGGAGCGCTCGAGCTGACGCCATTCGCTCAGTCTCTGACAGGGGCTGTGCGCAAGACTTGATGAAATCCCTTCGATACGTTCGGGGAAGAATCCTGAAAGGAAACACCGTGACCAAGCTGAGGCTGGCCATTGTCGGTGCCGGACCCGCGGGTATCTACGCCGCAGACATCCTGCTGAAGTACGAAAAGCAGTTCGACGTGTCGGTCGACCTGTTCGAGCACCTCCCGGCCCCGTACGGGCTTGTCCGGTACGGCGTGGCCCCCGATCATCCGCGGATCAAGGGCATCGTCAACGCGCTTCGCGATGTGCTCGACCGCGGCGACATCCGCATCTTCGGCAACGTGCTGTACGGCCGCGACATCACCCTTGACGACCTGAAGAAGCACTACAACGCGGTGATCTTCGCCACCGGCGCGGTGCGCGATGCCGACCTGCGCATCCCCGGCATCACCCTGCCCGGCTCGTACGGTGCCGCCGAGTTCGTCAGCTGGTACGACGGCCACCCGGACTTTCCGCGGGAGTGGCCGCTCGAGGCCAGAGAAGTCGCCGTGATCGGCAATGGCAACGTGGCGCTGGATGTCGCCCGCGTGCTCGCCAAGCACGCAGACGACCTGCTGCCGACCGAGATCCCCGCGAATGTCTACGAGGGCCTGAAGGCCTCGCCGGTGACCGACGTGCACGTGTTCGGTCGGCGCGGTCCGGCGCAGGTGAAGTTCACCCCGCTGGAGCTGCGCGAGCTCGGCGAGCTGCACGACGTCGACATGGTGCTCTACGACGAGGACTTCGACTACGACGAGGCCTCGAAGCTGGCGATCGAGAGCAACAAGCAGGTCATGGTGATCGACCGGGTGCTCACCAAGTGGCGCGAACGCCAGGCCGAGCGGCGGGCCGAGGGCACGCCGGCGTCCCGGCGACTGCACCTGCACTTCTACGCCAAGCCGCTCGAGGTGCTCGGCAACGGCAAGGTGGAGGGCTTCCGTTACGAGCGCACCGCGCCCGACGGGGAGGGCGGCATCGTCGGCACCGGCGAGATCCGGGAGCTGCCGATCCAGGCCATCTACCGCGCGGTCGGCTACTTCGGGTCGCCGCTGGATGGCATCCCGTTCGACGAACACCACGGCGTGATCCCGAACCACGAGGGCCAGGTGCTCGACGACGACAACCAGCAGGTGCACGGCGTGTACGCCACCGGCTGGATCAAGCGCGGCCCGGTCGGGCTGATCGGGCACACCAAGTCCGATGCCATGCAGACCGTGCAGCACCTGGTGAACGACCAGGGCAACTGGTGGCTGCCATCGCACCCCGAGGAGTCGGCGATCGTCGAGCTGCTCGAGTCGCGCGGCATCCAGTTCACCACCCTGGAGGGATGGCACTCGCTCGACGAGCACGAACGCGCGCTCGGCGAACCCGAGGGCCGGGAGCGCATCAAGGTCGTGCCGCGCGACGAGATGGTGCACATCTCGCGTTCGTAGCGGGCGCATAGCGCGGCATAGGGATTGCCCAGCGCCGGCTTGCAGCATGGGCGCAACATCCTCTGGAGGCGCTGGCCCGGCTGGTACCGCGGCCGGACGGTGCACATCCACCTGAAGGTGCACGTGAACAAGGTGAACGTGGTCACCGGCCAGCTGTTTTTCGACGACGACCTGAACGACGTGGTCTACCAGGCCGCGCCGTAAGCGACCACACCGGCCGGGACACCTAGAACCGCAACGACAGAATCTTCACCGACAGCGGGCTGCTCGCCGTGGAGCAAACCAGCGATGGCTACCTCGCCTACCTGAACCTGGGGCTGTGACATCGGCTGCTCATCGGCTCTGACTCGGTGAGCGGATGCCGGGACCTGCGCCGCGACCCGTAGGATTTACGCGTGTCGAAAGTACTCTCAAGCCTCCCCATCGGTGAACGTGTCGGAATTGCCTTCTCAGGAGGGCTGGACACCTCGGTCGCAGTCGCCTGGATGCGCGAGAACGGCGCGGTGCCATGCACCTACACCGCGAACATCGGCCAGCCCGACGAACCGGACATCGACGCGGTGCGCGCTCGCGCCACCGAGTACGGCGCCGAGATCGCGCGCCTGGTAGACGCCCGCGCTGCTCTCGTCGAGGAGGGCCTGGTGGCCCTGCAGTGTGGCGCGTTCCACATCCGCAGCGGCGGCAAGACCTACTTCAACACCACGCCGCTCGGCCGCGCCGTCACCGGCACCATGCTGGTGCGCGCCATGAAGGAGGACGGCGTCGACATCTGGGGCGACGGCTCCACCTACAAGGGCAACGACATCGAGCGCTTCTACCGCTACGGCCTGCTCGCCAACCCGCGCCTGCGCATCTACAAGCCGTGGCTCGACGCCGACTTCGTGAACCAGCTCGGCGGCCGCCAGGAGATGAGCGAATGGCTCGTCGCTCGCGGCTTCCCCTACCGAGACTCGGCCGAGAAGGCGTACTCCACCGACTCAAACATCTGGGGCGCCACCCACGAGGCCAAGCGCCTGGAGCACCTCGACACCGGCGTCGAGATCGTGGAGACAATCATGGGCGTCGCCCCGTGGCGCGAGGATGTCGCGATCGCCACCGAGGACGTCACGATCAGCTTCGAGGCCGGACGCCCGGTCGCGATCAACGGACGTGAGTTCGCGGATGCCGTGGCCCTCGTGCACGAGGCGAACACGATCGGCGGCCGCCACGGTCTCGGCATCAGCGACCAGATCGAGAACCGCATCATCGAGGCGAAGAGCCGCGGCATCTACGAGGCGCCAGGCATGGCGCTGCTGCACATCGCCTACGAGCGCCTGCTGAACGCGATCCACAACGAAGACACCATCGCCAACTACCACTCCGAGGGCCGCCGCCTCGGCCGGCTGATGTACGAGGGCCGCTGGCTTGACCCGCAGTCGCTGATGCTGCGCGAGTCGATCACTCGCTGGGTCGGCTCGGCCGTCACCGGCGAGGTCACGCTGCGGCTGCGTCGCGGCGACGACTACTCGATCCTCGACACCCGCGGACCGGCGCTCAGCTACCACCCGGACAAGCTCTCGATGGAGCGCGTCGAGAACGCCGCGTTCGACCCGGGCGACCGCATCGGCCAGCTCACCATGCGCAACCTCGACATCGCCGACTCGCGGTCACGGCTCGAGCAGTACGCAGCGCAGGGCATCGTCTCGGGCGAGACGGCCAAGCTGATGGGCGACCTCACCACCGGCGGCGCGGCCGCCATCGCCGGCGGCGAAGAGCAGACCGAGGCCGAGTCGATGCTCGACCGCGCGGCAATGGAGGCCGGCACCGACTAACGGCGGCACCGACTAGAGGCCGCGGGCTGCAGTTGCTACTGCAGCCCCGCGGTCAGGCGGGCCAGGTTGTCGAGCACCTGGCTACGGAACGGCCGTTCCAGCCATTCGTCCAGGCCCAGTTCGCGGCTGTTGCGCCGGTAGTCCTCTTCGACCTTGCGCAGGTCGCGCACGAAGCTCGCGCCGTGGATCATCACGGAGATCTCGAGGTTCAGCGTGAACGAGCGCATGTCCATGTTGCTTGAGCCGATCACCGCCACCTCATCGTCGATGGTGAAGTGCTTGCCGTGCAGCACGGTGGGTGCCTTGTACAGCCAGATCCGCACGCCCGCCCGCAACAGTGCCTCGTAGTAGCTGCGTTGCGCGTGGTACACCGTGGGCTGGTCGGCGACCTCGCTCACGAACAACTGCACATCGAGACCCCGCTGCGCCGCGGTGGTGATGGCGTACAGCATCGACTCGTCCGGCACGAAGTACGGGCTGGTGATGATGATGCGTTCCAGCGCGTTGTAGAGCAAGGCGTTGAACAGGCGCAGGTTGTTCTCACCCTCGAAGCCCGGCCCGCTCGGCACCACCTGGCAGTCGAGCGGCGCCACGGTCTGCACCTGGCGGGCGACCTCGGTCTCGCGCAGCAGCAGCTCGTCGGTCTCGCTGTACCAGTCGGTGATGAACAGCGCGTCGATGCCGGCCACGATCGGGCCCTCGAAGCGCACCATCAGGTCCTTCCACTGCAGACCCTTGCGGAGGTTCTTCTTCTTGTTGTAGCTGGCGTCGATCATGTTCTGCGAACCGGTGAACGCGAGCGTGCCATCGATCACCAGCAACTTGCGGTGGTTGCGCAGGTCGGGGCGCTGGTATTTGCCCTTCAGCGGCTGCACCGGCAGCATCAGCTGCCACTGCACCCCCATCCGCTTCAACCGGCGAACGGTGCGGCGGTACCCCGGGTAGCGCACCGACGCGACGTGGTCGAGCAGCACCCGCACGGTCACGCCGCGCTTGCGGGCATCCTCAAGCGCGATGAAGAAGGGCTCGCTGGTCGGGTCGAGATTGAGGATGTAGAACTCGGCGTGCACGTACCGGTTGGCCGTCTTCACGGCATCCGTCATCGCCTGAATTGACTCGTTGTAATTCGGCAGCAGGCTGGCCGAGTTGCCGCCGACCAGCGGCATCGCACCGAGCGTGCGGTTCATCTCGATGATCGACTCCAGCCAGATCGGCCAGGGCGTGTCGGTGCGCACCGCCTCGATGCCCTCGGTGGTCTCGAGAATGAAGGTGTTGATGGTCTCCTGCCGCTCCCGGCGCTTCTTCGGCAGCTTGGTGGAGCCGATGAGCAGGAACAGCAGGATGCCGATGAACGGCAGCAGGAAGATCGCAAGCAGCCAGGCGGTCGCGGTCTGCGGGCGACGGTTGCGCGGCACGACGATCAGTGAAACGACACGCACCGCGAGGTCGATCATGATGACTGCCACCGTGATCACCAGCGTGATCGTCGAGGCATCCATAGTCTCGAATCCTACTGATTCGAGAGGATTTCTTGTAAGTTAGCGGAAATTCACGAACTGCAGGGCGACCTCGAGGTCCTTGCCCTTGAGCAGCGCCATGGTTGCCTGCAGGTCGTCACGGCTCTTCGACTGCACCCGCAGCTCGTCGCCCTGGATCTGGCTCTTCACGCTCTTCGGGCCCTCGTCGCGGATGATCTTCGAGATCTTCTTCGCGTCATCCGAGGCGATTCCGTTCTTCAGGCTCACCTCGATGCGGTATTCCTTACCGCTCGCGAACGGCTCGCCGGCATCCAGAGAGCGCAGGCTGATGCCGCGCTTGATGAACTTCTGCTCGAGCACCTCGAGCACCGCCTTCACCCGCTCCTCGGCGCTCGCCTTGAGCAGCAGCTTCTCGCCGCTCCATTCCACGGATGCGCCGACGCCCTTGAAGTCATACCGCTGCGCGATTTCCTTCTGCGCCTGGTTGACGGCGTTCTCCGCCTCCATCTGGTCGACCTTGCTGACGATGTCGAATGATGAATCTGCCATGGGGGGAGTTTAGCTAGTGCCGGCGCGCATCGGGGCGTGCCGTGCTGGCGCGCACCATCAGCTCGAACGGCAGCGGCGTGTTCACCGAGCCCCGTTCGCGGCTGCCGGGATGCAGCTGGTCCATCAGGATCTCGACCGCCTTGCGGCCCTGCAGCGCCGGAAACTGCGCCACCGTGGAGAGCCCGAAGAACTCGGCGAGCTCGTGATCGTCGACCCCGATCACCGAGACATCGTCCGGCACGTGCAGGCCCATGTCGCGGGCGGCGAGGATGGTGCCGATCGCCATCTCGTCGGATGCGGCGAAAATCGCGGTCGGCCGGTTGCGCGGGTTGCCGAGCAGTTGCTTGGCGGCGCGGTACCCGCCCTGGATGGTGAAGTCGGCGGTGTGGAACAGCTCGGGCTGCACCGGGATGCCGACCGCTTCCAGCGCGGCCTCGTAGCCAACGCGGCGGTTGGTGGGCAGGTGGAAGTCGAGCTCGAACTCCTTGTCACCGCCGATGTGTGCGATTTTCTTGTGCCCGAGCGCGATCAGGTGTTCGGTGGCGAGCCGGGCGATCTCCACGTCGTCGACGCTGAGCGTGCGCACCCCGGGCAGCGGTCCGCCGACGCCGACGATGGGCTTGTTGATGGCGAGCAGCCGGCTCACCTCGTTGGCGGTAAGTTCGAGACTCACCGCGATGACGGCATCCACCCGCTTGCGCATCAGGAAGTGCTCGAACACGCTGCGCCGCTCTTCGCCGCCGCCGCCGAGGTTGTACAGGGTGAGGTCGTAGCCGTGGCTGAGCAGCGCGGACTCTGCCCCCTCGAGCACCGAGGTGTAGAACCACCGGTCGAGGAAGGGCACCACCACGCCCACGTTCTTGGTGCGGCCGGTGGCGAGGCTGGAGGCATTCGACGAGGCGACATAGCCCAGCTCACCCGCGGCGAGCAGCACTTTCTGCCGAGTGGCCTCGAGCACGTGCCCGTTGCCGCTGAGCGCGCGCGACACGGTGGCGGTGGACACACCGGCCAGCGCGGCGACGTCGTTGATACCGGGCATCCGCGACGGCACCTCCTTTGGCATTCCCTGATAGTAGCGGTGCGGCGGCGCGTGTTCGTTCCGTGTTTTCTTCGGTGGCTGGCGGTGGTCTGCGGGGCGGGTGCTGGGCGCTGGCGGACGGATGCTGGGCGCTGGCGGACGGATGCGATGGCGGGGGCGCGCAGAACGGCAGCATTCCGTCGCGCCACGCCGCTCAACTCGGGCGACACGCCGCTTCTCGCCGCGGATCACTGCCGTTGTACGCGGCAGCATCGCGGCATCCGCACGTCCAGGCTGGTCGCGCGGCTCACCTGAGGTGTTCGCCGCGGTCCATCTTTCGGAAGATCACTGCTTCGACCGTCAGCCAATCCCACATCACCTGACGGTTGCTGAACTCGAGGGTCAGAAAGCCGTACCCGTTCAGGATCGCCTCGCGGTCACGGTCCCGGTTGTAGTCGCTTGGCGAGCTGTGGTGCGCGATGCTTCCGATTTCGATCAGCATGCGGTCGCCGACCGCGAGGTCGGCGCGAATACCCTCTGCCACCCAGACTTGCGGGCGCACCGGGATTCCGGCGCGCAGGGCCCGCACTCGGGCGACCGACTCCGAGCCGGTATCGGCGCATGGCTCGACCTGGGCGAAGGTCGACTGGAACCGCGCCGGCATCCGGAGCTGGAGGGTGCGGTATTGCTCCGCCGTCATCAGTGGCCCGACCGTTTGGCCCGCAGCGTCGCGTCCAACGTGCAGCGCGGAATCGAGCATGGCGATCGCGTACTCCTCGGGCAGCGTTCGCAGGGACTGTTCGAGGCAGGTGACCAGCGGCACCACGAACGCCTCTAGATCGGGGTCGAACCTCTTGCGGTCGCGTCGCACCGCCACGCCATCGTCGGGACCGAGCGCGCGACCGAAGTCGTTGGGATGCTTGAGTTGGTGCGCGTCGGCGGCGACGCTGACGTGCAGCTTCTGGTGCGGCGGCTCCCACAATGAGTGGAACTGGGCGGCCGAGACGCCCGCCAGCGCGCCACCCACCCGCGCGGCACGGACGATGTCCGGCGGTGCCCCCGGTGCGGCATAGATTCCGCGACGCACGCGCACAATGTCGCCGCGCTGCTGAGCGCGGTGCACGGCGTCGTGCGAGTGGCCGGCAGCCAGCAGTTGGCGCGCACTCGCGACACCGCCCAGTGCCACGAGGGTGCGGAGTACGGATGCTGCTGCCACGAGTATGAGCATCACCGAGCCCGTGCGGCCGGTGGGGGTGGCTCCGGCATCGGGGGATGGTCGCGCCGCCCGCGGGCGGTGGAGGAGCGGATGCCGCGGACCGGTGGGACTGTCGGCGGTGGGCGGGTCCGCGCAGAACGGCAGTGATCCGTCGGGGTGGGCGGCGTGTCTTCGCAGCTGAGCGGCGTGTCGCCAGCGATCACTGCCGTTCTGCGCGGGGTGCTGGGCGGGAGGTGTTGCGCAGGGTGCCGACCGGCTCGCCAGTGCCGTGTTCTCGAGCACTCCCAACAGCAGGTATTCTTGTCGAGCGCCCTCGATTGGTGACTACACTCGGTCGAGCGCGCACCTGGCGAGTTACCCAAGTGGCCAAAGGGATCTGACTGTAAATCAGACTGCATCGCATTCGGGGGTTCGAATCCCTCACTCGCCACCAGCAAGAACCCCCGGACGCCGGGGGTTCTTTCGTTTTCCGGCGGCTCTCGGCACGTGGGAGAGTGGCGATATGAACTCTGAGCTGCTGAACCTCGCCCGCACCATCGCCGTCGAGGCGGGGGAACTGGCGCAGCGCCGGCGCATCGAGGGCGTCGAGGTGGCCGATCACAAGTCGTCGGCGGTGGATGTCGTCACCCACGCCGACCGCGAGACCGAGGCATTCATCCGCGCACGGCTCGCCGATGCGCGCCCCGGCGACGGCTTCCTCGGCGAGGAGAGCGCGGCCGAGTCGGGCACGACCGGGCTCACCTGGGTGGTCGACCCGATCGACGGCACCGTCAACTTCCTCTACGGCATCCCGCACTACGCCGTGAGCATCGCCGTCGTCGAAGGCGAGCCCGACCCGCTCACCTGGACGGCGCTCGCCGGCTGCGTGGTAAACCCGGAGACGGGCGAGGTGTACTCCGCCGCGGCCGGACACGGCGCGTTCCTGGGGGAGGAGAGGTTGCAGGTGGCACCCGCGGTCGACCTGTCGCAGGCGCTCATTGGCACCGGGTTCGGCTACTCGGCCGACCGGCGGGCCGAGCAGGGCGCGCTGGTCGCACGGCTGCTGCCGCGGGTCCGCGACATCCGTCGCCTCGGAACCGCGTCACTCGACCTGTGCTTCGTGGCAGCCGGCCGCCTGAACGGGTATTACGAGCGGGGACTGAACCCGTGGGACCACGCCGCCGGTGCGCTGGTCGCGGCCGAGGCAGGCGCCCGCGTAAGCGGCTGGTCGGGCAGGCCGGCGACCTCCGAGTTCATCCTCGCCGCGGAGCCCACCGTGGCGGAGGCACTGGAGCAGTTGCTCACCGAGTTCCACAGTTAAAGAAATTCGACTGGCACCGAATCCGATCGCTGTGTAGGGTTTATAAATCCGTTATATCTGGCTTGAACGTCGCGACGGATACCACCCCGAAGAATCGGTTCCACAACACCTGTGTGTGCGGAACATGTCCTGGAGAGTCACCGAAGTTGGAAAAGATCGCTGAACCCGGCAAGTCTTCGCCGACCCAGCGACCCAACGGACTCTTCACACAGGGATTCGAGCAGGCCGCAACGCCAGCGGCGACGGCTCAGCCGCTGACTCGCCGCGAACTGCGCGAGCGGGAGCGAGCAGCCGCTGCCCGCAAGCCGTCCGACTCGATCGCCCCGACCGAGATGCTGCCCGCCGTAGTCGAGGTCGGCGCGGTGAGCCCGGTCATCGACGAGACCGTCGAGCCATTCGTTCCCCAGCTGTTCCAGCCCACCATGGCAGTCACGCCGCCGGCCGCTCGCCCCGCTGCTGACAGCGCTGCAGAGGCGAAGGTCGCCGCGGCGACCGAGCCGCTGTTCGGCTTCCTGGCCGATGCGGTCATGCAGGTTGCCGAGCCCGCGGTCACCACCACCACCGTCGATCTGGTCACGCCCGCCGCGCTGCCCACCGCCACCGCATCCATCCCGGTTCCCGAGCAGACCGCTCCCTCCGAGCCGGCGGTCAGCCCGCGCCGTGCGGCCCGCCTCGCGGCGCCCGCGCGCTCGGGTCGGAAGCGTCAGGTCGCCGCCCGTCCGGCGACGGTGCGTGCAAAGCCCGGCTTCGCCAACGGCGTGGCCCGCAAGGTGCTCTCGGGCGCGGCATTCCTGTTTGCGGGCACGTTGATGGTCGGTATGACCGTTCCGGCGAATGCCTTCCGCATCGAGACCTACCAGGAACTCGGCACCGACGCCGACCAGAAGATCGTCGGCCAGAGCCTCGACCTTGCCGGCGCCTCCGCCGACGCTCAGGCGACCACTCGCGACGCGTTCACAGTGACCGACTTCGCCCAGGTGCAGCGCCTCAAGTACGGCACCGGCAACCGTGACCTGTCGTACACGACCAGCGGAACCGGCCCGGTCCGCTGGCCGTTCCCGGTGGCCGTTCCGCTCAGCTCCGGCTACGGCGACCGCGTGGCACCTTGCCGCGGCTGCTCCAGCCAGCACGAGGGCGTCGACTTCGTGCCCGGAGCCGGCACGCCGATCTTCGCGATCGCCGATGGCGTGGTGAAGAGCCACACCCAGGGTGGCGCGTACGGCAACCATGTCGTGCTCGAGCATGTGATCAACGGCAAGAAGGTCACCAGCCTGTACGCGCACATGCAGTGGGGCTCCAGCCCGCTGTCCGAGGGCGACATGATCCCGGTGGGCGAGTTCATCGGTCTCGTCGGCAACACCGGCGCATCCACCGGCCCGCACCTGCACTTCGAAATCCACCTCGATGGCGTTCCCGTGAACCCGTTCACGTGGCTCAAGGCAAACGCCTTCTAAGTCCCGCTTAACAACGGATGCCCCGCTCGCGCGGGGCATCCGTGTTTCGAACTGGGTGACCAGTGAGGCCGCTCGCTACACCAGCCACACGGTGGCGTCGCCGGGCAGCTCGCCGTCGATCGGCGCGCTGGAGAGCACGACGTCGCCGGCGGGCAGCGCGATCGGTTTCGTGCCGGTGTTCGCGATTACGGTCACCGACCCGTTGCGGAAGGCGACCACGTCGTCCGGGTAACCGTCGAGCCAGGTCACGTCGCCCGAGCCGAGCGCGTGCTCGCGTCGCAGCTCGAGTGCGCGGCGGTACAGCTCCAGGGTGCTGCCCTGAACGCCGAGCTGCTTGTCGCGAGCCAGCGCAGACCAGCCGGTCGGCTGCGGCAGCCAGCTGGCTCCCGTGCCGTTGAAGCCGAACGCGGGGGCGTCCGCTTCCCAGGGCAGCGGAACGCGGCATCCGTCTCGGCCATATCGCTCGCCGTTGGTGCGGAACCAGGTCGGGTCCTGGCGCGCCGAGTCCGGCAGGTCGATGGCCTCGGGCAAGCCGAGTTCCTCGCCCTGGTAGATGTATGCGCTGCCGGGCAGCGACAGCATCAGCGCGGTGGCGGCGCGGGCGCGACGCAGGCCGACTTCCTGGTCGGGAAGGCCGACGGTTTTCGGTCCGATGCCGTGACCCTGCAGATTGTCGGCGGTGAGGGCGAGTCGGCTGGCGTGTCGCACCACGTCGTGGTTGCTGAGCACCCAGGTGCTCGGTGCGCCGACCGCGCTGAACGCCTCGATCGAGTCGTCGATCACCGCGCGCAGGTCCTTGCCCGCCCAGGGTGTTTCGAGGTAGGCGAAGTTGAAGGCCTGGTGCATCTCGTCTGGGCGTACCCAGTTGGCCACCTTGCTCAGCGGATCCACCCAGGCCTCGGCGGCGAGGATGCGCCCGCCCGGGTAGCTGTCGAGCAGGATGCGCCACTCCCGGTAGATCTCGTGCACGCCGTCCTGAGCCCAATACGGCGGGTCGTCGGTGGCCTCGTCGCTGATCCCCGGTTCGAGGGTCGCGGTTCCGCCGCCCATGCTGCCGCCTTCGGCCGGTGGGGTGTAGTCGGGCAGGCCGTCGGCCTTGATCATGCCGTGCGCCACGTCGACGCGGAAGCCGTCGACGCCGCGGTCGAGCCAGAAGCGCAGCACGTCGAGGAACTGGTCGCGCACCCAGCGGTTGTTCCAGTCGAGATCTGGCTGCGAGGAGTCGAACAGGTGCAGGTACCACTGCTCGGGCTGACCGTCGGCGCCGGTCACGCGGGTCCAGGCGGGTCCGCCGAAGACCGACTGCCAGTTGTTCGGCGGCAGTTCGCCGTTCTTGCCCTTGCCGTCGCGGAAGATGTACCGGGCGCGCTCCACCGAGCCGGCGCCCGCGGCCAGCGCCGCCTGGAACCAGCGGTGCTGGTCGGACGAGTGGTTGGGCACCAGATCGACGATGACGCGGATGCCGAGTTCGTGAGCCCGCGCCGTCATGGCGTTGAAGTCGGCCAGAGTGCCGAACAGCGGGTCGATGTCGCAGTAGTCGGCGACGTCGTAACCGGCGTCCTTCTGCGGCGAGGTGTAGAACGGCGACAGCCAGATGGCGTCGACACCAAGGGCGGCGAGCGAGTCGAGCCGGCCGGTGATGCCGGGCAGGTCGCCGATGCCGTCACCCGACGCGTCGGCGAATGACCGGGGGTAGATCTGGTAGATGACAGCCGTGCGCCACCACTCGGCACCGGGCGCCAGCGCGGCGTCGGTGGCGGAGGGCATGGCAGCGGGCAGTGCGCTCTCGTTGGACATGAGCGCCACAATACGCCAAACCCCCACCCTGTGTGCAAGCGCTTGCAGAGGTGAGTGGAAGCGGGCTGGCGCCCCCATTCCGGAGGGCAGCGCGGCTGGCCGTCCGCGGTTGTGGATTAGCGACAAAAGTTTGCTAAATCTGATTTGACCGGTGTATGAATGGAAGCGCTTGCATATCGCAGGCACCCCCATCAAGAGAACGACCTCTGGGACACGTTATGGATTGCAATCACCAATCCAGGCCGCAGGCTGGCCAGGCGTGTGCGGAGATCGTCCGCACATGAAAGGTGACACCAATGAAGGTGAAAACACGCAGCATCCTCACGGCTGGTGCGCTCGCAACCACGGCAGCACTGGTGCTCGCCGGGTGCGCGGGCGGAGCAGACGATTCCGGTGACGCCGCGGCGACCAGCACGCTGACGGTCTGGGTCGACGCCGAGCGCGTCGATGCCCTGAAAGATGCCGCGGCGGCATACCAGGACAAGACCGGTGTCGAGGTCGACCTGGTTTCCAAGGACGTCGCCAAGATCAAGGATGACTTCATCCAGCAGGCGCCGACCGGCAAGGGCCCTGACATCGTGATGGGCGCCCACGACTGGCTGGGCGAGCTCGTCACCAACGGTGTCGTCGCTCCGATCGAGCTGTCCGACAAGGAAGGTGACTTCCTCGAGGTCGCCTACAAGGCTGCCACCTACGACGGCAACCAGTACCTGCTGCCCTACGCAGTGGAGAACCTCGCACTGCTGCGCAACGCCGACCTCGTTCCCGAGGCAGCGTCCTCCTTCGACGACATGATCGCCAAGGGCACCGCAGCCGGTGTCGAGCTTCCGTTCGTCGTCGAGCAGGGTGCCGAGGGCAACCCCTACCACCTGTACCCGTTCCAGACCGCATTCGGCGCCCCGGTCTTCGGCAGCAACGAGGGCGGCTATGACGCCACCGACCTGCAGCTCGGCAACGCCGGAGGCGAGCAGTTCGCCCAGTGGCTGGCCGCACAGGGTGTCGCCGGCACGCTGAGCACCGAGATCACCGGTGACATCGCCAAGGAGAAGTTCACCGCCGGCCAGGCTGCCTTCTGGCTGACCGGACCGTGGAACGTCGGCGCAGCAGTCGACGCCGGCATCAACGTTGAGGTCGACGTCATCGCCAGCCCCGGACCCGAGGCGGCCCAGCCGTTCGCCGGCGTCAAGGGCTTCCTGCTCAGCGAGACCAGCAAGAACAAGGTTGCCGCCAACGACTTCCTGGTGAACTACCTCGCCACCGAAGACGTGCAGACCGCCCTCTACGAGTCGGGCAACATCCTTCCCGCGCTGGCGGCATCCGCTGAGGCTGCTTCCTCTGACCCGATCGTCGGCGGCTTCGCAGCCGTGGGCGCCGAGGCCGTGCCGATGCCCGCCGTTCCCGCGATGGGTTCGGTCTGGCAGTTCTGGGGCATCGCTGAGGCAGCGATCATCGACGGCGCCGACCCTGTCACCATCTGGCAGAAGCTGGCCACCGACGTGCAGGGCGCAATCGGCTAACACCGGTCTCCCCGATTCCCCTGGGCGAGGCACACGCTTCGCCCGGGGGAGTCAGCACTACACCAGCAGGTCTCTCGAAGAAAGAAGCCGATGAGCACGCTCACCGATGACGAGGTCACAGAGTCGGAGTCGCTGCCTCCGACCAAGAGGCAGAGGCAGGCCGCGCGTCTGGCCGAGCACGCATCGATCGGTGTGAGGGCGCTGCTGGTCAAGATCCTGCTGCTCGGCATCGTCGACGCCATCGCAGTGTGGGCGCTCTTCATCCTCGTGATGAAGGAACAGTGGGTGATCGGCGCGATCGTGCTGGTCGTCACCCTGCTCGCCAACTGGATCTACTTCAGCCCGGGCAAGCTGCCCGCGAAATACCTCACGCCCGGCGTCATCTTCCTGGTCGTGTTCCAGATTTTCGTCATCGTCTACACCGGGTACATCGGCTTCACCAACTACAGCACCGGTCACAACAGTGACAAGGAGCAGGCGGTCTCCGCCCTGATCAGCTCCGCGCAGGAGCGCGTGCCGGATTCCCCCACGTACGGCGTGACGGTGGTGGAGAACCTCGAGGGTCTCGGCGTGCTGGTCACCGACCCTGACGGCGACGTCTCCGTCGGCAAACCCGACTCACCGCTCGAGCCGGTGCGCAACGCCACGATGGACGGCGGTAAGGCGGTCGCCGCAGACGGGTACACCAGCCTGTCGTTCCAGCAGATCCTCACCAGGCAGAACGAGATCTCGTCGCTGTCTGTGCCGTTCTCGGATGACCCCAATGACGGGTCGCTGCGCACCCCGGACGGCCAAACCGGATACCTCTACACCTCGAGCCTCGTCTACGACCAGGCGGCCGACACCATGACCGACACGGCCACCGGAACCGTCTACACCGACCAGGGCACCGGGGCGTTCACCTCCGCCGACGGCGAGGAAATGCTGCCCGGCTGGCGCATCAACGTGGGCTTCGATAACTTCACCCGCGCGTTCAGCGAGGAGAGCATCCGCGATCCGCTGGTCAACGTGATCATCTGGACCATCGTGTTCGCGCTGATCTCGGTGGCGTCCACGTTCTTCCTGGGGCTCTTCCTCGCCATTGTCTTCAACGACATGCGGATGAAGGGGCGCAAGTTCTACCGGGTGCTGATGATCCTGCCGTACGCCTTCCCGGCGTTCCTCTCGGCGCTGGTCTGGTCCGGCATGCTCAGTGAGAGCTTCGGGTTCGTGAACCAGGTGGTGCTGGGCGGCGCGGAGATCCCGTGGCTGACCGACCCGTTCCTCGCCAAGGTCAGCATCCTGATGGTCAACCTCTGGCTCGGATTTCCCTACATGTTCCTGGTCTGCACCGGAGCGCTGCAGTCGATTCCGGATGACGTGCTGGAAGCCGCGAAGATGGACGGCGCGAAGCCATGGGCGATCTTCCGGCTGATCAAGCTGCCGCTGCTGCTGGTGTCGCTGGCGCCGCTGCTGATCTCGTCGTTCGCGTTCAACTTCAACAACTTCAACCTGATCTACATGCTCACCGGCGGAGGCCCGCGCGACCCGCTGGCCGGCGTGAACGTCGGCGCCACCGACATCCTGATCTCCATGGTTTACAAGGTGGCCTTTACCGGGCAGGCGCGTGACTATGGCCTGGCCAGCGCGTTCTCGATCATCATCTTCATCATCGTGGCGACTATTTCGATCATCGCGTTCCGACGCACCAAGATGCTGGAGGAGCTGAACTGATGAGCGACTCGACCACCACCAGGGCCCACGCCGGCACCGCCAGCTCGCCGCGCGCGCTGAAGATGGCGCCCGATCTTCCCCGGCGGCCATTCGACCTGCGCCGCTGGTTCTTCGCCACCGGATGGCGGCACATTGTGGGCGTCATCATGGTGCTGTACTCGGTGTTCCCGCTGCTGTACGTGCTGTCGGCGTCGCTCAACCCGCGCGGCACCCTCACCGGCTCGAACCAGCTGTTCTCGGCCATCGGACTGGACGCCTACGCGCGCCTACTGAACGACCCGGACCAGCCGTTCGCCGCCTGGTTCGGCAACACCCTTCTGATCGCCGGAGTCACCGCGGTCTGCAGCGTCTTCCTCGGCGCGCTCGCCGCGTACTCGTTCTCACGGATGCGATTCAAGGGCCGCCGAATGGGCCTGATGTCGGTGGTGCTGGTGCAGATGTTCCCGCAGCTGCTGGCCGTGGTGGCGATCTTCATGGTGATGTCGACGATCAGCGACATCTTCCCGGCGATCGGTCTGAACACCCACATCGGCCTCATCATGGTGTACCTCGGCGGTGCGCTGGGCGTGAACACCTACCTGATGTACGGCTTCTTCAACACGGTGCCGACCGACATCGACGAGGCAGCGAAGATCGATGGAGCCAGCCACGCCCGCATCTTCTTCACCATCATCCTGCGGCTGGTGGCGCCGATCCTCGCCGTGGTCGCACTGCTGTCGTTCATTTCGACCACCAACGAATTCGTCGTCGCCAGCATCCTGCTGATCGACCCGGAGAAGCAGACGCTCGCCGTCGGCCTCTACAAACTCGTCTCCAACCCCAACTACGCCGACTGGAGTGCATTCTCGGCCGGTGCCGTGCTGGCCGCTCTGCCGGTGATGGCGCTGTTCCTGTTCCTGCAGAAGTACATCGTGGGCGGCCTGACCGCGGGGGCGGTGAAGTAACGAAGCGCCCGCGTTCAATGAGGCCTCTTGGGGATGATATTGTTTAGCGGTTGCCAAAACACCGGCACGGTTTCACAGTTGTGAAACTATGCCCCCTTAGCTCATTGGTAGAGCACTTCCTTGGTAAGGAAGAGGTAGTGGGTCCGATTCCCACAGGGGGCTCGATCGGGCAGTATTGACTGCAGGTCGCGGCGGGATAGCTCAGGTGGTCAGAGCACACGGCTCATAATCGTGGTGTCGCGGGTTCAAGTCCCGCTCCCGCTACCAACACCGCTCCACATCGCCTCGCGGCGCGCTGCGTCACAGACGCGGGCGTTCCACCGGTGTGAGCTCCGCGAACTTCGGTTCCCGGCCATCGCCCGATGACTTGCGGGTGAGCCGTCGCCCGATCCACGGCAGCACGTACTGCCGGTAATACGTGGCCGTGCCAATCCGCTCGGCCACCGACTCGTCTACCGGCGGGTGCCAGTCGACACCGAGTGCGGTCAGCACGTTGCGGGCGACCCGCGCGTGCCCCGTCGCGTTCAGATGCAGCCGGTCAGCCGACCAGTAATCACGCTTCATCAGCTCGGGGTCTGACCAGTTGTGCACCATCGTGACGGCCTTACGGCCGGCGATCACCGGTTTCAGCGCGACCGCCAGCTCATCGCCGCGACGTTGCATGACCGCCCCAAGCGGCAGGTGCAGCGACGGATTCGCGCCGCTCAGCAGCAGCACATGCGTTCCGGTGTCTGCGGCCCGGTCCAGTACGTGCCGGGTGAGGGCGACCAGGTACTCCAGCGACATCCGCGGGCGCATCATGTCGTTCCCGCCGCCATTGAACGAGAGCAGCTCCGGCTTCAGGGCGAGCGCCGGCTCCAGCTGCTCGCTGATGATCCGGCCGAGCAGGCGACCACGGATGGCGAGGTTGGCGTAGCTCACCGGCTCCTCGGATGCGGCAGCCAGCCCGGCGGCGACCATGTCGGCCCAGCCGCGCACGCGTCCGTCGGGCAACTCGTCGCCGACCCCCTCGGTGAAGCTGTCACCGATGGCCACGTAGCTTCGAAACACCGCGCTCTCGCCCATGCGGCTACGCTACTCGGCCGGAGGAGACACGGATGCCGTGCTCCACGAGCTCGGCGTGGATCGCGTCCCTGGTCTGCAGCGCCGCGGCCACGGTGTCCCGGCTCAGCACCCGCTCGAATCGGGACACCGGGGTGGCGATCGAGAACGCCGCGATCGGCCGGTCGTCGGCGCCGGGAATCGCGAAGCCGATCGCGCAGACCCCTCGCTCGGTCTGCTGCCGGTTGATCGCGAACCCCTGACGGCGGATCGTGTCCAGCTCACGCTGAAACGCGTGGAACTCGGCATCCGTCATCCACTCGCCCGACAGCTCCGACCCGGCCGAGCGGTACAGCCGCTCCAGCACGCGCTCGTCGACGGTGGCGAGCAGCGCCTTGCCGCCCGACGCGCGCCGAGCCGAGAGCACCTGCCCCTGACGGTCGCTGACCCGTTCCTCGTTCTCGGACTGCACCGTGGACAGGAAGCGCACCGCGGCGCCGACCCGCACCATCAGGTTCACCGTCTCGGTGATGCTGTGTGAGAGAACTTTCAAATGCGGATGCGCGATGTCGAGCAGTGCTCTCGTCCAGGTCGCGCGGATCGGCATCACGCCCAGGCCCGGGCCGGGCAGGTAGACCCGCGACTCGTCCTGAATCGCGAACCCGCGGTAGACCAGCATGGCGAGCAAGCGGTGCGTGGTGGACGGGGCGACCCCGAGCTGTTTCGCGGCGTCCTTCACTCGCACGCTGCCATGATCGCGCAGTAACTGCAGCAGGTGCAGGGCGCTGTCGACCGACTCGATCGTGTATTGCGGCGGACGTGCCAGCGGCTGATTCTGCACGCCAGAATTCTAGTGCCGGTTCGCGGAGAGGTTTGCCAGAGTGGGAGGAAGTTTTCGCGCCAATCATGGCGTTGGTTCATAAAGGAGTGACCATGGGCACCACAACACCCGAAGTTCTTGTCGTCGGCGGTGGAATCGGCGGACTCGCGACCGCATTCGTGCTGCGCCGGGCCGGCGTGAACGTGACGCTCATCGAGCGGGCCGCCGAGTTCGGCGAGGTGGGAGCCGGCCTGCAGCTCGGCCCGAACGCCACCCGCATCCTCGATGACTGGGGCCTGCTCGAGAACGTGAAGGCGATCGGAGTCGTTCCGCACAACCTGGTGGTGCGCGACGCGATCACCAATGAGGAACTCACCAGGCAAGAGCTGCTCGGCGACTTCGCCGAGCGCTACGGCGCCCCCTATGTCGTTGCGCACCGCAGCGACCTGCACACCGTGTTCCTGAACGCCGCCCGGGACGCGGGCGTCACCCTCGTGACGAGCGAGCAGATCGACCGGGTCGAGACCGTGGGTGACCGCGCCATCGCGCACGCGGTGAGCGGGAAGACCTGGGAGGTCGACGCGGTGATCGCCGCCGACGGACTGCGGTCCGCGCTGCGCGCTCAGATCTCAGACGATGCGCCCGTGGCATCCGGCTACGTCGCCTACCGCGGTACCTGCCCGATCGACGAGGTCCCGGAACTGCAGCACCACGACGACGTTGTGGTGTGGGTCGGCCCGGGCTGCCACTTCGTGCAGTACCCGCTGCGCGGCGGCGAGGTGCTCAACCAGGTGGCCGTGTTCCAGTCACCGGCGTTCGAGCGCGGCGAAGCCGAATGGGGAGGACCCGAAGAGCTCGAAGCGGCGTACAAGGACTGCGTCGAACCGATCCGCGAGGGCCTCGAGCACATCTGGAAAGACCGCCAATGGCAGATGTACGACCGGGAGCCGATCGGCACCTGGGTGCAGGGCCGGATGGTGCTCGTCGGTGACGCGGCACACCCGATGCTGCAGTACCTGGCGCAGGGCGCCTGCCAGGCGATCGAGGATGCCGAGGCCATCGGCCGCGCTGTCGCGAATCATGTCCTGGCCGCGCAGGCCGACAACGCCGAGCAGGCCAACAACGCCGGCTGGCCCGCCGCGCTCGAGGAGTTCGCCGCGGAGCGCACGGTGCGCACCGCCCAGGTGCAGCGCAGTGCTCGCAAATGGGGCGCGTCCTGGCACGTCGATGGCGCCGCCCGGGTGGCGCGGAACGCGCTGTACAAGGGCCGCGACGCGCACAGCTACGAGTACCTCGACTGGATCTACGCCGAGCGCAATCTGGCCGTCACGAAGTAGGTCAGGGGGCAGGCTCCACGGGCGCATCCTCGCGCGCTGACAGCAGCGTGGTGAGGATGCGCCTGAGCTGCGCCTGCTCCTCGGGAGCAAGTGTCGCGATGAGTCGGGCGTTGATGTCCTCGGCGTGGGCGCGTAACGGTGTCAGCGCGTCGCGGCCCGCCCGAGTAAGGGTGAGCAGCCGGCGGCGTCGGTCCGCGACATCCGGAATCCGTTCGAGATATCCCTGGCGTTGCAGGCGCGCGACCAGGTCGGCGATGGTGGACCGGTCCAGCTGCAGCAGCTCGCCGAGGCTCTTCTGGTCGATGCCGGGGTGCGCCTCAACGAGGGTGAGCACGCCGAACTGGATGCCGGTGACGCCGAATGGTGCGCCCGCTGCCCACAGGTCCAGATGGACCTGCTGCAGCGCGCGCACCAGAAAGCCCGTGTACGCCTCCAGCTCCGGCGCGACGGTCATGGTCACAGCCAGCGCGGTGCCGGTTTTGCCGGAGACCCGTCCGCGTAGCTGACGCGGTCGCCGCCCCGGCCGGTCGCCCAGCGGAGCAGGTCCACGGCGGTGCCGTGCACCGCAACCGGGTCGCCCGCGGCTCCCGCGACCGCGATCACGTCGCCGAGGTGGGTGACCAGGTGCACCGGCGGAATGCTGTCGTCGGTCTCGGCCCGCTTGCTCCAGGTGCCGACGATGTCGCGCAGCAGCCGGTCGACGAACTCCGCGGGCAGCTGCTCGAACTTGCCGCCGTTGTCGAGGTCGATGGCGTGCATCCACACCTCGCGGGTGCGCATCCAGACGGTTTCGGATGCCGGGACCAGGCGACCCTGCGCGGTGCGCACGGTCGCCGACCACTTGTCCTCCGGCAGGTCGCGCCATTCCACGTTGAGGTGCACCGCCGCGTGCGCGGACAGGTTGCGAAGCGCGATCGGCGGCAGGGTGGCGCCGAACTCGATCTCCTCACCGCGTTGCGCGGTGGAGGTGTACATCGGAGTCTCGACCCCGGTGTACGCCCACTCGACCAGCCGGGTGATGGCCCTGGCGTTGTAGCCGACGTGCGCGATCACGTGCGCCCGGCTCCAGCCAGGCAGCAGCGACGGCTCAGCGAACTCGGCGTCGGAGAGCTCATTCAGCTTGCGGCTGAAGTACGCCTGCCCCCGTCGGGCCAGCAGCAGGTCTGCCGCCAGCTTCGGATCGGTGACGTTGTCGGTGCGGGCGACCATGGGCTCAGTCCACGCGGACGGCGCGGTTCGACTGCGCGCCGAGCCCGTCGATCGAGGTCTCCAGGATGTCACCCTCGGCCAGGTAGCGCGCGGGCTTGCGCGCGTGACCGACGCCGCCGGGGGTGCCGGAGGCGATCACGTCGCCGGGGTTCAGGGTCAGGATGTCGGAGATGTACGACACCAGCGTGGTCGGGTCGAACACGAGGTCGGCGATCGCCACTTCCTGCACGGTCTCGCCGTTGACCTTGGTGCGCAGCACCGCGTCGTCGCCGAGTTCGTCCGCGGTGACCAGGTACGGCCCGAACGGGGTGGTGTTCTCGAAGGTCTTGCCCTGCAGCCACTGCGGGGTGCGGTACTGGTAGTCGCGCATGGTCACGTCGTTCAGCACGGCGTAGCCGGCGATCGCGGCCGTGGCGGCCTCGCCCGAGACCTTGCGGGCCGGGCTGCCGATGATGATGGCGAGCTCACCCTCCCAGTCCACCTGGTTTGACACGGAGGCCAGTTCCACGTCGTCGAACGGTCCGACTAGCGCCTCGGGGAACTTCGCGAACAGGGTCGGGAACTCGGGGAGCTCGCGGCCCATCTCGAGGATGTGGTTCTTGTAGTTCAGGCCGACGCAGACGATCTTGCCCGGGCGCGGTACGACCGCGTCCCAGCGGGTGGGGGCGATGTCCTTGAGCGGATGCGCGGTGCCGGACGCCTGCTCGGCGACACTCTTCCATCCTTCGGTTGCCAGCAGCTCGCCGACGTTGCTGAAACCGTCGATCTCGACGGCCGAGTCTGAGTCAACGCGGACTGCCACCGTTGAGGTGCCGTTGCGGAGGGTGGCCAACTTCATTTTTGTGCTCCAGGGATGTAGGTACGGGCAAACTTCAGACGGTCCATGACCGGGCCGTCGTTGAATCGGAAGAGATCGAACTGGGTGGTGGCGTGCAGCGACCATGGCACCCAGGAGGGCACCACGAACAGGTCACCGGTCTCGAGCTTGTGCTCGACGCCGCCGAGCACAACGCTGCCGTCGCCCTCGAACACCTGCCACACCGACGAGCCGACCTCGTGCCGGGTGTCGGTGTCGGCGCCGGCACGCAGCCGGTGGAACTCGGCGCGCAGCGTCGGCATCACGTCGCCGCCGGTGGTCGGGTTGGTGTACCGGATGGCGGCGTGGCCCTGCTCGACGGTGGCGGGGTAGCCCTCGTCCTCCAGCGCCAGCTGCTCGCGCAGCGCGGCATCCGTGTGCTCCCAGCGATACGCCGCGAGCGGGCTGGAGCGCTGGTCGTCGAGGACCGAGAGCGGGCGCAGCCCGGGGTGTGCCCAGAGGCGCTCGGCGCGTGACACGTTCGGCGATGCCTCGTCGGTGACGCGCTCCGAGCCGAACTCGAAGAAGCCCACGTCGATGTAGTGTGACAGCGGGATGTCGAGGCCGTCGATCCACGCCATCGGCTTGTCGGTGTCGTTGTGGTGGCCGTGGAAGTTCCAGCCGGGGGTGAGCAGCAGGTCGCCGCGGCGCATGGCCACCGGGTCGCCGTTCACCACGGTCCAGACGCCCTCGCCCTCCACCACGAAGCGGAACGCGTTCTGCGAGTGGCGGTGCTCCGGCGCGGTCTCGTGACCGCCGAGGTACTGGATGGCGGCCCAGAGGGTGGGCGTCGCGTACGCGGTGCCGGGCAGGCCGGGGTTGGCCAGGCCGATGGCGCGGCGCTCGCCGCCGCGGCCGACAGGCACCAGCTCACCGGACTTCTGCGCCAGCTCGAACAGGGTCTTCCAGCGCCAGACGTGCGGCACGGCCTGCGGGCTCGGCACCATCGGCATCAGGTCACCCAGCTGCGTCCACAGCGGCGACATGTGGTTGGCTTCGAACGCGGCATAGAGCTTCGCGAGTTCGGCCTCTGTTTCGGCATCGACGGGCGTGTTCATCGCGTCGGTGATTTCAGTCATGGACTCCTCCTCGAATCCTGGGCACCAAAGTACTCAGTACACCAACTATTGCATCGCGGCGCGGCGATGTCCAGAGCGCACGTCGATCGGATGAACACTTTTTCACCCGGCTCTACTTTTTGCGTCATGGTCGGCTGGCAACCTGATTCATGCGCCCGGGATATCGGTCTGGCGCACAGGATTCAGAGGAGCACCATGAAGAAGTCGTCCATCACTCTCACCGCCGCCACCGCTGCCGTCGCCGTCACGCTCATCGGAGGCGCCGCCTTCGCCGCGAACGGCGTTCTGGCCCCGGTCGAGACCGAGCCGGTCGCTGTCACCGATGTGGCCGTGCCGACGGCGAACCCCGACGACGCGGCGCTCGAGGGCGCTGCCGCTGTGGCCGCCGAGGCTGAGGTCGACGCCGCGGTCGAGGCAGAGGCGGCAGCGGATGTCGCGGCCGAGGCCGCCGCAGCGGCCGGTGCCGCCCGTGCCGCCGAGGCGCAGGCCGAGGCCGCCGCCAACGGCAGCGCGCGCAGCCAGGAAGTGGCGCTCGTTCCCCGCGAGGCGTCGAAGCTCGCCTCCGAGGTCGCGGGCAGCGAGACCGGCGAGACCATCTCCGAGTGGGCCAAGACGCAGGCCAACAAGAAGGCCGCCGCCGAAGCCGAGGTCACCGTTGACGGCTCGGCCGAGGTCGACGTCGAGGGTGGCGTCACCGAGCGCAGCCGCTAACCCAGACCGCCGCGGCCTCGCGCCGCGCCTCCAGCACCCTGGCGGACGTGAGTCGGTACTCGCCCGCCGGGGTGCTTCTCTATTTCAGCCGGTAGCCCATGCCGCGCACCGTCTCGAGGCGCTCCCGCCCGATCTTCGCGCGCAGGTGCCGGATGTAGACGTCGACGATGTTCGACTCCGGATCGAAGTCCACGCCCCAGACCCGGCTGAGCAGCTGCTCGCGGCTGAGCACCTGCTCCGGATGTTGCAGGAACTCCACGGCGAGACCGAACTCCCTGGCCGACAGGTCGACCGTCTTCCCCGCCACGGAGATGCGTCGGGTGCGGTGATCGAGCTCCAGGTCGCCATGGCGGAGCAGGTCCGAGGATGTCGAGGGCGCGGCATCCTTCAGTCTGAGCCGTACCCTGGCGAGCAGTTCGTCGAAGCGGAACGGCTTGGACAGGTAGTCATTGGCGCCGCCTTCGAGGCCGCGCACGGTATCCATCGAGCTGCCGCGGGCGGTGAGCATGATGATCGCGAGCTGGTGTCCCTCGCCGCGCAGCGTCTTCAGGATGCTGAAGCCGTCGATCACCGGCAGGCCGACATCCAGAATCATCAGGTCGAACTCGAACGACCGGGCCATGGCGATGGCCTCCGACCCGGTGCTCGCGACCGACACCGAGTAGCCGGCGGCGGTCAGCCCGCTCTCGATGAACTGGGAGATCCGCGCCTCGTCTTCGGCGATCAGGATGGTGGCCACTCAGCTGACTCCTACTTCTTCTCGGACGGGTTCGGCTGCCGGCAGCACCATTGTGAACGTCGACCCGACCCCCGGCTCGGAATCCAGCAGAACGCTACCCCCGTGCGCATGGGTAATCGCCCGGACGATGCTGAGCCCGAGCCCGGACCCCTCCACACCGCGGCCGGTTTCCACCCGGTGGAAGCGCTCGAACACGCGCTGCTGGTCTGCCTCGGCGACCCCCACGCCTTCGTCGCGCACCCACAGCCGCAGTTCCCGGGCTGCCCCGTCGCCGACCGTTTCGCCGCCGAGGGTGATGATGCTGCCGACATCCGAATATTTCACGGCGTTCTGGCACAGCTGCAGGTACGCCTGGGTGATGCGGGTGCCATCGAGCGGCACCAGCGCGTCGGTGTCGGAGCGCACCCGCCAGCTGTGCCGGGGCGACAGCGCCTTCGCCTTCGCCGCCAGGTCGCTGAGCAACTCGTCGACGTCGGTGGGCAGCCGCACCACGAACCCGGTGGTGCCGGATTCGGCGAGCACCGACAGTTCGGTGACGAGGGCGCCCATCCGGGCGAGTTCGTCGAGGGCGAGTTCCCGCACTCGGTCGACCCTGTCCGGCTGGCGACCGTCAAGCAGTTCCAGGTGCCCCTGGATGATCGTGATCGGCGTGCGCAGCTCGTGGCTAACGTCATCCACCAGTTGACGCTGCGCGGTGAACGCGCGTTCCAGGCGGTCGACCAGGTCGTTGACCGTGACGGTGAGCAGCGAGACGTCGTCGTGGCCACGCACTGGGATGCGCTCACTGAGATCGGAGGCGCTCATCCGGCCGGCGGCTTCGCGCAGCCGTCGCAGCGGGCGAAGCAGCCTGCCGGACACGAACCAGCCGACCGCGCCGATCAGCAGCAGGGCGACCAGCGAGACGGCGATCGACGTGCGCAGGATCGCAGCGGCGTCATCGAGCTGCCGGTCAAGCAGGAACGCCGACACGTAGAAGCCGCTGCTGTCGTCGCCGGTCACCGCGACCGGCACGATCGAGTACTGCACGGTGCCGACCGGCAGGATGCTGGTGCCGGTGACCACGGCGGTCGGATCGGCGGAGGCGACCAGAAACTCGACGAAGCGTGCATCCGCGTCGATGCGGAAGGGCAGGTTGGCGTCCGGCACGTATGCGGCCTCGCCGTTCAGGATGCCCAGCACGCTCTCGTTCGGCTCCGGCAGGATGCGTTGCATCGCTGTGTTCAGGAAGGACTCCACCGTTGCCGGGGGAGCTGCCACCTCGTCGCCCTCGGCGATCGCCGTCAGCTCGTCGGCCAGCTGATACATCCGGTCGCCCACCTCGCCGAGGGCACGCTGCCGTTCCACCAGGTAGACCGAGGCGGTCAGGGCGCCCATTCCCAGCGCCGCGACCAGCAGGATGGCGAGAATGATCCGCGCTCGCACTGAAACGTGGCGGGTGCGCGCCGAATGCCTGCTCATTACCCGACAATCCTCACACGCTCGCCCGGACGGACGCCGAACTAGACTGTCGGGGTGCCAGTGAACCCCGAATTGCAGGGCCGCGAGTTCGCGCCGACCGCACCGTATCTGGTGGGTCGCGAGAAGATCCGCGAGTTCTCGAATGCCGTCTTCGCGACCGACCCCGTCAACCATGATCCGGATGCCGCGCGTGCCGCGGGTTACTCGGACATCGTCGCGCCGCCCACCTTCGCCGTTGTGGTGCAGGAGCGGACCCTCGCGCAGTTGCTGTCGGAACCGGATGCCGGCATCGACTTCAGTCGGGTCGTGCACGGCGACCAGCGCTTCAGTTACACCCGTCCGATCGTCGCCGGCGACGAGCTCACCGCGACCCTCACCGTGGCCAGCGTCAAGACCCTCGGCCCGCACAGCATGGTCACCGCGCAGTCGAACGTGGTCGACGCCGCCGGCGAACACGTGGTGACCGCGACATCCACCCTCGTTGTCAGGGGAGAAGAATGACCGTCATCGTGGACCTGACCGTTGGCGACATCATCGCCGAGAAGACCTTCCACCTGACCCGCGACTCGCTCGTGCGGTACGCGGGAGCGTCGGGCGACTTCAACCCGATCCACTACCGCGACGACGTCGCGGAGTCGGTGGGCCTGCCCGGCGTCCTGGCGCACGGCATGCTCACCATGGGGTTCGCGGTGCAGCCGGTCGTCGACTTCATCGGAGACAGCGGCAAGGTCGTCGACTACCAGGTCAAGTTCACCCGCCCGGTGGTCGTTGACGGCACGGATGGCGCGGACGTCACCGTGGTCGCCAAGGTCGGCGCCGTGGACGCCGCCGGTGCCCGCATCGACCTCACCGTGGCCTACGGCGGGCAGACCGTGCTCGGCAAGGCCCAGGTGCGCGTCACACTGTGAACCTCGCTGACCTGACCACGCTGCGGGTCGGCGGTCCCGCCCACCGCATCGTCGCGCCGCTCACCACGCAGGAACTCATCGACACCACCCTCGAGGTCTGGGGGTCGGGCGAGAACTGGCTGTTGCTTGGCGGCGGCTCGAACGTGGTGATTAGCGATGAGGGCTTCGACGGCACGGTGATCCGCGTGGTGACGCCCGGCATCGAGGTGTTCCGGTCGGGTCCGGACGCCGCCACCGCCACCGTCCGCATTCGCGTGCAGGCCGGCCAGAACTGGGACGAACTCGTGGCCTGGACCGTCGAGAACGGCTGGGCGGGCATCGAGGCGCTCTCCGGCATCCCCGGCTCGGTCGGCGCCGCTCCGATCCAGAACATCGGCGCCTACGGTCAAGAGCTCTCCGCAGCCCTCGTCGCCGTCGACTTCCTCGACTACGAGTCGGGCGAGCTCGAGCGACTCACCGCAGACCAACTGGGACTCGGCTACCGCACCAGCACTTTCAAGCGCGGCCGCGCCGGACTCGTCCTGGCCGTCGAACTCGAGCTGACCGACACCGGCGGCACCAGCCAGCCGATCGCCTACGCCCAACTGGCCACCGCCCTGGGCGCCCCGCTCGGCGACCGGGTTGCGCTGAGCGGGGTGCGGGATGCCGTGCTGGCGCTGCGCGCGTCGAAGGGCATGGTGCTGGATGCTGCCGACCCCGACTCGGTCAGTGCCGGGTCGTTCTTCACCAACCCGATCGTGAGCGAGAACTTCGCCAGGTCGCTGCCCACAGACGCGCCACGCTGGTCGATGGCGCCTGATGTCGCGGACCGGGTGGTGCCGCTCGGCTTCGAGCCGGCGCTGCCGCCGCCGCCCGCCGACGACCGGGTGAAGCTCAGCGCCGCCTGGCTGATCGAGCGTTCGGGCATCTCACGGGGGTTCCGGCTGCCCGGCTCCCGCGCCGCCGTCTCGAGCAAGCACACCCTCGCGCTGACCAACACCGGCGGCGCCACCGCCGACGAGATCCTGCAGCTGGCCCGGTACGTGCAGACCCGGGTGATGTCCGAGTTCGGTGTGCAGCTGCATCCGGAGCCTGTGATCGTCAGCAGCGACTAGCAATTCCGCCGGAGCTGCGATTGCTCGGGCGATGACCCGCGCAGAATGGCAGTGTTTCGTGACGACACGCCGCCCGCGGGCGCCGTCGACCGGAGTGTCGCCCCCGATCGCTGCCGTTCTGCGCGCCGGGCACGTCGTGGCGGCGGCTACAGCAGCCGCAGCTCCATCGCCAGGGTCACCGCGCGGGTGCGGTCGTCGACGCCGAGCTTCTCGAACACGTGCAGCAGGTGCGTCTTCACGGTCGCCTCGCTGAGGAACAGGGTGCGGGCGATCGCCGGGTTGCTCTGCCCCTGCGCGACCAGGCGCAGCACCTCCAGCTCGCGCGGGGTGAGCGTCGGCGTCGGCGGGCGTCGCATCGAGTCCACCAGTTTCGCCGCGATCGACGGGGCCAGCGCCACCTCGCCGCGGGCGACCGAGCGGATGCCGGCGAGCAACTCCTCCTGCGGCGCGGCCTTCAGCAGGTAGCCGCTGGCCCCGGCCTCGATCGCAGTGAGGATCGCGGCATCCGTCTCATACGTCGTCAACACGACAACGCGGATGTCGGGCTGCGCGGCGAGGATTCGGCTGGTGGCCTCGTCACCGTCGAGTTCGGGCATGCGCAGGTCCATCAGTATCAAGTCGGGGGCAAGCTCGGCCGCCAACTTCACCGCTTCTAGGCCGTTGGTGGCCTCGCCGACCACCGCCAGGTCGGGGAACTCCTGCAGCATCGCCACGATGCCGCCGCGCACGATGGGGTGGTCGTCGGCGACCAGGATGCGGATCGGGGTGTCGGTCATGAGGCCTCCTGCCGGCTCGGCTCGGCGGCGGGTACCCCTTCGCCCGCGACGGCGACGCCGCCAGGCATCGTCATGGTCAGCACCGTCCCGGAGGCGTCGCTCGCCACGTCGAGCGAACCGCCGACGAGCCCGAGCCTGTCCCGCATGCCGGGCAGCCCGAAACCCACGCCGGAGTGCCGCGCGATCCCCACCCCGTCGTCGCGCACGGTGAGGGTTACCTCGCCCTCGTGCTCACGCAGCGCGATGCGCACGCTGCTGGCGTGCGCGTGCTTGCGCACGTTGGCGAGGGACTCCTGCGAGCAGCGCAGCAGCACCACCTCCCGGTCGCGGGCGAGCGTCGGCAGCGCGGTGTCCGCGTCCACGTCGACGGTGACGCCGGTTTCGCGTTCGAAGCGTGCGGCCAGTCGCCGGAGCGCCGGCACGATGCCGCCGTCGACGGCCACCGGCACGCCGGCGGCCACCAACGTGCGGGTCTCCACGAGCGATTCGCGGGCGCTTTCCTCGAGCAGCTCCAGCCGTCCGCGCACACGCTCCAGGTCACCGACATCCGCATCTCGTCTGGCGCTCTGCACCAGCATCACGATGCCGGTGAGGCTCTGGGCGAGAGTGTCGTGCAGTTCGCGGGCCATGCGTTCCCGTTCGAAGGTTGCACCGGCATCCCGGTGCAACACCGCCAGCTGCTCCTGCGCCGCGGTGAGCTCCTCGAGCAGCCGGCCGCGTTCTGCGGAATGAACCTCGACGGAACTGATCCAGAACCCGATCGCCATGCTCAGCGCGAATGAGAAGCCCATGGTCAAGAGGATGAGTGGAACGGATGTCGCTTCCTGACCGAACGCCAGGAAGAAGCCGCTGCCCACGGCGACGGCCACCAGCACGTTGGTGACCATCACCTCGCGCCTCGTCCGCGAGAAGGTCCACGCGAACGGGAAGGCGAGCGCCTGCAGGATCGCGGTGTTCGGTGAGAACGAGATGGCGGTTGCGAGCAGCACCAGTAACACGGCGAAGAAGGTCACACCAACCGCGCGCGACTGGAACGACCGTCGGCCGAACGCGAACCAGCTGGCGGGAACCAGGGCCAGCGCGATCACGGCGCCAGCCCCGTGGGCCGGGTCCTCTGCTGAGAGCAGGACAACGAGCACCAGCAGCAGTGGCACGCCGCTGAACACGACGTGCCACCACTTCAAAGTTTGCATATCCTCACCTTGCCACCCTCCGGCGCGCGCCGTAGGTCAGCTGTCCTTGCGGATCCAGCGGAACGTCAGTCTGCAGAGGATTAGACCCGCCACCAGCCAGACGCCGAGCCACAGCCCGACACCGGCCAGATCCCAGACGCCGCCCACCTCGAGCGCCTCAAAGTTCTCCGGCAGGAACACATTGCGCATCCCCTGCGCCATCCACTTCAGCGGGAAGGCGCTGGCGAACCCCTGCAGCCAGTCCGGCAGCTGCGAGAACGGCAGATACACACCCGATATGAACTGCAGCAGCAACACGATCGGGATCACGACCGCGGTCGCCGATTTTCCGGAGCGCGGAACGCCGCTCAGTGCGATTCCGAGGGCAGCGGATGTCACGATGCCCAACACGAACACCCAAAGGAAGGTGAGCCACTTCTCTGGCTCGCTGGGCAGAGGCACCCCGAAGGCGAGTGCTGCGACGCCGACGATCAGCGCCGCCTGCAGCACGCCGGTGACGAAGACCTGGCCGATCTTGCCGATGAAGTAGCTGAATACCGGCAGCGGAGAGCCGGCGAGCCGCTTCAGGGTGCCGTCGCTCTTCTCCGTCGCGATGTCCACAGCGAGGTTCTGCACCCCGCTCAGCAGCAGGCCCGCCGCGAGCATCGCCGGCAGGTAGAACCAGGCGGCGGTCACGTCGTTGCCGTCGGCGTCCTGGCCGAAGCTCGCCTCGCTGAACGCGACCGAGAAGATCAGCAGCATGATGATCGGGAACAGGAAGGTGAAGACCAGGCCGTCCTTCTGCCGGAAGTAACTCTTCACCTCGTACCCGACCCGCCGGACGCCGAGGGCGAGGGCGTTCGGGCGGGTGCGGTTGCGGTTGCCGCCTCCGCTGGTTAGGCCGACTTCGCTGGTTGAGCCGACTCCGCTGGTTGAGCCTGTCGAAACCGTCATGATGCCCGCTCCAATTCGATGATTTCGGTGGCGTGGTGTCCGACCAGGCCGAGGTACACGTCTTCCAGGGTGGGTCGCACCACCTCGAGGCCGTCGGGCTCATGCCCGAGAGCATCGAACAGTTGCGCCACAACCGCCCCGGGCTCCCGGGTGCGTCGCTCCTGGGGCACGCCGTTCTCCCGCCAGCGCACCAGGGGGACCCGAGCATCCGGAGCGCCGATCTCGTCGATCCGCCCGATGTCGACGAGCCCGCCGTTCGCGATGATGCCGGCGCGGTCACCGAGTTGCGCGGCCTCGTCCAGGTAGTGCGTGGTGAGCAGGATCGTGGTGCCCTCGTCGCTCAGCTCGCGCACCAGGTCCCAGAACTGCCGCCTGGCCTCCGGGTCGAAGCCGGTGGTCGGCTCGTCGAGGAAGAGCAGTTCCGGCCGGCCGACGATGCCGAGTGCCACGTCCACCCGGCGACGCTGCCCGCCGGACAGGGTGCGGATCAGGGCACCCGCCTTCTGCTCCAGCCCGACGGCGGCGATCACCTCGTCGACGTTGCGCGGGTTTGGGTAGAAGCTGGCGAAGTGGGCGAGCTGCTCCCGCACGGTGACGTTGCCCTGCTCGCCGGTCTCCTGCAGCACGATGCCGAGCCGCGCCTTCCAGTCGAGCCGGCCGCGCTGCGGGTCCTCGCCGAGTACGGTGACCTCGCCGCTCGTGCGGTCGCGATAGCCCTCGAGGATCTCGATGGTGGTGGACTTGCCGGCCCCGTTCGGGCCGAGCAGGGCGAAGGTCTCGCCGCGATGGATGTCGAAGCTCACGCCGTCGACGGCGGAGAAGTCACCGTACGTCTTGCGCAGGTCGCGCACGCGGACGGCCAGGTCTGAAGAGGTCATGCCTCCATGCTGGCGAAGGCCGCGACATCCGACCAGTGATGCACCGGCTGAATTCGGCTCAACCGATCGGTGGATGCCGCGGGCTTGACCCGCTCGTGTCTGACGCCGACCCGATGCCGACGGCGACCCCGACGCCAACCCCCGGGCTGCCGTCGAGTGCCGCTCAGGTCTGCCCTTTAGTCCTTCCCGGCGAGTGGGAAAGACCAAACGGCAGACCTCACGTGGGCCGCAGGCGGCGTGCGATGCCGAGTTGCTCTCAAGTGAGCCATTTGGTCCTTCCCGACGCTTCGGAAGGACTAAACGCCAGACCTCACAAACCGGGCCAGATCAGCGACCTGCTGGTGGGATGCTCGCCCCACCAGGGACCGTCAGTGCCCACTCAGAGACGGTCCTGATCCCGAGACTCGGGCCGTGGCCCCGCCTCGGCGCTCGCCGAACCGGGGCGTGCCGTCTTGAGGATCAGGCCGAGAATGCCGCCGAGCACCAGCACGGCGCCGATCCCGCCGATCGCCCCGACGACGAGCACGGTGGGGTTGAGGGCGCTGAGGTCGGCCAGGCTGCCCACGAGGAACGCTGCCGCGACGGCGAGGATGAAGCATCCCCAGACGATGGTGGAAACCCGGGTCTTCATCGCAGTTCTCCTTCGGTGATGATGGTGATCTCGCCGGCGCCCAGCATGACGGTGAGTGAAATTTCGCGGGCCAGCTCGTCCCAGTCGGCGCCGGCCGGAAGCAGCTGATGGAAGCCCTGCAAGCCGGAATCGGTGCTGCCGTCCGGCTGGCGCAGCTCGGCGTCTCCGACGCCCGAGCGCAGGTTGAGGCTGGCGGCGGTGTCGTCGGGCAGAATCACCGTGGTGTCCCCTGCGCCGAGCAGCAGCGTGACCGAGCCGTACTGGTGGCCGTTGCCGCGCACCGCAGGCCGCGGGGCGCCGTCCCAGTAGTCGCTCAGGTCGACCACAGGCTGACCGGCGCCGACCAGGTAGGTGACGCTGGTCTGGTCGCGGTACTGCGGCGCGAACTCGGGATTGCCGGCGAACACGATCCGGCCGCCGATCGAGAGAACGGATGTCGCGATCAACGCCGCCGCGACCACCCAGGCCATGCCGCTGGCGCCACCGCTGCGCTTGCCCATCACGCCGTTGCCGATGACGGCGAGGCCGAGCACGCCGAGGGTGGTGGCGAGTCCGGCGACCACCGCGGTGTTGGTGAGTGTGCCGTCGCCGACCAGCATCATCACCCCGGCACCCGCGACGAGCGCGACGCCGATCGTGATCAGGCTGTACAGCGGGTTCGACCGGGTGCGGTCGAGCTCCTCCCGGTAGGCGGCGGCGCGGGCATCGCGCTCCCGCTTCTGCTCGGCGGCGCGCGCGGCGGTCGCGGCGCGCTGCGCATCCCGCTGGTCGCGCACGTACTGGTCGCGTTCCTGCTTAAAGCGCTCCTGCTGTTCCTTCCAGGCGGCGAGCTCCGCGGCATCCGTCGGCGCCGCACCCGCATTCGGCAGCGGCACGGTGGGCTGGGTGGCGATGGGCGGCACCAGGCCGGCGGCGTCCGGGGAGGCCGAGCCGAACGGCACCGTGGACGCCGCCGAGTTGAACACCTCGGAGCCGTACGGCACGGTGGCCGGGTCGGTGTCGGTGGTCGCCGGCACCACGGTCGGGCCGGACGGGTCGGATGTCGCGGATCCCTGCGCGCTCGACCGGCGGGACAGCCACACCGCGAACCACACTGCGGCGCCCACCACGGCAAGGGTCCAGAAGACGCGGAGCACGTCGCCGAAGTTGCCGTCGACCGACCACCACGGGAAGATCGGCCCCACGAACGGCAGCGCGACGTTCGCGCCGGGAAGCAGCTCGAGCAACACCATCAGGCCGGCGCCGGCCACCGGGGCTTCGAAGCGTCCGCGGCTCAGTTCCTCGGCGTGGATCTTGCCGGTGTGGTCGGGCAGCAGCATCCAGGCGGCGGCGTAGAGCAGCAGCACCGGGGCGCCGAGCAGCCCCACCACCACGAGGATGCCGCGCACGATCAGCGGGTCGATGTTCAACCGCTGGGCGATGCCCGCGGCCACGCCGCCGATCCAGCCCGGCTGACGTGTCAGGTCAAGGTTTCGGAGCCAGGCGAAGAATCGGTTGCTGGCCGGCTGCGCAGGCGGCGGCTGCGAGAAATACGGCGGCTGTGGCTGCGGACCCGGCTGCGGTGCATCCGGCGTCTCGGGGAAGGATTCGGTGGGCATGGTTCGATGCTTGCAGGTTCCCGGCATCCGCTGCCATAGGGTTTTCCCCTGATCGCACCCTGAAACCCGTCAGAAGAGCGCCCGCGGCGTGCTTGGATTTGATCGTGTCCTTCCCTGCCCGCGCCCCAATGACTCGCCCGCGTCACGCGATGATCGGCGGTGTCTGCGCCGGACTCGCCGCCCACCTCGGCGTGCCGGTGCCCGTGGTGCGCCTGCTGATGGTGCTCGCGGCGTTCCTCGGCGGCGCCGGTGTGCTGTTTTATCTGTGGCTCTGGGCGCTCACCCCGCTTGAGCTGGCACCGGATGCCGCGGGCGAGGTTCGTCGCCGGTTCCCGACCGCCCCGATCCTGGTCGCGCTCGCCGGGGTGACCGCGATCATCTCGCTGCTGCTGGCGGAGGCCAGCGGCGCCGACGCGGCGTTCCTCGTGCTGGCGACGATCCTGCTGGCGGGCGGCGCCGTGGCGTGGAGCCTGCTGTTCGACCGGCGGGATCCCGAGCGGTCCGAGCGGTACGGCGTGATCGTGCGCACCGTCGCGGCCGCGCTTATGCTGGTCACCGCGGTGCTGCTGCTGTCCACGGAGCCGATGGTGCTCACCACGGTGCTCTCGGTTGCGATGATCATCGCCGGAGTTGGCGTGCTGGTGGCCCCGTACGTGGTGCGACTTTGGACCGAGCTCATCGCCGAGCGCAGCGCCCGGGTGCGCGAGGAGAGCCGCGCCGAGGTGGCCGCGCACCTGCACGACTCCGTGTTGCAGACCCTGGCCCTGATCCAGAACCGGGCCGGGGCATCCACCGAGATCGCCCGGATCGCCCGCGCCCAGGAACGCGAGCTGCGCGACTGGCTGTTCGCCGGAACCAGGCCAAGCGACGGCGACTTCGCCTCCGAGCTGCGCGAGATCGCCTCCGAGATCGAGCTGCAGCTGCCGGTGCGCTTCGACATCGTCACCACCGGAGACTTCACCGATCGCACCTTCCCGCCGGTGCTCGCCGCCGCCCGGGAGGCGATGCTGAACGCGGCCAGGCACGCCGGAGGCGACGTGTCCGTGTACGTCGAGCTGTCGACATCCGCCCTCGACGTGTTCATCCGCGACCGCGGTCCCGGATTCGCGCTCGATGCGGTGCCGGACGGCCGGCTGGGCGTGAAAGGCTCGATCATCGGCCGGATGTCGCGGCACGGCGGCACCGCGACCGTCACCTCAAGCGACACCGGCACCGAGATCCACCTGCACCTCGAGACGGGAGACGGTAAATGAGAGTGCTCATCGTCGACGACCATTCGATCTTCCGGTCTGGGCTGCGCGCCGACCTCGACGCCTCGCTCGAGGTGGTCGGTGAGGCCGCGACCGTGGACGAGGCGGTCGAGCTGATCGCGTCGCTCGAGCCGGAGGTGGTGCTGCTCGATGTGCACCTGCCCGGTGGTGCCGGCGGCGGAGGTGCCGAGGTGCTGAAGCGCAGCGCGGCGTTGCTCGACCGGGTCAAGTTCCTGGCGCTCAGCGTTTCGGATTCCGCCGAGGATGTCGTCGGCGTGATCCGGGCCGGTGCCCGCGGCTACATCACCAAGGGGTCATCGGGCTCCGAGGTCTCGCGCGCGGTGGCCACCGTGGCGGCGGGCGATGCCGTGTTCTCGCCGCGGCTGGCCGGGTTCGTGCTCGACGCGTTCGGCGCGGTCGCGGGGGAGCAGGCGGTGCGCGACGACGAGCTCGACCGGCTCTCGGCCAGGGAGCGTGAGGTGATGCGGCTGATCGCCCGCGGCTACGCCTACAAGGAGGTCGCCAGCGAGCTGTTCATCTCGATCAAAACGGTGGAAACACACGTCTCCGCGGTGCTGCGCAAGCTGCAGATGTCGTCGCGGCACGAGCTGACCGCCTGGGCGCTGGAGCGCAAGCTGCTGTAGCCCGGCAGCCGGCAGTCCGGCAGTCCGGCAGTCCGGCAGTCCGGCAGTCCGGCAGTCGGCAGCCTGCGGACAACGGCAGCGTTTCGTGACGACACGCCGTCCGCCGGCAGGGTTGAGCGGCGCGCCGCCCCGAATCTCTGCCGTTCTACGCAAGCTGGGGCCGGGCAGCTGTTAGCTGAACAGTAGCTAGCTGAACAGCTTCTGCAGCCGCCGCACACCCTCAAGCAGCGGCTCGTCGCCGAGCGCGTACGACAGGCGGATGTAGCCGCTCGGGCCGAACGCCTCCCCGGGAACCACGGCCACCTCGGCCTGCTCGAGGATCAGGTCGGCGAGCTCGAGCGACGTGGTCGGGGTGACGCCACCCCATTCGCGGTTCAGCAGGCCCGTGACATCCGGATACACATAGAACGCGCCCTCCGGCGTCGGCGTGACCATGCCCGGGATGGTGTTCAGCTCCGACACGATCAGCTTGCGGCGGCGGTCGAACGCCTGCCGCATAGTTTCCACCGAATCCTGCGGGCCGGTGAGCGCCGCGAGCGCCGCGCGCTGCGAGATGTTCGACACGTTCGATGACAGGTGCGACTGCAGGTTCGCGGCGGCCTTGATCGCATCGGTCGGGCCGACCATCCATCCCACCCGCCATCCGGTCATGGCGTAGGTTTTCGCCACGCCGTTGACCAGGATGGTGCGGTCGGCGAGCTCCGGCACGGCTTCCACGATCGAGGTGGCGTGACCGGGAACCTCGGCAGATGACGGGGTGCCCGCGGTGTCGTAGACCAGGTTCTGGTAGATCTCGTCGCTGATCACCCACAGGCCGTTCTCCAGCGCCCACTCGCCGATCGCCCGGGTCTGTTCGGCCGAGTAGACGGCGCCGGTCGGGTTGGACGGCGATACGAACAGCAGCACCTTGCTGCGAGGGGTGCGAGCCGCCTCCAGCTGCTCCACGGTGACCAGGTAGCCCTGGTCGGAGCCGGCGAACACCTCGACTGGCACGCCGCCGGCGAGCCGGATCGCCTCCGGGTATGTGGTCCAGTACGGCGCCGGCATCAGCACCTCGTCGCCGGGGTCGAGCAGCGTGGCGAACGCCTGGTACACGGCCTGCTTGCCGCCGTTGGTCACCACAACCTGGGAAGCGGATGCCGCGAGCCCGCTGTCCCGCAGCGTCTTCGCCGCGACCGCCTCCCGCAGGTCGGGCAGCCCCGCGGCCGGCGTGTACCGGTAGTTCTTCGGGTCGTGCACGGCCGCGAGGGCCGCCTCCACGATGTAGTCGGGCGTGGCGAAATCGGGCTCACCGGCGGCATAACTGATCACCGGGCGGCCCTCGGCCTGCAACGCCTTGGCCTTGGCATCGACCTTGAGGGTGGCGGACTCGCTGATCGAGCCGATACGACGGGATACGCGGGGGAATTCAGGCACGCGTCAAGACTACTGATCGGCGCGCTTTTGCGTGGTCTCCCGGCGTCCTCTACACTAGGGCGAGGTAGTTGAAATCTGCCAAGCTTTGTCGCGCCTGTTTCGGGCAATCCAGCCTTGACCAACCGTAGCGAAGCTATGCTGTTTCACTCGTATCCTTGAGAGTGCGTTGTCTTGGCAACGCGCAAAGGGCGGTGGCTCAATTGGTAGAGCAGCGGTCTCCAAAACCGCAGGTTGCAGGTTCGAGTCCTGTCCGCCCTGCAAGTTACTTCGCGAAGCTCGCGGAGGACTTAACACCCGTGACAGACGTCAGAAGGTAGTGATGGCCAAGAAAGTTATCGACGAACCCAGCGAGGATGTCGTCGCCAACGCGAAAAAGGAACGCGCCGAACGCCGCGGTCCGTTTTCTCGGCTTGCACTGTTCTTCCGTCAGGTCATCGGCGAACTGAAAAAGGTTGTCACCCCGACCCGCAAAGAGCTGCTGAGCTACACCGGCGTCGTGTTGGTGTTCGTTGTCATCATGATGGCGCTGGTCTCCTTGCTCGACCTCGGGTTCGGAACCTTGGTGTCGTACGTGTTCGGCGACGGCCCAATCAACTAAACAACTTCCCGCTCATCGCTGGCTGCGCCGTACTGGCTGCACCGCGGTGATCACCAGAATTGAAATGAGATCCAGTGTCTGAACAAGAGCGCCGCGACATCGACCTCGCGACTGCCGCCGAGCAGTCGTCCGAAGAGGACGAGGCTCAGGAGGGCAACACGCTCGCCGCGGATGAGCGATCCGTCGATTCCGCCGAGCACGAGGCCATCCACGTCTTCGAAGAGGGCGAAGTCGAAGAGGAGGGCGACCTGAGCGGTCTGCTCGATGACCTCGACGCCGCCATGGACCCCGAAGCCGACTCCGTGGTCGATGACGCCCTCGATGTCGACTCCCTCGACGAGGCGGAAGCCGCCGTCGAAGCCACCGAGGACGAGCAGGCCGCAGAGGTTGACCCGTACGAGGAGTTCCGCGCTGAACTCCGTGCGAAGTTCGGCAAGTGGTACGTCATTCACTCCTACGCCGGGTTCGAGAAGCGCGTCAAGCAGAACATCGAGAACCGCCGCGTCAGCCTCGGCATGGAGGACTTCGTTTTCGAGGTCCAGGTGCCGATGGAAGACGTCGTCGAGATCAAGAACGGTCAGCGCAAGCTGGTCAACCGGGTGCGCATTCCCGGCTACGTGCTGGTGCGCATGGACCTCAACGAGGACAGCTGGTCGGTCGTGCGTCACACGCCCGGTGTCACCGGCTTCGTCGGCAACTCGCACAACCCCACCCCGCTGCGCTTCGAAGAGGCCTTCTCGATGCTGAAGAGCCTCGTGCAGGTCGAGGTTGCTCCCACCGCGAAGGGCGCGGCAGGCAAGGGTGGCCAGAAGCTGCAGGCTCGCGTCATCCCCGCCGAGATCGACTTCGAGGTCGGCGAGACCATCACCATCAAGGAAGGCTCGTTCGCCGGCCTTCCCGGCACGATCAGCGAGATCAAGCCGGAGAGCGGCAAGCTCACCGTGCTCGTGTCGCTGTTCGAGCGTGAGACTCCGGTCGAGCTCAGCTTCGACCAGGTCACCAAGCTCTAAGAGCTCCCCTAAACCACCGCAACCCGCCCGGGTTCGCGGGAGAGCGGTCCGGAATTCCGGCTGCTCGAACACCAATAAGAAGGAAGAACAATGGCACCGAAGAAGAAGGTTACTGGTCTGATCAAGCTTCAGATCAACGCCGGCGCCGCGAACCCCGCCCCGCCCATCGGCCCGGCCCTGGGTCAGCACGGCGTGAACATCATGGAGTTCTGCAAGGCGTACAACGCGGCGACCGAGTCGCAGCGCGGCAATGTCATCCCGGTTGAGATCACCGTGTACGAGGACCGCTCGTTCACCTTCATCCTGAAGACTCCTCCGGCAGCCGAGCTCATCAAGAAGGCGGCTGGCGTCGCCAAGGGTTCCGCCACCCCGCACACCGTCAAGGTTGCCAAGCTCACCCGCGACCAGGTTCGCGCGATCGCCGAGCAGAAGCAGGCCGACCTCAACGCCAACGACATCGCTGCCGCCGAGAAGATCATCGCCGGCACCGCTCGGTCGATGGGCATCACGGTCGACGCGTAGTCGGCACCAGAACCTCAGGCCCCGCCAAGCGGGGTCGCAAAGTGGAAGAGCCCGCCTGGCTCGTTACCCACGAACTCACTTTTTAGGAGAACAACATGGCACAGAAGTCCAAGGCCTACCGCGCCGCGGCCGAGAAGCTCGAGCCCGGCAAGTTTTACGCCCCCACCGAGGCCGTCGCGGTTGCCCGCGAGACCGGTGCGACCAAGCCCAACTCGACCGTTGAGGTTGCGTTGAAGCTCGGCGTCGACCCCCGCAAGGCTGACCAGATGGTCCGCGGCACCGTCATTCTTCCTCACGGTACCGGCAAGACCGCCCGCGTCATCGTCTTCGCAACCGGCCCCGCGGCCGAGGCTGCTATCGCAGCCGGCGCCGACGAGGTTGGTGGCGACGAGCTGATCGAGAAGGTGGCCGGCGGCTACACCTCGTTCGACTCGGCAGTCTCGACCCCCGAGCTCATGGGCAAGGTCGGTCGCCTCGGTAAGGTGCTGGGCCCGCGCGGCCTGATGCCGAACCCGAAGACCGGCACCGTGACCCCGGATGTCGCGAAGGCTGTCTCCGACATCAAGGGCGGAAAGATCGAGTTCCGCGTCGACAAGCACTCCAACGTGCACTTCGTGATCGGCAAGGCGAACTTCACCGCCGAGCAGCTCGACGAGAACCTGAAGTCGGCTCTCGACGAGATCGTGCGTCTGAAGCCGTCGAGCTCGAAGGGCCGCTACGTGCTGAAGGGCGCCCTGTCGACCACGTTCGGCCCCGGCATCCCGCTGGACGTCAACGCCATCTAGCTAACAGCTAACAGCGCTCAGTTAGACAGAGAAGGGTCCGCCATCTGGCGGGCCCTTCTTTCGTTGTGCTCGGCCAGCTTGCGATCGTCCATCCCGGAGCCGCGCGTGATGAGATACGCGAGCACCGGGAGGAGGGGAACCAGGAGCAGGAAGAATATCCACAGCGCTTGGTACCAGCCGCTCAGCGAAGGGTCGCGCATGAGGTCGGCGATCACCCAGAGCAACGGCATGAGGTACACGAGCAGGATGAGGGTGGCGACGATAAACAGCGCGCCGAAAAATATGATCACTTCCATGATCACTTCATAGAGCCCCATGAATCCCTCTCCTTCGCCAGCCAGCCTGGCTCTAAACTGTGCCGGGGGATGCCGGGCGTGGCAACCCTCTGTGAAGTTTCGGCTTAGGTTGCCCGGTTGCAGCCCCCGGTGGTCGGCAGTACCCTGACCGTGAACGGCGGGTGCAGGCCCTCCCGCCGCGACCTGCATCATGGGCGAGCAAGCATCATGACATCCGCGACCGAGCTGGATCGCGGTCGCGCCGCGTACGTCGACCGTCAGTGGACCGAGGCCGTCGCCCGGTTCGCCGACGCTGACCGCTCGGAGGCACTCGCCGCCGATGACATGATGCGGTTGTCGACGTCGGCCACCATGGTGGGTGACGTCGTGGCAGGTACCGATTTCCTCACCCGCGCGCACGAGAAGTATTTGGCGGCGGGCGACCTCCGCGGCGCGGTGCGGGCCGCGTCCTGGCTCGGCCTGCAATTCCAGAACTCGGGTGACCGCGCGCAAAGCGCCGGGTGGTTTGCCCGAGCGCAACGCCTCGTCGAGGAGGACCCGGATGACGACTACCTGCCGGGGATGCCGCTGATCGGCGCCGCACTGGTCACCATGTATGGCTCCGGAGACGCGACAGGCGCCCTGGCGTTGTTCGAGCGGGCCGCCCAGATCGGTGCGCGGTTCGATGACCCCGACCTGCTCGCCCTCGGTCGGCTGGGGTACGGGCAGGCCTCCGTGATCCTCGGCGATGTGACCACGGGTCTTCGCGCGCTCGATGAGGCGATGGTCTCGGTCACCGCCGGTGAGGTGTCGCCGATCCCGTCTGGCATCATCTACTGCGCCGTGATCGGCACCTGCCACCTGGCGTTCGACGTGCGCCGCGCATACGAGTGGACCCTCGCCCTCGACCACTGGTGCGACACCCAGCCGGATCTGGTGAACTTCAGCGGGCAGTGCCAGGCACATCGCGCGGCCCTGTTCTTACTGCATGGCGCGTGGGCCGAGGCCCTGGTGGCCGCCGAAACGGCGCAAGACCTGTTTCGGCGCGGCGACCGAGCCGCCGGCTTCGGGGCGTTCTATCAACAGGGCGAGGTGCTTCGCCGACGCGGCGAGTTCGACGCCGCGGAGCTGTGCTTCCGGGAAGCCGGCCGATCGGGATGGGATCCGCAGCCAGGCTTGGCGCTGCTACAGCTCGCACGCGGCAATGTGGCCCAGGCGCAGTCGCAGATCCAGCGCGCGGCGGACAGTGCCGACCCCGCGACCCGCCGCCAGTTGCTGCCGGCGATGGCCGAGATCATGCTGGCGGCCGCGGATGTCGCGGGAGCACGGGCTGCGGCGGACGAGTTCGCGGCAATCGCGGAACAGAATCCCATGCCGCTGCTGTTGGCCACGGCCGCCCAGACCGACGGCGCCGTGCTGGTCGCCGAGCGCAGGCCGAGCGACGCGCTTGGCAGGCTGCGCGGGGCCGTGCTGCTCTGGCGCGAACTCGAGGCGCCATACGAGGAAGGCGAGTGCCGGATGCTGATGGGACGCGCCTGCCGTGCCCTCGGCGACGACGACTCGACCGTCATGGAGTTCGACACCGCCCGCAGCATCTTCGCCGAACTCGGTGCAAAGCCTGCCCTCGCCGAGCTCGACGCCCTGGCGCGCGCTCACCAGGAGGACGCCCGAGGTCCGCTCACCGCCCGGGAGATCGAGGTGCTACGGCTGGTTTCGGCCGGGCTCACCAACCGTCAGGTGGCCGAGCGGCTGTACCTGAGCGAGAAGACCGTGGCGCGCCATCTGAGCAATATCTTCACGAAACTCGACCTGCCGTCGAGGGCGGCGGCGACGGCGTACGCCTACGAGCACCAGTTGGTGTCGTAACTGCTCTTCCCGAGATTGGAGCCGGCATGGAACTCAGTTCGTCAGCATTCGCCTCGGCGCAGCCGATCCCGGAGCGGCACGGCAAGAGAGCGGGCAACGCGTCTCCGTCGCTGTCGTGGACCGGCGTTCCGGCTGGCACACGATCCTTCGCTCTATCGGCTCTGGATCGAATCTCACCCGGCAACGTGTACGTGCACTGGCTGGCCTGCGACATCCCGGGCACGGTCACGGCTCTGGATGACGACGCTTCGGGATCCGGTCGGATGCCGGAGGGCTCCCGGGAGCTGACGCGGTATGTCGGGCCGTTTCCGCCGTCGGGCACGCACACATACGAGTTCACGCTGTACGCCCTGGACACCGATCGCCTCGATCTGGCCGCCGGGGTCTCGCTGCCTGCGTTCGAGCGGGCGGTGAATGGGCACACCCTCGACGCCGCGACGCTGTCTGGCACATTCAAGGCGCGCGGGTAGGGCCGTATGCGCAGAATTACCCACGCCGCCCCGGCGCGAAATGGGTGATTCGGCCGACGAACGTTGGCAGTTGCGTTCCTAATGTTGCTGGCATGAACCTCCCGATCATCGCCGGCACCATTTCCACGGTGCTGTTTGCCGCGAGCATGCTGCCCATGCTCGCGAAGGCCGCCAGAACCCGCGACCTGGCCTCGTACAGCCTGAGCAACCTCGCCCTGACGAACTTCGCCAACCTGGTGCACACGGCCTATGTCGCCAGCCTTCCCACCGGACCGATCTGGCTGCTGCACGGCTTCTACGTTGTGGCATCCGCTCTGATGCTCGCCTGGTTCTTGCGATATCACGCCCGCGACCGTGCGGAAGGAACGGTCGAGGCACCCACTCTGCACATTCTGGAGCACGCATCATGACTACTCACACACCCCCTGTCCACCCGTCCGCCAACCCGGAAACGGTGGACACCGCCATCATCGGTGGCGGTCAGGCGGGGCTTGCCCTCGCCCACTATCTGGCCCGGCACGGCGACGACTTCGTCGTGCTGGACGCGAACGACCGCGTCGGCGACGCCTGGCGGCAACGCTGGGACTCGCTGCGGCTGTTCACGCCCGCCAAGTTCGACGGGCTGCCGGGCATGAGATTCCCCGGTGACCGGCTGGCGTTCCCCACCAAGGACGAACAGGCCGCCTACCTCGAGGCCTACGCCGAACGCGAGCAGCTTCCCATCAGGAACGGGGTGCGGGTTGACGGGGTGCACCGGGACGGCCCCTTCTTCGTGCTCGAGGCCGCCGGTCACCGGTGGCGTTCGCGCAACCTGGTCGTCGCGACGGGCAGCTACCAGGTGCCGAGAATCCCGGCGTTCGCAAACCGGTTGGCGCCGACGATCACCCAGCTGCACTCCATCGCCTACCGCAACCCGGATCAGCTGCCACCCGGTGAGGTGCTGGTGGTCGGGTTGGGCAACTCCGGCGCCGAGATCGCGCTCGAGGTGAGCCGCACACATCCCACCGTGCTGGCCGCGCGGCCCGGCAGGGAATTGCCGATCCGCCATGGGCGTACCGCGGCTCGATTCGCGTTGCCTGTCATTCGCTTCGTCGGCCTGCACGTGCTGAACCATCGCTCGCCGATCGGCCGACGGGTGCTGCCGATACTGGAGCGAGAGGCGACACCGCTGATTCGCACCAAGCGTCGGGATCTCGAGCGCGCCGGAGTGCGCTTCGCGGCCCGCATCGCGGACGTGCGGGACGGCCTTCCGGTGACCGAGGATGGCGACATCCTGAACCCCTCTGCAGTGATCTGGTGCACGGGGTATGCCGAAGAGTACGGCTGGCTGAGCCTTCCGGCGGTGGACTCGGAGGGTCGGCTCGCGCAGCGCCGCGGGGTCTCCAGCACGGTTCCCGGCCTGTACTTCCTCGGGCAGGAATTGCTGTTCTCGATTGTCTCTGCGACTCTCCCCGGCGTCGGCCGGGACGCCCGCTACATCGCGCGGCAGGTGCACCGCCGGCGTGACGCGACCCTCGGCGCGCCGTCGTTCACGCAGCTGCGGAGCCGTAAGCTCGAAAGGGTATGAGCACTCACGAGACGTCAACGATCACGGTGCGCCACGCCGAGCCAACGGATGCCGCTGCCCTCCACGTCGTCGCGGGGGAGACGTTCGCGCTCGCCTGCCCTCCCGGCACCCAGCAGCCCGACATCGATGCGTTCATCGCGGAACACCTGTCCGAAGAGAAGTTTCGGCTCCATCTCGCCGATCCCGACCGGGCGCTGCTCATCGCCGAGGTGAACGGCGTCGTCGCCGGGTACACCATGCTCGTGTTCGGGGAGCCGCAGGATGCGGATGTCGCCAAGGCGATCACCGTGCGACCGACCGCGGAGCTGAGCAAGTGCTACGTGCTCTCCACCCAGCACGGACACGGAGTTGCATCCCACCTGATCGCCCAGAGCGTCGAGATGGCCCACCAGCGCGGCGCCGTCGCGGTGTGGCTGGGGGTCAACCAGCAGAACGAACGCGCCAACCGGTTCTACGAGAAGAACGGGTTCACCAGGGTGGGCGAGAAGCGCTTCCTGGTCGGCTCGGAATGGCACGAAGACTTCGTGCGGGAGCGCGTGCTCTAGAAGGCGGCCGCCCGCCCTCTCGGCAGCGGCACCGCCCGGCCGGCGAAGTCGTCGCGGGAGAGCGCCAGCGTCCACAACGGGAGCGCCAACCAGCTGAGCACGCTCGGCACGCCGCCCACCGTCAGCACCAGCAGCTGGGCGGCGGAACCCCAGGGCAGCAGCAAAGCCGACGCGAGCACCACCTCGGCGGCGATCCCGATGGAGCCCAGCGCCGAACCCCACCGCCAGAGCAGCCCGTCTTGTTCCGGCTGCAGTCGTCTGGCCTGCTGGCTGACCACGAACTGCCAGCCGAAGACGAACGCGATGCAGATCGCGAAGGTCACACCCTGCACCTGGAAGTCGATCTGGCGCAGCACGAGCAGCAAGCAGCTGAGGGCGATCAGGGCCATCGAGGCTCCACCGAGCACGGTCCAGACTCGCAGGGTGCGACTGGCCGGCAGCAGCACCCACAGCGCGAAGGCGACCGGCATCAACGCGATCAGGGAGGCGACGCTGGCGAAGTTGCCGAAGAAACCGGCCCACGACCAGCCGGTCGGCACGAGGGGAAACGGGTCGCCGAAGGTGTAATACCCCAGCAGGAACAGGCCCGCAATGATTCCGGTCACCGCACTGAGTTGCGCAAACGCCCGCATCTTCGAGCGCGCAATCCGAGGATCGTGTTCCATGACACCGCCTTTGGTGAGGAGTTCCCGCACTCTACTCCTCGGCGGCGGAACGTGGCTAGCTCTCAGTTACCGCCAGCACGATTTTGCCCCGGGTGTGGCCGCGTTCCAGCGCCTGGTGCGCCTCGGCCGCGTCGGACAGCGGGAACACCTCGTCGACGTGCACCCGCACGTCTCCGGCCTCGATCAGCCGGGTGATGACCTCGAGCGTGGACGCGGAGGGTGACACCTTGTAGCTGGTGGAGCGCATGCCTGCGGCCGCGGCATCCGTCATGAAAGTGGGCCAGCTTCCGGTCGGCACGTTGACCAGCAGCCCGCCGGGCCGCATCGTCGCCAGGGAGCGGGTTCCGGTGTCGTCGTGCACGTTGCCGATCAAATCGATCACGGCATCAACGTCGGACACCTGCTGCTCGAACCGGGTGCTGGTGTAGTCGATGACCTCGGTGGCGCCAAGGTCGCGCAGCCAGCCGAGATTGCGGGTGGAGCCGGTGGCGATCACGTGCGCGCCGAAGTACGCGGCGAACTGCACCGCGAAGTGCCCGACACCGCCGGAGCCGGCGTGGATCAGTATCCGCTGTCCCTCATGGGCGCGGGCCACGTCGACGACAGCGCCCCACGCGGTCATTGCCGCCAGCGGCACGCCGGCCGCCTCGACGTGCGAGAGGTTGGCTGGCTTCTTCGCAACGCTGAGCGCCTGCACCGCAATGTACTCGGCGTAACTGCCACTAGCGACACGGGGCGCTGGCGCCATGCCGTACACCTCGGTGCCCGGCTGGAACGGGTGCGCCTCGTACGGCGCCTCGACGACGACCCCGCTGAAGTCGCTGCCGAGCACGGCCGGGAAGTTCCGGATGCCGGCGATCACGCCGCGACCGGCGCGGGTCTTGGCCTCAATGGGGTTGATCCCGGCGGCCTCGACCTTGATAAGGAACTCCGCGTTCACTTTCGCGGGCATGTCGATCTCGGCCAGCACCAGCACGTCGGGCGCCCCGGTCTCGTTGATTACCGCCGCGCGCATCGTCGTCATTGTCATGCCTTCCCGCCGTGTGCCCCTAGTCAACCGGGGCAATGAGTCATCCGCGTTTCAGCCATGTCAAACGCGTGCAAACTGTGTGCTGCCGCCTACCGAGGATACCGGGTGGTGGCGGCCCACTCCGCCGGGGGAGGCCGGTCCCGGCTTGGGCCTCGCGGTCTCCCGGCGGGCGGACTTCGGGCGCTCGGGAGGACGTTTTTCGCGGATTTCGTCCTGCCGAGCCGCCGAACTCCGACCGAGCGGGCGAGCTACACCTGCACCATGCTGTCGATGCTCTCCGGCGACAGGGCGTGGTGGATGGCGAGCATGCTCGCGCCGATCACCCCGGCGTTCTCGGCGGCCCGCGACTGGGCGATCTGCAGGTGCTCGGTGGCGAGCGGCATCGAGCGGGTGTAGACGACCTCACGCACTCCGGCGATCAGGTGCTCGCCGGCCTGCGCCATCGACCCGCCGATCGCGATCACCGAAGGGTTGATCAGGCTGACGCACGCGGTCAGCACCTCGCCGATGTCGCGGCCGGCCTGCCGCACCGCCTGGATGGCGTCAATGTTTCCGCGTTTCACGAGGTCGACGACATCCTGACCGGTCTGCACGTCGATGCCGGAGCGGCGCAGTTCCGCCGCGATCGCCGGCCCGGAGGCCATCGCCTCGAGGCAGCCGCGGTTGCCGCAGTGGCACGGGATGCCGGCACCGCGCGGGATCTGCACGTGCCCGATGTCGCCGGCGATGCCCTGCGCGCCGCGCTGCAGCCGGCCGCCCGAGATCACGCCGGAGCCGATGCCGGTGGCCACCTTGACGAAGATGAAGTGGTCCTCGTCCGGCCAGGCGAAGGCCTGCTCGCCGAGCGCCATGATGTTCACGTCATTGTCGACCAGTACCGGCACCTTGAGGTGCTGCTGCACCCAGCCCGGCACGTCGAAGGCGTTCCAGCCCGGCATGATCGGCGGGTTGACCGGCCGGCCGCTGGCGTGGTGCACAGGGCCTGGCAGGCCGATGCCGATCGCGATCAGATCGCTGGCCTCGCGGCCCACGGTGTTCACCAGGTCCTGGCCGGTTTCGACCAGCCAGCCGAGCACCGCTTCCGGCCCGCGGTCGATGGCGACGCTTTCCCGGCGCTGCGCCAGGATTACCCCGCTGAGGTCGCTGATGCCCACGGTGGCGTGCGTCGCGCCGAGGTCGGCGGCGAGCACGATGCGGGCTCCGGGGTTCAGGGCGAACTGTGATGAGGGGCGGCCGCCGGTGGAGATCGCATCGTCGACCGGGCTCACCAGCCCGAGGCGGATCAGCGAGTCGACACGGGCGGCGATGGTGGAACGGGCCAGTCCCGTGAGGTTCGCCAGCTCGGCGCGAGTGCGCGGCCGGCCGTCGCGCAGCAACTGGAACAGCTCGCTCGCCCCCGAGGTGCCGAGCGCTGTTGCGCGGCTGATGTCCACCATGTCGACAGTTAATCACAGACACATTCGTTCGGATACCAGCAGCTAAAGAATTTTGCATAACAACTTTTGCATGTGCCTTGACAGAAGTGCGTGGGGCGGGCAGACAATGGGCACATGACAACGGATGTCACGGCCTCACCGCTGCGCGCGGCGATCGTCGGCGGCGGTTTCATGGCCGCGGTGCACAGCCGTGCCATCCGTGCCGCGCGGGGAACCGTGGTGGGGGTCGCGTCATCCTCTAGGGAAAGCGCCGAGCGCGCCGCCGCCAGCCTCGACCTCGGCACCGCCTACGGCTCGGTGGCCGAACTGCTCGAGCAGCCCGACATCGACGTAGTGCACATCTGCACCCCGAACGTCACCCATGCCGGGTACGCGCAGGCCGCCCTCGACGCCGGCAAGCACGTGATCTGCGAGAAGCCGCTGGCGGTGGATGTCGCCGACGCCGAGTCGCTCGTGGACCAGGCCGCCGCCGCGGGCAGGGTGGCCGCGGTGCCGTTCGTGTACCGGTTCCACCCGCTGGTGCGCGAGGCGCGCGCCCGGATTGCCCGCGGCGACGCCGGCCGGTTGCTGTCGGTGCAGGGCTCCTACCTGCAGGACTGGCTGCTCGGCGTCGACGACACCGACTGGCGGGTCGACCCGTCGCTCGGTGGGCCCTCCCGCGCGTTCGCCGACATCGGCTCGCATCTCGCCGACCTCGTCGAGTTCGCCACCTCCGACCGCATCGCCCGGCTGTGCGCCGTGGTCAGCCGGGCACACGCGACCCGCGCGGGCGCCGCGGTGGCCACCGAAGACGCCGTCGCGCTGGCCTTCGAGCTGACCGGCGGCGCGATCGGCACGATGCTGGTTTCCCAGGTCGCCGCGGGGCGCAAGAACGCACTCGTGATCGAGATCGGCGGCAGCGACGAGAGCGTGCGTTTCGAGCAGGAGAACCCCGAGACCCTCTGGCTCGGACGTCGCACCGGCAGCATGCTGCTGCCCCGCGACCCCGCGCAGGCCAGCCCGGACTCGGCACGCCTCTCGGTGCTTCCGGCGGGACATCCGCTCGGCTATCAGGACGCCTTCAACGCCTTCGTCGCCGACGCCTATGCCGCGATCGGCGGGGCGCAACCCGAGGGGCTGCCGACCTTCGTCGATGGGCTGCGCGCGGCCCAAGTGACCGAGGCAGTGTTGCGCTCGGCGCGAGACGGCGGCTGGGTCGACCTGCCCACAACCCGAACACGTGAGGAGGTGACCGCATGACCGACGCACCTGATGCCCCGGTGCTGTCCGCCCGCGGCATCGAAAAGGGATTCTTCGGCGTCACAGTGCTGAAGGGCATCGACCTCGATCTGTACCCCGGCCGGGTACACGGCCTGGTCGGTGAGAACGGCGCGGGCAAGTCAACCCTGATGAAGATCCTCGCCGCCGTGTACCACGCCGACGCCGGCAGCATCACCTTCGCCGGCAACCCGGTCGCCTTCACCCACCCGGTGCAGGCGATGCGCGCCGGCATTGTCACCGTGTTCCAGGAGTTCAACCTGCTGCCCGAACGCAGCGTCGCCGAGAACGTCTTCCTCGGGCGCGAACCGCGCAAGGGCGGGTTCGTCGACAAGGGACGGATGTCGCGGGACACGCAGACGCTGCTCACCGAGCTCGGCATCGACTTCATCGACCCGTCCGCCCGCGCCGGCACACTGACCGTGGCCGAGCAGCAGGTAGTGGAGATCGTCAAAGCGCTGTCGTTCGACGCCAGGGTGATCTCGATGGACGAGCCGACCGCCGCGCTCGCCGAACACGAGGTCGAATTGCTCTACGCAATCGTGCGCCGGCTCACCGCACGCGGGGTCGCCATCCTCTACGTGTCGCATCGGCTTAAGGAGATCTTCGACCTGTGCGACACCATCACCGTGCTGAAGGACGGAGCGATGGTGGCGAGTCGCCCCGCGGCTGAACTCGACACCAACGAACTCGTACGGCTGATGGTCGGCCGGGCGATCTCCACCTACTTTCCGGGGCCGATCGAGGGCACCGTGCTCGGGGCGCCCCGGCTCGAGCTGCGCGGCTGTGGCAACGCCTATGTGCAGGGCATCGATCTCGACGTGCACGCCGGCGAGATCGTGGGCCTGGCCGGGTTGCAGGGCAGCGGACGCACCGAACTGGTGGAGGCGGTGTTCGGCGCCGTCCCGTTCACCAGCGGACAGATGCGGCTGGACCGCCGCGAGATCCGCACCACCGGGCCCCGGATGGCGGTGAAAGCGGGCATCGCGTTGATCACCGAGGATCGCAAGGCGCAGGGCCTCGCGCTTAACCAATCCGTGCTGAACAACGTGCTGCTGGCCATCCGCGGGGTGTTCCCCGGCCGCACGGCCAAGGCGCGGGCGGCAGCGCCGGGCGTGCTCAGCTCGCTCGAGGTGTCCTCGCAGGGCGTCGACCAGGAGGTGCAGTTCCTCTCCGGCGGCAACCAGCAGAAGGTGGTGCTCGCCAAGTGGCTGGCCACGAAACCCCGGCTTGTGCTGCTGGATGAACCCACGCGCGGCATCGATGTCGGCGCGAAGATCGCGGTGTACCGGCTGATGCGTGAGTTGGCGGCATCCGGTGTCGCGATTTTGATGGTGTCCTCGGAACTGCCAGAGGTGATCGGCATGTCCGACCGGATCCTGGTGATGCACGACGGACGCATCATCGGCGAACTGCCGGCCGGTGCGAGTGAGGAAGCGGTGCTCGGCGCCGCGACCGGAAACGTGGGGGTGCTCGAATGAGCGGGATTGCCCGGGCGGTGCGTCGTCGCCGCCTCGACCCCACCGCGATCGTGCTGATCGCCCTGATCGGGGTGATCGTGATCGGTGCGATCCTGGTCTCGACCGTGGGGCGCAACTTCTTCAGCCCAGGCAACATCCGCGACATCCTGACGGGGATGAGCGTGCTCGGCTTCGTGGCGATCGGGCAGACCCTGGTCATCCTTTGCGCGTCGCTCGACCTGTCCGTGCCGTACGTGGTGAGCCTGTCGAGCCTGATCGCCGCCCAGACGATGAATGGGTCCGCCGCGAACATCGCGCCGGCGGTGCTGCTCACCCTGTTCGTGGCCGCGCTGATCGGCCTGGCGAATGGGCTGATCGTCACCCAGTTGAAGGTGAACGGCTTCATCGCCACGCTCGGCACCGGCCTGATCATCAAGGGCTATCTCGACACCCGGTATCAAGGCACCGCCGGAAGCGTGCCGGCGGAGTTCCAGTTGATCGGTGCCACCGGCATCGGTCCGGTGCCGGTGTCGACCCTCATCATGATCGCCATCGCGGTGCTGGTGGCGCTGTTCCTCAGCCGTACCCGCACCGGGAACCATATCTTCGCGGTCGGCGGCAGCGTGGCCGTCTCGCGACTGTCGGGGCTGCACACCAGCCAGCCGCTGATCGTGGCGCACATGCTGTGTTCGATCACCGCGGCGTTCGCCGGGCTGCTGCTGGCCAGCCGGCTCGGCGTCGGCAGCCCCACCGTCGGCAGCCAGGGTGGCTACGACCTGCTGTCGATCGCCGCCGTAGTGCTGGGCGGCACGCTGCTGCTCGGCGGCCGCGGGTCGGTGTGGGGAACCATCGGCGGCGTCGCCATCTTCGCGGTGCTCGACAACGTGATGAGCGTGATGCAGGTGAACCCGTTCATGAAAGACGTGGTGCGAGGCGTGGTCATCGTTGCCGCCGTCGCGGTCTACACCGGCCGGGGCGTGGAGCGGCGACGGGCGCGATTCACGCCGGCCGTGCAGCGAGAGGAGGCCGCTCGTGAGCCAGTCGGTTCCTAACCCCTCAATCGGCAGCCGCATCGCCACGGTGGGCCGCAACCTGATCAGCCCGCGCGGGGCCGTCTTCCTGCTGCTGATCGTGCTGCTGATCGCGATCATCATCCTGAACCCCAGGTTCGCCGAGCCAGACAACCTGATCCGGTTCGTACAGCGGGTGGCGCCGATCGCGATCGCCGCCATCGGCCAGTACTTCGTGATCGTGTCGGGTGAGTTCGACCTGTCGATGGGGTCGCTGGTGACCGCGCAGGTGGTGATCGCCGGAAACTTGATCGGGCAAGACGACAGCCGCAGCATCCCGGTCCTAATCCTCATGCTCGTGTTCGGTGCCTTCATCGGGCTGATCAATGGCCTCATCACCACGTTGCTGCGCGTGCCGTCGTTCATCGTGACGCTCGGCATGATGCTCGCCCTGCTCGGCGCGGTGTTCTACATGACCGGCGGTGCGGCAACCGGCAACCCCGCCGACTCGTTCCGGCAGATCGGCCGCGGCGGCATCCGCGACGTTCCGGTGCTCGAGATCATCCCGTACCCGGTGATCATCCTCGCTGTGATCCTGGCCGCGGCGGTTTGGTTCATGCGGCGCCCGTTCGGCCGTACCCTGATCGCGGTCGGCGACAATGTCGTCACGGCTCGCTACACCGGAGTTCGGGTCTGGTGGGTGAAGACCAGCGCGTTCATCCTCTCGGCCCTGTCCGCCACCGTCGCCGGCATCCTGCTCGTCGGGTATGCCGGGGTGCACCCATCGGTCGGCCGCGGCTACGAGTTCATGGCGATCACCGCCGTGGTGCTTGGCGGAGTGGTGCTCGGCGGCGGCCGCGGCTGGGTCGTTGCGGCGGCGGCGGGAGCCTTCGCGCTGGAGGCGCTGTTCACTCTGCTCAACTTCGCCGAAGTGCCGTCCACCCTGCGCGACTCCATTCAGGGCGTCATCATCATCCTCGCTGTGGCCTACTCCGCCGTCACCTTCCGGGCTCGCCGCAAGGGCCGCCCGCTCGAAGCTTCTCCCGCACCGGGAGGGGAGCCCGCTCCCGAAGAGAGCCGGGCCGAACCTGCACCGCATGTAACCAAAGGAGGTTAGATGATGCGACGCCACACTCGATGGGCCCCCGCGATTTTGGGAGCCGCCGCCGTCATTGCGCTCGCCGGCTGTACCACCGACCCCACCGTCACAGCGCCCACCAACGGCGCCGACGAGGAGACCGACAGCACGGAGTGGTTCAACCAGGAGCTCTACGACAAGCAAGACGAAGAGCGAGGGGTGACCCCGGAAGGCCCGGAAGGTCAGCCGTGGCTGCAGCACATCAACGCAGAGATGGTCGACACCGCCGGGTTCGCCAGCCCGGGCGCCAAGAAGGCCTGCTTCGCCAACGCGTCGATCTCGAACCCCTGGCGGCAGACCGGCTGGATCACCATGAACGAACAGCTCAAGGTGCTGCAGCAGGCCGGCGCGATCAGCGAGATGGAGACCCGCGACGCCCAAGACAATGACGACACACAGATCGCCGACATCGACTACTTCATCAATGAGGGCAACTGCGACGTCTTCATCATCTCGCCGAACAGCACGGCGGCGATGACCCCGGCCGTGGAGCGGGCCTGTGACACTGGCAAGCCGGTGATCGTGTTCGACCGCGGTGTGGAGACCGACTGCCCGGTCACGTTCATCCACCCGATCGGTGGTTTCGCCTGGGGCATCGACACCGCCGAGTTCCTGATTGACCAGCTCAATGAGGGCGACAAGGTGGTGGCGCTGCGCATCCTGCCCGGCGTCGACGTGCTGGAACAGCGCTGGGCCGCGGCCGAGAAGCTGTTCGAGGAGGCCGGCATCGACGCTGTCGACTACTTCACCGGAGCGGACCCGGCCGAGATCAAGAAAATCATCTCGGACGAACTCGCCACCGGCGACGTCCAGGGAATCTGGATGGATGCCGGTGACGGCGCCGTCGCCGCGATCGAGGCGTTCGAGGACGCCGGCGTCGACTACCCGGTGATGACCGGCGAGGACGAGCTGAGCTTCATGCGCAAGTGGGAGGAGACCGGGATGACCGCGCTCGCCCCGGTGTACTCGAACTTCCAGTGGCGCACCCCGCTGCTCGCGGCGCAGATGATCTTCGCCGGGCAGGAAGTGCCGAAGGAATGGGTGCTTCCGCAGGTGCCGATCACCGAAGACGAGCGAGCGCAGTTCCTTGAGGCGAACGACGGCATGCCCGACGGGCACTATGCCAAGTTCGGCGGCGAGGACCTGCCCGGCTACCCGGAGGTGTGGCAGAACCGCCAAATCCCGTAAACCGCTCAATCGAGGCGCCAGGCCCTTTCCGCGAGATACTCGGGGAAAGGGTCCGCGCGCGGGCGGGGCACGATGCGAAGGAGCATGATGCGACGAGTCCTCGGAGTGAACACCTGGGTGTGGGCGTCGCCGCTCACCGACGACACCCTGAAAAAACTCGCGGTGAAGATCGCCAACATGGGCTTTCGCGCCATCGAGCTGCCGGTGGAGAACCCGGGCGACTGGGATCCGCACCTGGCGCGCGACCTGCTCGGCGAACTCGGGCTGCGCCCTTACATCGTCGGCGCGATGGCGCCGGGCCGCAACCTGGTGGCCGCCCCCGCGTCGGACATCGTGGGCACCCAGAACTACCTGGCGCACTGCATCACCGTCGCCGGCATCCTCGGCGCCCCGGTGGTGGCAGGCCCGTTCACGGCCGCAACCGGCCGCACCTGGCGGATGTCGGAGGCCGACCGCGCCGACGCCTACCAGCAGCTGCGCAGCAGCCTTACCCCGGTGGTGAACCGGGCCGAACGCGCTGGCGTGACCCTCGCGATCGAACCGCTCAACCGGTACGAGACGAGCCTGATCAACACGGTCGAGCAGGCCCTCGACGCCCTCGGCCCCCTGCTCGGCACAGGCCTCGGCCTGATGCTGGACACCTACCACCTGAACATCGAAGAGAAGGATGTCTCGGCCGCCGTCGAGTTGGCCGGCGGGCACATCGCCCACGTGCAGGTCAGCGGCACCGACCGGGGAGCCGTCGGCGACGATCACTTCGCCTGGCCGGCGTTCCTCGACGCGCTCGATGTGGCCGGCTACCGCGGCCCGCTCAACCTGGAGAGCTTCACCGGCGACAACGACGCGATCGCCACCGCCACGTCCATCTGGCGGCCGCTGGCCTCCTCCCAGGACGCGCTCGCCCGGCGCACCCTCGACTACCTGACCCGACTACAGAACGAACGCGAGGCAGCAGCATGAGCCATCCCGTCACCCTGTTCACCGGCCAATGGGCCGACCTGCCGTTCGAGGAGGTGGCCAGGCTCGCCAGCGGGTGGGGCTACGACGGACTCGAGATCGCGGCATCCGGCGACCATCTCGATCTGGAACGCGCCGATCAAGATGACGCGTACCTGCGCTCCCGGCTGGAGATCCTCGACCGGCACGGCCTGAAGGTGTACGCGATCTCGAACCATCTGACCGGGCAGGCGGTCTGCGATGACCCGATCGACTTCCGGCATCAGGCGATCCTCCGCCCGTCGACCTGGGGCGACGGCGACCCGGAGGGGGTGCGGCAGCGCGCCGCGGACGACATGAAGCGCGCCGCGCGAGTGGCCCGCAAGCTCGGCATTGACGTCGTGGTCGGCTTCACCGGGTCGAAGATCTGGCCATACGTCGCCCAGTTCCCACCGGTGCCTGCCTCGGTGATCGACGCCGGCTACCAGGACTTCGCCACCCGCTGGAACCCGATCCTCGACGTCTTCGACGCCGAGGGGGTGCGCTTCGCGCACGAGGTGCACCCGTCGGAGATCGCCTACGACTACTGGAGTTCGGTGCGCTCCCTCGAGGCGATCGGGCACCGGGCGGCGTTCGGCTTCAACTGGGACCCGTCGCACATGATGTGGCAGGACATCGACCCCGTCGGCTTCATCTGGGACTTCAAGGACCGCATCTACCACGTCGACTGCAAGGACACCCGGATGCGGCCGAAGAACGGCCGCGCCGGGGTGCTCGGCTCGCACCTGGCCTGGGGTGACCCGCGGCGCGGTTGGGACTTCGTCTCCACCGGGCACGGCGACGTGCCGTGGGAGGACGCGTTCCGGGCGCTGGAGGCCATCGGCTACACCGGCCCGATCTCGATCGAGTGGGAGGACGCCGGGATGGACCGCCTGCACGGCGCCGCCGAGGCGCTGCAGTACATCCGGTCGCTGCTCTGGGACCGGCCGACGACATCCTTCGACGCCGCCTTCAGCAACCAGTAGCGGCACTTCGCGGGTGCCTGCGTCAGCGGGTGAGCGCCTCCGCCACCGCCGCGCGGGTCGCGTCGGTGTAGGCGCGCACCCCGTCGTCGCGGGCGGGCAGCACCGTCAGGCGCGCGTTCGGCAGGTCGGCCGTCCACTGCTCGGCGACGGCCACCGGATGCACCGGGTCGCGAGGCGCTGCGATGACGGATGCCGGGATGCCCAGGCCCGCGAGCTCGGAGGCTGCGCGGTATGCCCGGTTGCGCGGAATCTCCACCAGCCGGATCGCCCGGGCCGCGGCATCCGGTTTCCGGAATTGATCGAGCATGCCCTGCGCGCCGATCTCGGACTCCGCCTCGATCGCGTGGAACAGGTTGCTGTACCGAAACACTTCCTCGCCGCGCTCGGCGCCGTGGTGGGCAAGCAGTTCGCCGATCACCGGGAACACCCGCAGATGCGCCGGCAGCGGCTGGGTGGTGAACGATGGCCGCAGCAGGATCAGCCGCTCAACCGGCCGGGTGAGGGCGATGCGCAGCGCCAGTGCCGCGCCCATCGAGACGCCGATCAGGGTGAGCGGGCCGGCCGGCAGCGGCAGGTCCGCGGCCAGGGCGGCGAGGGTGAAGTCGGCCGGGTGTCCGATCAGCGTCGAGCTGCCGTGCGCGCGTACGTCCGGCGCGATGGTGTCGGCGGGCAGCACGGGGCCAAGCAGGCTGAGCGGCTGCCGGCGGTCTCCGCCGAGGCCGTGCAGCAGCACCGTCGCCACGTCAGCGCCGGATCAGCCTGAGCAATTGGTCGGCGAGTCCGACCAGCTGGTGGATCTCGTTGTCGTCGCGGTCGACCCAGCGGCATTTCGGCTCGGTGGAGATCGGCACGAAGTCCAGGTGCTGTTCCCAGACCACCAGGGTGCGTTCGGCGCCGAGCACGTACTGCTGCCACCACACCTGGCGGAGGTAGGAGCGCGGAATCGACTTCCAGGCGGATGCCGTGGTCTTGATCTCGGCGAGCACGAGCGTGCCGTTCAGCTCGGCCAGCCCATCGGGAGTGGCCAGGTGCGAGCGCTCGCCGTAGGCGTGGAACAGGGCGTCGCTCGGCTCGATGCGGTGCTCGGCGCGCACCCACTTGGCGATCTCCGGTTCCCGCGCGCGACCGTGATCGGTGTAGGCGTTGCCCGAGAAACCGCTGCCCAGGATCTTGTCCTGGGCCACCGATTGCAGCGCCTTCGCGCTGGACAGGCGCGCGACATCCGTTGCTGTGACGCCCTGACTGCGCGCCCGCAACCAGGCGAACCGGTCGCTCGACCGCGCCACGATCCGGGATCGGTGGTCGGGAAGCGGCTCGTCCTCCCACAGGGGGAGGGTCGGCTGCGCAATCGTCACCCGTCCATTGTCTCCCCGGGCGCCGTCACCGCCGGACGCGACGCGACGCGGTCGGTTGCTTCGGGTGAGGTCTGCCCTTTAGTCCTTCCCTCGGCCCGGGAACGACCGTTTGCCAGACCTCGGCCACGACTCGCCCATCCCAGAGCGGGTCGGTTGGGGTGAGGTCTGGAGTTTGGTCCTTCGCGAGCGCCCGGAAGGACGAAACTCCAGACCTCACCCGCAACCAAGCGCGCTTGCCAGGCCTCACTCGCAACCACCCGACCCACCCGAACCGCCCGCACCGCAGATCGCTTCAGGTAACATTCAGACTTCTCTTAGGAAGCTCTTAGCGAGCGGGGCGACACTATGGACGTGACTCAGCAGACTCGCCTTACCCGCGTCGACGGATCGCCCATCCGTGTGCTGGTCGTCGACGACGAAACCTCTCTCGCCGACCTGCTGCAGATGGCGCTGCGTTACGAGGGCTGGGAGGTGCGCACGGCGGCCACCGGCCAGCAGGCGTTGAAGCTCGCGCGGGAGTTCGAACCGGACATCTGCGTGCTCGACATCATGCTGCCCGACATCGACGGGCTCGATGTGCTGCGCCGGTTGCGGGCGGATGGCAACGACATCCCCGTGCTGTTCCTCACCGCCAAGGACTCGGTGGATGACCGGGTGGTCGGCCTCACCGCCGGCGGCGACGACTACGTGACCAAGCCGTTCAGCCTGGAGGAACTCGTCGCCCGGCTGCGCGGGCTGATCCGCCGCTCGGCGGTCGTGCTCGGTGGCGCCGTCGACCCAGAGGTGCAGGTCGGCGATCTGGTGCTGAACGAGGAGAGCTACGAGGTGTACCGCGGCGACACCTCGATCGAGCTGACGGCCACGGAGTTCGAGCTATTGCGCTTCCTGATGCGTAATCCGCGCCGGGTGCTCAGCAAGAGCCAGATTCTCGACCGGGTCTGGAGCTACGACTTCGGCGGGCGGGCCAGCATCGTCGAGATCTACATCTCTTATCTGCGGAAGAAGATCGACGCCCTCGGCGCACCCATGATCCACACCGTGCGCGGCGTCGGATACATGATCAAGCCGGCGGTATGACGCGCGCGCCTTGGTCGCTAAAGCGCCGGCTGGTGGTCGGCATCGTCGCGCTGGTCGCGGTGGTCAGCATCATCATCGGCGCCGTCAGCGTGCTGTCGCTGCGCGGGTACCTGCTCGGCCAGCTCGACGTTGAGGTGAACCTCGCCACCGAGCGCAGCGTCAGGGCGCTCACCCAACGCCCCGAGGTGTCGCCGCCGCCTGGCATCGGAAACGCGCAAGCCGGCGGCACCCTCGGCGTGGTCGTGGCCGCCGACCGGATCGCGACCCCGCAGTACTTCGACAAGCAGGCGCGGCTGCGCACCCTCACCAATGCGCAGCAGCAGGCATTAATCCAGATTCCGGATGACGCGACCCACCACAGCGTCGACCTCGCCGGCGACCTCGGCAGCTATCGGGTAGTGCACGTGCAACTCACCGACAGCATCGGCCTGATCGTCGGACTTCCGCAGTCCGGGGTCGACAGCGCCAGCGGGCAGCTCTTCCTGACCATCGCCGGGGTGTCGCTCGCTGCGCTGGTGATCACCGCGCTCGCCGGAACGGCGGTGGTTCGCGTGGCCCTCCGCCCGCTCGGGCGGGTGGTGGGCACCGCGCGTCGCGTGGCCGAGCTGCCGCTGGCCACGGGCGAGGTTGCGCTCGCCGAACGGGTGCCGGACGTCGACACCGACCCGCGCACCGAGGTCGGCCAGGTCGGCGCCGCCCTGAACCTCATGCTCGACCACGTCGGCGAGGCGCTGGCGGTTCGCCAGGCGAGCGAGAGCAAGGTGCGCCGGTTCGTCGCCGACGCCAGCCACGAACTGCGAACGCCGCTCGCGTCGATCCGCGGCTACTCCGAACTCACCCGCATGAGCGGGCGCGAACTGCCGGAGGACATCAGCCATGCGCTGTCCCGCATCGAGTCCGAGTCGATCCGGATGACCGCCCTGGTCGAGGAACTGCTGCTGCTCGCCCGGCTGGATGCCGGCACCGAACTGCGCCACGACGAGGTCGACGTCAGTCGCCTGCTCGCCGACGCGGTCGCCGACGCGCACGCGGCCGGTCCGGAGCACATCTGGCATCTCGAGCTTCCCGAGACGCCGATCACGGTGACCGGTGATCAGGGACGCCTGCACCAGGCGGTGGCCAACCTGCTGACCAACGCGCGCGTGCACACGCCGGCCGGCACCACCGTGACCGTTGCCGCGCAGACCGCCAACAGGCACGCGATCATCACGGTCGCCGACGACGGGCCGGGGATCGACCCCGAGCTGCTGCCGAGCCTGTTCGAACGTTTCGTGCGCGGCGACTCCTCCCGCTCCCGCGCCGCGGGCAGCACCGGCTTGGGCCTCGCGATCGTGCGGGCCATCGTGGAACGCCATGGCGGCACCCTGGATGTCGAGAGCCAGCCGGGAGCGACCCGCTTCGAGCTACGGCTGCCGCGGGCCTGAGACGCGCCAGCGCCAGCGCCCGCGCCAGCGACGAGTGCGCAGAACGGCAGCGATCCGAGGCGGCACGCCGTGCAGCGTCGCGTTCAGGCGGCGTGTCATCGCGATACGCTGCCGTTCTGCGCGGGCGCGGGCCTGCGCGGGCGCGCCGGGCGAGGCTGGGGTGTCCGATTTGCGGTGGCGGGCGGCATCCCGTAGCCTGATCGGAGCCAAAGACCGCCGGTTATCGGTGCGCCCGTGAGGGATGTCACTGATCGAAGGTTCACTCGTGTGAACGGCCCGCGCAGGTGTATGAAGTCAAGTCCCTTTCTGGGTGTTGCTCCGTGCGCTTGCGCCGGAGCTTTTCTTATGAGCACACCAGGGGCTGCCGGCTTTATTCATCAAGGAGCGCCATGGCGAACAAGGAAGCCTCGGTTGCCGAGCTCACGGAGAAATTCCAGAGCTCGACCGCCGTTCTGCTGACCGAGTACCGCGGTCTCACTGTTGCCCAGCTGAAGACGCTGCGCAAGTCCATCAGTGCGGACGCAACCTACGCCGTGGTGAAGAACACGCTGTCCAAGATTGCGGCGAACAACGCCGGAATCACCGCCTTCGACGACGAGCTTGTTGGCCCGTCGGCGATCGCGTTCGTACACGGTGACCCTGTCGCCGTCGCGAAGAGCCTGCGTGACTTTGCCAAGGCCAATCCTCTGCTGGTCGTCAAGGGTGGTTACTTCGACGGTAACCCGCTGACCGCCGACGAGGTTACGAAGCTCGCCGACCTCGAAAGCCGGGAGGTGCTGCTGGCCAAGCTGGCCGGTGCCTTCAAGGCGTCGCTGTTCGGTGCCGCATATCTCTTCAACGCACCGCTGTCGAAGGCCGTTCGCACGGTCGACGCGCTGCGCGAGAAGCAGGAGTCCGCGAGCTAATTCAGCCTCGCGGAATCAGACAACAACACCAAGGAGAAAAACATGGCAAAGCTCACTTCTGACGAACTGATTGCAGCGTTCAAGGAACTGACCCTCATCGAGCTCAGCGAGTTCGTCAAGGCGTTCGAGGAGACCTTCGAGGTCACCGCCGCTGCCCCCGTCGCCGTTGCTGCTGCTGGTGGCGCCGCCGCTGCTGTTGAAGAGGTCGAAGAGAAGGACTCGTTCGACGTCGTCCTCGAGGCCGCTGGCGAGAAGAAGATCCAGGTCATCAAGGAGGTGCGCGCACTCACCAGCCTCGGCCTTGGTGAGGCGAAGGCACTCGTTGACAACGCCCCTTCGGCCGTGCTCGAGGGCGCGAACAAGGAGACCGCTGAGAAGGCAAAGGCCCAGCTCGAAGAAGCTGGCGCCACCGTTACCCTCAAGTAATTCGGGCCCCACGGGGCATCCGATATCACTTGGTGTGACAACGCCTGTAACGCGGTTACTCCTCATCGAGTAATCCGCGCTCGAGGGCGTCGCCCCCTAAAACGGGGCGACGCCCTCTCGGCATTTAACGGCCAGACATGCGCGCGCGACAAACGGGGGCGGAACCGTGTGGTTCCGCCCCCGTTCGCCCGGGGGCGGGGCCCCGCGCGGGGAAGCGGGGCACCCGGGGTGGTTCAGCGGCGTGGAACCCGGGGAGATCCGTCACGCGCGCCGAACCGGATCTTTATCCTTTCGACTCGCTCAGCTGACGCCGACGCCGGCTGGCCACGGCCATCATCGCGGCACCGAGCGGCAGCAGCACCAAGCCTGCGAATGCCAGGCCGGATGCGTCACCACCGGTCACCGGAAGGATGGCCGCGGGCGCAACCACTGTCGGCTGAATCACTGCAGGCGGTGCAGGCGGTGCAGGCGGTGCTGGTGGTGCCGGCGGCACCGGTGGGGTCACCGGAACCTCGCACTCCGGAACGGTGAACTTCTCGCTGACAACCCGCGGCTTGTGATCGCCGTGCTTGCCAGACCCGTTGTTCGTCGTCACCGTCACCTCGTACGATCCCGGCTCCAAGTCGGTGAACGTGAAGGTTTCGGTGTCGGAGTCTGCAACGAAGGTCACGTCGTCCTCACCGGTCACCGACACCGTGTACTCGGTGTCCTCGATGAGGTTCGACAGGGTCACTTCGACCTCACCGACCGTTGGGCAGGCGGTCACCGTCGCCTCGATGGCAACGTCCTCCGGGCAGTCCGCCGTGTCGAAGTCCTTCGAGACCGGACCGATCGGACCGCCATGGTGCAGCTTGCCCTTCACCGTCAAGGTGTAGTCCGTGCCCGGATCGACGTCCACTCGCTCACTGAACTCGGTCGCGTCGCTCACGTCCCACGTCTCGGAATCGCCCGTGTCGTTGTTCGTCAGCGTGACGCGGTACCAGGCGTGCTCGGACAGGTCGTTGATCCAGAATCGGATCGACGCGTCCCCGTCGGGCTCTGTGCAGTCGTTCACCCTCACGTTGATGTCAGGGCACGGCTTGGTCCAGAACTCTTTCTCCACGTGCTTCCACTCGCCGCGGTCGGAGCGGGAATCGTCGCCGTGTGAGTCGTCCGAGAACTTCTTGCCGTTGAACCAGACGGTGACGGTGTGCTTGCCGGGGTCGAGATCGTCCACGTACACCGACGCCCTGGTCTCGCCCTTGATCGCGTCGACGAACTCGTCGTCGAGCTTCACGATGTAGCGCACCGACTCGTCGAGGTCACGCAGGTTGATGGTCGCGGTTCCGGGGCAGGATGTCTCGTCCACCCAGACGCGCGGATCGGCGACATCCTCTCCCTCGTCGGAGTGCTCACCGTCGTCGGAGTGTTCACCCTCCTCGGAGTGCTCGGTTGTCGCGTCCTCAGACGTGGCCGGGGCCGGCGATTCGGAGGACTCGGAGCCGGATGAATCTGACTCGGTGGCCTCGGGGTCAGTGGCTTCCGGCTCCGCCGGCGGTGCTGTCGCGTCGTCGGGTTCGGCGGCATCCGGGGCTTCGGGCTCCGCGGCATCCGGGGCTTCGGGCTCCGCGGCGGGCGCGGGTGCCTCAGGCGCTGCGGGCTCTTCGGCGGGCGCCGAATCCTCCGCCGGTGCAGGAGCGGGTTCGGGGTCCGGGGCGGCCGGAGCAGGCTCCTCAGCGGCCGGCTCCTCAGGAGCGGGCTCAGCAGCCGGCTCGGGTGCCGGCTCGACGACCTGCTCGACCGCGGGGGCGGCGGCGTCATCTGCCGACGCTGACAGCGGGAAGGCGAGAACGCCTGCGCCGGTCAGTATCGCAACGACAAAGCCGGCCAGCATGCTGCGGCGACGGTTGTGAAAAGCGCCTGATCGGGTTTCAGATGTGGGTGGTGCAGCATTATGTTGCATGGTTACCCTCGCATTTCAGTGGGATCCGGGTACCCGGCATACAACCACCGGCGGGCGGGTGATTGGGGGCGCCAACGGGGGTGACTGGAGGGTGAAGCGAGGGTGGTGTGCGGTGATCGGCTCGGCGTTACGGGGCGATGCCGAACGCGCTCGCCTGGTTCACGGCCTCGTGCCGGTTGGAGGCTCCGAGCTTGCGGTAGATGCTTCGAACCTGGGACTTCACGGTGTTCGGTGACACCTGCAACTCCGCCGCGATGCGCTTGACGCTCTCACCGGAGGCGATACGCCTGAGCACGACACGCTCGCGGTCGGTAAGGGGCGAGATGGCGGGCTGGCTGCTGTCGGTGACCGACCGCAGCAGGTCATCGATGACGCTGCGCCGTACGGCGGGCTGCGGTCGAGCGCCCGCCGCCTTAAGCAGGCTCAGCAGTCGGTCGGCCGGCAGTGTCGTGAATGCCCTGCGCTCGCCGGTGCGTGCCGCATGGGCCAGGGCGCGATCGGTTCCCGCCGCTGCGATGCCGGAATCGCCGAGCGCGTCGTGCGCGGCCGCCCGCAACACCTCGATGTACAGCGATGTGCGCGGGGCATGATCGTCGCCCAGCGTGAGGCAGCCCTCGGCGGCGGCCAGCGCGTCTGCGAGATTGCCGGTCGTGAGTTCCAGCAGCGCCGCCAGTCGGGCCGGGCACAGCGCGTGGTGGGCGTCGGCGGTGAGCCGCGTGATCAGCTGCCGGGCGGCGGGCATCTCGCCGACGTGGATGAGCGCGTTCGCGCGATCCGCGTCGTGCAGTGACTGCAGCATCCGCGGACTCTGCCAGCCGCGAATCAGGATCTGCTCGTCGCTCAGTACCTCGAGCGCCTCAAGGAACTGCCCCTCGGCCATGAGTAGCAGCGCCGACACGTGCAGGGTGAGCGGTTCGTACTCGGTGGCGAGAGTGCTTGCGGTGAGTGCCGAGGCGAGGTCGCGCGCGACGGTGACACGACCGCACTCCAGGGCGACGAAGGCCTGGGCGAGTGACACCGGAGCGCAGGGCAGGTCGGCGGATGTCATGGCAGCGCCCATCAGCTCCTCGGCGGCGGCGAGGTGTTTTGCCGTCGATTGCACACTTCCCGAGGAGAAATCGATCAGCGCGAGGCATCCCAGGGCCTCGATCCCGGCATCCCGCGCCAGATGGTCGCCGCCGAGTGCCATCCCCTGCTGCAGTGCTGAGCGTGCGTCGTCGTGCTGGCCGAGCAGCGTACCGCAGATGCCGAGCTGAATCAGGGCAAGCGCGCGCAGGGTAATGCGCTCGGTGAGCGGGGCCGCGGCCGTGTCGGCCAGCCGCAGCGCGAACTCGGCCTGCTCCGCGGCATCCACCAGTCGCCCGAGCGCGCGGTAGATGATCGCGCGCAGCAGCCGGGCAACGACGATCAATGAACAGTCGCGGTCGCCGGCGGCGAGGATGCCGTCGGCCGAATCGAGGTAGGGCAGCGCGGCGACCGCGTTCACGGAGTCGACCGCGCGGAAGCTGGCAGCGAGCGCGAGCAGCATCGCCGGGTCCTCGACCCAGGTCTCCTCCGGCATCGACAGGATGAGTTCGCGCACCAGCCGGGCGCGCTCGCCCGGGCTGCCGAGCATCAGCGTGTCTGGCTCGGTTTCCGCTTCATCGACGTTCTGGTCACGGCTCAGCCCCACAACTGCGGAGCCATTCGCTCGCAAAATGTCGGTCGGGTCCAACATGGTGCCAAGTCTCTACTCGGGTACGTGTGAGGGCGTGGTGCCGTTACATTACACCGCTGTCAGACTGCAGTCGAGGGCTGTGGATGCCGCGGACGAAGCGGCGGTAACGATTCGGCCTCTGGCTCGACATTTAGTCGGCATTGCTTGTCAGCCCCCGCATGGGGGCATAGCGTGAGCGCTGGAAACGCTTTCGGATGATCGCGTCTCCTGTCGACTCAATGAGGAGGAATGGACATGAGATCCACCTTGCACCGCCGCATTCTCGCGCCGATCGCCGCAGCAGGCGTCATCGGCCTCGTGCTCGCCGGCTGTACCGGAGACCAAGCGGAAGGGCCGGGCGACGCCGACTGCGGCGACTACGAGGACTACGGCACCTTCGAAGGCGAAGAGGTCAGCCTGCTCGGAACCCCGGTTGATATCGAGGCTGATCACCTCCAGACCTCATTCGACACCTTCGGCGACTGCACCGGTATCGAGGTGACGTATCAGGGCTCTCAGGAGTTCGAAGCGCAGATTCGCGTGCTGGTCGAGGGAGATAACGCACCGGACCTCGCCATGTTCCCGCAGCCGGGCCTGTTCGCGTCGTTCGCGGATAGCCTCATCGCCCCGCCGGCTGAGGTAGAGGCCAACGTGGATGAGTTCTGGTCCGAGGACTGGAAGGCGTACGGCACGGTCGACGGCACGTTCCTCGGCGCACCGCTCATGGCCAGCGTCAAAGGTTTGATCTGGTACTCCCCGAGCACATTCGAGGAGAACGGGTGGGAGATTCCGGAGACTCTGGACGAGATGACCACGCTGACCGAAGACATCGCCGCTGACGGCGCGATGCTGCCGTGGTGTGCCGGATTCGCATCGGGCGAGGCCACGGGCTGGCCGGGCACCGACTGGATCGAAGACATGGTGCTTCGCCTGCACGGTCCCGAGGTGTATGACCAGTGGGTGAACCACGAGATCCCGTTCAACGACCCCCAGATCGTCGAAGCGTTTGACGCGGTCGGTGACATCCTGAAGAACCCGGAGTACGTCAACGGTGGATACGGTGACGTTCGATCGATCCTCGATGTCATCTTCCAAGAAGGCGGATGGCCCATCCTCGACGGCGAGTGTGCCATGCACCACCAAGCGTCCTTCTACGAAGGGCTGTGGCCGGAGGGAACCACGATCGCCGAAGACGGAGACGTCTGGGCGTTCCTGACCCCGGGTGTTGAAGCTGACGCGGCCGCCGTCACCGGTGGTGGCGAGATCGTCGGCGCCTTCACCGACTCCGACGCGGTCAAGGCCGTGCAGACGTTCATGTCCAGCGACACCTGGGCGAACCTGCGCGTTGAACTGGGGGGAACTGTCAGCGCCAACTCCGGCGTCGACCCGGCGAACGCGTCCAGCCCACTGCTGTCCAACGTGATCGAAACCCTCCAGGACCCGAACACGACGTTCCGCTTCGACGCATCCGACCTGATGCCCGGAGCCGTCGGTTCTGACTCCTTCTGGAAGGGCATCGTCGCCTGGATCGGCGGGCAGGAGACACAGGCAACGGTAGACACCATCGAAGCCAGCTGGCCCGCCAGCTGACTCGTCACCGATCGGGTCGTCCGAGGTGACTCGGACGACCCCACCGCTCACTCTCGACAGGACGGAATTGGTCAATGACGACCGAAGACCTCATCGTAAAGATTGTCCAGGTGGTGCTTGCCCTCGCGTTGTTCGCGGTGGTCATCGGGCTGCTCCTGTTCTTCATTGACAGGGCGCCGAAACGCGGCCGCGACTACTGGCAGCTGGCGGCCTTCATCGTTCCGGCGCTGCTGTTGCTGGCGATCGGCCTGATCTACCCGGTCGTGCGCACGACGGTCCTGTCGTTTGGAAGTGGCGCGGGCGATTTCATCGGGCTCGACAACTTCGCCTGGGCCTTCACCCAGCCGGCCGGCCTGATCTCGCTGCGCAACACCATCATCTGGGTGATTCTGGTGCCTCTGATCTCCACCATTGTGGGGCTTGCCTACGCGGTATTCATCGACAAGTCGCGCGGTGAGAAGTACTACAAGGCTCTCGTCTTCATGCCGATGGCGATCTCATTCGTGGGCGCCGGCATCATCTGGCGCTTCGTGTACGAGTACCGCGCACCGGGTAACGACCAGATCGGCTTGCTGAACCAGATCGTGGTCTGGCTCGGCGGCGAACCGATGCGGTGGCTGCAGGAAGCGCCGTGGAACACCTTCTTCCTGATCGTGGTGATGATCTGGGTGCAGACCGGGTTTGCCATGGTGGTGCTCTCGGCGTCGATCAAGGGAGTGCCGACCGAGCAACTTGAAGCCGCCGAGCTCGACGGCACCAACCCCTGGCAGCGATTCATCCACGTGACGCTTCCCGGCATCCGCGGCACTCTGGTCGTCGTAGTGACCACCATCTCGATCGCGACCCTCAAGATCTTCGACATCGTGCGCACCATGACCGCCGGAAACTTCGAGACCAGCGTCGTGGCCAACGAGATGTACACCCAGGCGTTCCGGGCCGGCGAGGCCGGCCGGGGGGCCGCGCTCGCCGTCATCCTGATGATCATGGTGCTGCCGATCGTCATCTACAACGTGAGAGTGCTGCGCCAGCAGAGGGAGATCCGATGAGCACGTCAACCCCGATCCTGCCCGTTCCCGACGAGGACGTCATTCCCGAGTCTAGGACCCGACGGGTGAAGCGCCGCCTGACATCGCGCACCGCGACCGTGGTGGCGCTGGTCATCGCGGTGGTCTGGACGATTCCGACATTCGGCCTGTTCATCAGCTCATTCCGCCCCGAAGAGGAAATCAAGACCACCGGCTGGTGGACGATATTGCAGAACCCGGGATTCACGCTGGACAACTACCGGGAGGTGCTCTTCTCGTCATCCAGCACGGCCCCGCAACTCGGGCAGTACTTCGTCAACTCGCTCGCTATCACCATCCCGGCGACCATTTTTCCGCTGGTGCTCGCGACCATGGCCGCCTACGCGTTCGCCTGGATCAAGTTCAAGGGCGCCGCCGCCCTGTTCGTGCTGATCTTTGCGCTGCAGGTGGTGCCGTTGCAGATGGCGCTGATTCCGCTGCTGCAGATGTTCTCGACGTGGTTGCTGCCGGCGCAGCGGGCACTGCACGACGCCGTTCCCGCCATCCCCGAGGCGGGTTATGCGCCGGTATGGATCGCCCACACGATCTTCGCTCTACCGCTCGCGATCTTCCTCCTCCACAACTTCATCTCGGAGATCCCGGGTGAGCTGATCGAGGCGGCACGAGTCGACGGCGCGGGGCACGGGCAGATCTTCTTCCGCATCATCATCCCGCTGGCACTGCCGGCAATTGCCTCGTTCGCGATCTTCCAGTTCCTCTGGGTGTGGAACGACCTGCTCGTGGCCCTGATCTTCTCCGGAGGGACAGCGGAAGCCGCGCCGATTACCCAACGGCTAGCCGAACTCACCGGAAGCAAAGGCCAGGAGTGGCAACGCCTGACCGCGGCGGCGTTCGTGGCGCTGGTCGTCCCGCTGATCGTGTTCTTCGCCCTGCAGCGCTACTTCGTGCGCGGGCTGTTGGCGGGCTCGACGAAGGGATGACACGCGCGGCTTAGAGTGGCAGGGTGACTCAGGTCGGCCAGCACGGCAAGCAACGCACACGGATCGGCTCCGGGGATGCCGCCACTCAGCGCGCCGAGAACGCCGAGGCGCCGAAGATCCCGCACCTGTTCCGGCGCATCACGGAACTGTTCCAGTCGCACAAGGGCCCGCTCGCCGTTACCGTCGTGCTGGTGCTGCTGAACGCCGCCCTGTCGGTGATCCCGCCACTGCTCACCCAGCGTGCGTTCGACGACGGCCTGTTCCCGCCGGGCGGCCCCGACATCCGAACCCTGAGCATCATCGTCGGCCTGATGATCGGCCTATACATCCTGTCGGCACTGCTCGGCGTCTGGCAGACCTGGCTCACCTCCACCGTCGGCAACAACGTGATGGGCGCGCTCCGCGTTCGGCTGTTCAGTCACCTGCAGGCGATGGAACTGAGCTTCTTCACCAAAACCAAGACCGGCATCATCCAGTCCCGGCTGCAGAACGATGTCGGCGGGGTCGCGTCGGTGCTGAGCAACACCGTGTCAAGTGTGCTGGGCAACACCGTCACGGTGATCGCCGCGTTCGTGGCCATGCTGCTGCTGAACTGGCAACTGACGTTGATCGCCGTGGTGCTGATGCCGGTGCTGGCGATCGCGCAACGCCGGGTCGGGCAGGTGCGGGCCCGCATCGCCGGCAAGACGCAGGAGTCTTTGTCGGACATGACCGCGATCACGCAGGAGACGCTCAGCGTGTCCGGCATCCTGCTGTCCAGGAGCTTCAACCGGCAGCAGGCGGAGACCGCACGCTACGCCGACGAGAACCAGAACCAGATCGGGCTGCAGGTGCGGTTGCAGATGAGCGGCCAGTGGTTCTTCGCCATGGTGAACATCTTCCTGTCGGCGATACCGGCGATCGTGTACCTGGTCGCCGGCTACCTGATCGTCGGGGGAGTGACCGGCATCACTGCCGGCACCATCGTGGCGTTCACCACGGTGCAGGCGCGGCTGATGTTCCCGCTGATGGGGCTGATGCGGGTGGCGCTCGACCTGCAGACATCCTCTGCGCTGTTCGCGCGGATCTTCGAGTACCTCGACCTGGTTCCCTCGATCAGTGACCGGCCGGGCGCCAAGCAGGTCGACACCGAGCAGCTCGGCCGGGTCGAATTCGACGGCGTCACCTTCGCTTACCCCGACGCCCGCGACGACGGGGCGCCCACCCTGAACGACGTGTCGTTCGAGATCGAGCCCGGCGAGTTCGCCGCCTTCGTCGGACCTAGCGGGGCCGGCAAGACCACGGTGAGCTACCTGATTCCGCGCTTCCAGGAGGCGAGCGCGGGCAGCGTGCTGTTCGCCGGCACCGACGTGCGTGACCTCGCGCAGGAATCCCTCGTCACCCACATCGGCATCGTCAGCCAGGAGACGTACCTCTTCCACGCCACGATTGCCGAGAACCTTCGGTATGCGAAACCGGATGCCACGGACGCTGAGCTGGAAGCGGCGGCCAGGGCCGCGAACATCCACGACACCATCGCCCGCTTCCCTGACGGCTACGACACCGTGGTGGGCGAACGCGGATACCGGTTGAGCGGCGGCGAGAAGCAGCGCGTGGCGATCGCGCGCGTGCTGCTGAAGGATCCCGAGGTGCTGATCCTCGACGAGGCCACCAGCGCGCTCGACACCGTGTCGGAACGGGTGGTGCAGCAGGCTCTGGACACCGCGTCGCGGGGACGCACCACCATCGCGATCGCCCACCGGCTCTCCACGATCGTGGGTGCCGACGTCATCTTCGTGGTCGACGCCGGCCGCATCGTGGAACGCGGAACGCACGAGGAACTGCTTGCCGCCGGCGGGGTGTACGCCGGGTTGTACGCGCGGCAGGTGCGGTAGGTGCGGTAGCCCGCCTGCACGGTGGCGTTTGAGCGGCGCTTGATCCGATGTGCAGCCGACGAGGGTTACTCGCGCTCGGCGAGCATCCCCTCCATGAGGTCGATCTCGCTCTGCTGGGCCGCCGCCATGCCCGCCGCAAGCGACGTGACGATGTCGTTCTCGCTGCGATCAAGCACCGCCTCGGCCATCTCGATGCCGCCCCTGTGATGGGCGATCATCAGCTCAAGGAAGAACTTCTCCGCCTCGACACCGGTGAGCGACTGCAGCTCGGCGAGTTGCTCCGGCGTGGCAAGCCCTGGCATCGGCGAACCCGGCTCGTGCGCGCTGGCGTCGCCGTTGTCGCCGTGTCCGTGGGCGGCTCCGTCGAGCGTAGGTCGCGTCATCCATGTCATTGAGGGTTCGGATGACGCTTGCGGCAAACCCCAGAGGTTCAGCCAGGCGTACATCTGGCCGGCCTGCTGCTGCTGCGTGGTGGCGATGTCGTACGCGAGCATGCGAACCGACTCGTCGTCGGTCAGGTCGCGCACGATCAGGGACATTTCCACCGCCTGCAGGTGGTGGCGTTGCATGTCCCGCGCGAAACCCGCTTCCGAGCTGGTATTCGACGGGGTGATGGTTATCGGCGCGGTGGCCCGCCCGGCGATGAACGCACCGGCGATGAGGGCGGCCGCGCCGAGGATCAGAGCGACGATGAAGCGCATCCGCATGGGCGCTTAGGCGACCTTCCCTGGGCCGTCAATGGCGCCGCTGCAGGAAGCGCCGGCCTCGGGGAGGTCGGGGTTCTGCCAGTACTTCGCGATGAAGTCGGCGAGGCGCGGGTCTTCCGGGTCCTCGAACGCGAGCTGGGCACCCCAAGCCGAGACGACGATCGGCGAGGGCAGCCCCTCGTATGGCGAGACGAGCACGTAGCTGTCCGGCAGCTTCGAGCGCAGCGCGTTGACCTCGTCCTCGTTGACGGCGGAAGCGTCATAGGTCACCCAGACCGCGCCGTGCTCGAGCGAGTGCACCGCGTTCTCGTTCTGCTGCGGTTCGGTGTAGACGCCACAGTTCAACCATGCCGGGTTGTGGCTGCCGCCGGCGGGCGGGTTGGTGCCGTACTGGGTCGCGTAATCGACGGCGGTCTCGACGTGATTGAAGTCCAGCTCATCCCCCCAGGTCTGGACGCCCTCGATCTGGATCGACGCGCGATCCCGCTCGGGCTCCGCGCTGGTCACGACGAAGGTGACCACCAGTGCGACGATCGCGACACCGGCGACGCTGGCGAGCGAGATGCCCAGGATGCGGTTGCGCTTCTCCTTGGCCTGCTGCGCCTTCAGCTTCGCCACTTTCTCGGCACGACGCGCCTCGCGCTGCTGCTTGACGGTCTGATCCTTGGCCACCTTCGGTGGCACGGGGGAGGACTGGTCTTGGTCGCGGGAGGCCACAGAGATTCCTGTCGTTTTCATCGGATTGGGAGTTGCTCGATTATCGCAGTAAAAGCTTGAGGATTCATGTAACGCGTTCGGGCCTCACGGGTGGGCGGTAGCCCGGCGGCAGCGCGGCCGGGTAACAGTCGTGCCGCGCTGGTAACCTGCCCACTATGAAGTACGCCAACAGCGTCATTGATCTCGTGGGCAACACCCCGCTCGTGAAGCTCAACAGTGTGACCAAGGGATACGCCCCCACCATCCTCGTCAAGGTTGAGTACCTCAACCCTGGCGGCTCGTCAAAGGACCGCATCGCCACGCGGATCATCGATGCCGCCGAGCAGGAGGGCCTGTTGAAGCCGGGCGGCACCATCGTCGAACCGACCAGCGGCAACACCGGTGTGGGCCTGGCGCTGGTGGCGCAGCAGCGCGGTTACCGCTGCGTCTTCGTACTGCCGGACAAGGTGGGCGAAGACAAGCGCAACGTGCTCACCGCGTATGGTGCCGAGATCGTGGTGACGCCCACCGCCGTCGCCCCCGACAGCCCCGAGTCGTACTACAGCGTTTCCGACCGCCTGGTGAAGGAGATCCCCGGCGCGTTCAAACCGAACCAGTACGCCAACCAGAACGGCCCGCTCAGCCACTACGAGACCACCGGGCCTGAAATCTGGCGCGACACCGACGGCACGGTCACGCACTTCATCGCCGGCGTCGGCACCGGTGGCACCATCAGCGGCACCGGCAGGTACCTGAAGGAAATGTCGAACGGCGCCGTCACCGTGATCGGCTCCGACCCGGAAGGTTCGGTGTACTCCGGCGGCACCGGTCGCCCATACCTTGTGGAGGGCGTCGGCGAAGACTTCTGGCCGACCGCGTACGACCCCAGCGTGGTCGACGAAATCATCGCGGTATCGGATGCCGAGTCGTTCGAGATGACCCGTCGTCTGGCCCGCGAAGAGGGGCTGCTCGTCGGCGGATCGAGCGGCATGGCCGTGGTATCCGCGCTCAAGGCCGCCGAGAAGCTCGGCCCTGACGACATCATCGTGGTGCTGCTGCCCGATGGCGGCCGCGGCTACCTCGGCAAGATCTTCAACGACAAGTGGATGCAGTCGTACGGCTTCTCCGCGCCCTCGGAAGACCGCACGGTCGGCGACGTGCTGAGCGCCAAGACCGGCAAGCTGCCCGACCTGGTGCACGCGCACCCGAGCGACACCCTGCACGACGTCATCGGCATCATGACCGAGTACGACGTGTCGCAGATGCCCGTGCTGTCGGCCGAACCGCCGGTCGTGATGGGCGAGGTCATCGGCGCGGTCGACGAGCGCTCCCTGCTCGAGTCGATCTTCAGTGGCAAGGCGAAGATGACGGACGCGCTGGACACCTTCGTCGGCCCGCCGCTGAAGCTGATCGGCGTGAACGAGACGCTGGGCGCGGCGCGCACGGCGCTGAGCTCCGCCGATGCCCTACTCGTGGTGGCCGACGGCAAACCGGCCGGGGTGCTCACCCGGCACGACCTGCTCGCCTACCTGTCGGCGTAAGGCGCGACCGGTGGCTGGCGGAACTGTGAGGAGTCGCGAATGACCGGTCCGCGACATCCGCTGTCGAAAATTCAGCACCCGGCGCCCGGAAACCGATGTTGGGGCACGACAACCGCCCCCACTGACCCAGCTTGCTGAATTTCCGATACCGCATAAGGACCTGAAATGACTGACACCCGCGACAACACCACCGACCACGACTTCAGCACCCGCGCGATCCACGCCGGCCAGGAGTTCGACCCGACCACCGGCGCCGTGGTTCCACCGATCTACCTGTCCTCCACGTTCGTGCAGGACGGTATCGGCGGATTCCGCGGCGGCTACGAGTACGCCCGCGGCGGCAACCCCACCCGCGACTCGCTGCAGACCCTGCTCGCCTCACTCGAGGGCGGCACCCACGCGTTCAGCTTCGCCTCGGGACTGGCCGCCGAAGACGCGCTGCTGCGGGCCATCCTGAAGCCCGGCGATCACGTGCTGATGGGCAACGACGTGTACGGCGGCACCCACCGGCTGGTGAACCGGATGCATGTGCCGTGGGGAGTGGAGCTCTCCACCGCCGAGATGAGCAACCCGGATGCCGCGCGCGCCGCGATCCGCCCGGGCAAGACCCGCGTGCTCTGGCTGGAGACCCCGAGCAACCCGCTGATGAAGATTACCGACATCGCCGCGCTGGTGGCGATCGGCCATGAGGCCGGTGCGATCGTCGTGGTCGACAACACCTTCGCGTCGCCATACCTGCAGCAGCCGCTGTCGTTCGGCGCCGACGTGGTGGTGCACTCCACCACCAAGTACTTGGGCGGCCACTCCGACGTGCTCGGCGGCGCCGTCGTCACCAGCGACGAGGAGATCGCCGAGAAGGTGGGCTTCCTGCAGTTCGGCGCCGGAGCGGTGTCCTCGCCGATGGAGGCCTGGCTGACCGTCCGCGGCATCAAGACGCTGGCCGTGCGGATGGACCGGCACTCCGAGAACGCGCAGGCGATCGCGGAAGCCGTGCAGCCGCATCCGGCGGTCGAGACGGTGTTCTACCCGGGCCTCGAATCGCACCCCGGCCACGAGATCGCCGCGAAGCAGATGCGCTCGTTCGGCGGCATGCTGTCCGTTGCGTTGCGCGGTGGCCCGGCCGCGGCGAAGAAGTTCGCGGAGGGCACCAGCGTGTTCCAGCTGGCGGAGTCGCTCGGCGGCGTGGAGTCGCTGATCAGCTACCCCTCGGAGATGACCCACGCCTCGGTGAAGGGCACCGAGCTGGCCGTGCCCGAGAATGTGGTGCGGCTCTCGGTCGGCATCGAGGGCATCGACGACCTGCTGGCCGACGTGACCGGGGCGCTCGACCGGCTGGCCTAGCGGGACCGCGCTCGGCTGCTCGGCCCGCTTCCGCTTCGCCCATCGCCGAGCGCTGCGGAAACGGCCGAGCGCGCTCGCCGCGGCGCCGTCGTTCGGCCGCTTTGGCCGCGCCCGGCGCCCGGCGGCCTGCGGCCCTCGGCGGCGCTCATCGCGTTGGCGCGAAGCGGCCACCGTGTGGCAGATTATCGATGGATGTCGCGTTCCTGCCGGTGCAGAGTAGACGGGTGACCACAACCACGGCCCCCGTCGCCACCTCAGGCCTCGGCATCCTGCGCGCCTCCTCGTTGTACATCGCGTCCGTGCTCGGCAGTGGCATCCTGGTGCTGCCGGCGCTCGCCGCCAGTGCCGCCGGCCCGGCGTCGCTGGTCGGGGTCGCCGCGGTGCTGCTGATGTCTGTGCCGCTCGCGGGAGCGTTCGCCGCTCTCGCCGCCCGGCACCCGGACGCCGGGGGCGTCGCCACCTTCGTCCGCCGCGCGCTCGGCGCCACCGCCGCCCGCACCGCCGGGTACTGGTTCTATTTCGGCGTGAGCATGGGCATCCCCATCGTCGGCGTGCTCGGCGCCGAGTACGTCATTGCGCTGCTCGGAGCCGACCGGGGCTGGGTCGGCGTGGTCGCGCTGGCGATCCTCGCACCGCCATTCCTCGCGAACAGCTTCGGGGTGCGGGTGTCAGGCAGCGTGCAGTTCGCGGTCACCGCCGCGCTGCTCGTGCTCGTGATCGGGGTGGTCGCGCTGGCCGCGCCGGCGACCGACGCGGCGAACTTCAGCCCATTCGCGCCGCACGGCTGGGCGCCGGTCGGTACCGTGGTCAGCCTGTTCGTCTGGGCGTTCGCCGGCTGGGAGGCTGTCACCCACATCGCCGCGGAGTTCCGCAACCCGCGGCGCACCATCCCCATCGCCACGGCGATCGCGATCATCGTGGTCGGCGCCGCGTACCTCGCCCTGCAGGTGGTCACCGTCGGCGTGCTCGGCGACGACGCCGGAACCAGCCGCGTGCCGCTCGTCGACCTGATCGCGGTCACGGCGCCGGGCGCCGGACCGCTGTTGGTCGCGGTGGTGGCAGGCCTGGTCTCGATCGGCGTGCTGAACACCTACCTGGCGGCCTTCTCGAAGCTCGGCGCCTCCCTCGGCCGTGACGGCGACCTGCCGAGATTCCTCGGCAGCGGCGCCGAGCCCGGCGGTGTGCCCCGCCGATCGCTCGCGGTGGTGGGGGCGCTGACCGCCGTGAACTTCAGCCTGCTGGTGGCGAGCAACTTCGACCTGACCCCGTTCATCCTGGTGCAGACCAGCTCGATCGTCGGCGTGTACGCGCTCGGCATGGTGGCGGCGCTTCGACTGCTCGACCGGTTCAGCCTCGGCTGGTGGTTCGCCGCGACGTCCGTCTTGCTCGTTGCCGGACTCGCCGTGCTCGCCGGTCCGAACCTCGCGATAGCGGCGATCCTTGCGATCGCCGCGATCATCGTCGGTATCGTGCAGAGACGCCGGATGTCGCGAGCCCGATAGTGCTCGGGCACAAAATGCCCCCGCGACCGGTATCACCGGCCGCGGGAGCATCGCCTATTCGGTTGGCTACGCGTCGCGCCTCTTCAGCAGCAGCGCGCCACCGACGAGCGACACGGCGGCCCAGGCCACGACTACGAGCGCGGACTGCCACTGCAGCAGCCCCTCGGCGCCCTCGATTGTCGGCGTGAACATGCCGGTCCCCGCGGTGGAGAACAGGTAAGGCATCATGTCGATTGCCCATTGGGCGCCGGTGAGTCCGGCGACCACCTGGAAGATGGTCGGCAACAGCAAGATGACACCGAGCGCCGCGGCGATTCCGCCTGCGCTGCTGCGCAGAATGCTGCCGAGCCCCAATGCGAACACCGCGACGAGCGCGAGGTAGACCGAGGCGAGAACGAGATTGCCGGCCAGCGCGGTGAGGTCTACTTCGATGCCCTTGCCAGCGAGGATCGGGAGCGCCACCAGGAGAGCGCCGAAGGTGCTCACCAGGCCGAGGAGGAACGTCGCGACGAACAACACGAACGTCTTGGCCGCGAGCGCCGGGATGCGCTTGGGCACCGCCGTCAGCGTCGACCGAATCATGCCGGTGGCATACTCGCCGCTGATGACCAGCACGCCCAGCACCGCCACGATGAGCTGACCCATGTAGATGCCGAACGTGGCGGTCTGAAGCGCCAGGATCTGATGCGCTTCGGGGGGCGGAGTCTGGCCGCCGAAGTCGATCGTCGACGACAGCAGGAGCGCCATTCCCACAGACACCACCACGATGATCCCGTACGACCAGATCGTGGAGCGCACGGAGCGCAACTTGATCCACTCGGAGCGGAGGATGCCGCCGGTTGTCAGGTGAGCGGAGGGGCGCGGTGCGGTGATTGGGGTGCTCATCGAGCGACCTCCTCGGCGGTAGCGGTGGTCGCGGAGTCGGGCGCGTTCGTGCCGCCAGCGTGGTACTCCACGTCGTCGCGGGTGAGTTCCATGTAAGCCTCCTCGAGCGATGCGGCGACGGGCGTGAGCTCATGCAGGGCTATGCCCGCCGCGACCGCGGCGTCGCCGATGACCTCGGCGGTCAGGCCGGTGACGCTCAGTACGCCGTTCTCCATTGCGGTGATTGATACGTCGGGCCCCTGCAGCAACTGGGCGAGTTGATCGGCGCGCGGGCTCCGCAGCCGCACCGCGGTGCGCGTGGCGGCGGCGAGGATCTCGGCGACGGGAGCGTCGGCGATGATGCGGCCGCGGCCCAGCACGATGAGATGGTCGGCGGTGAGGGCCATCTCGCTCATCAGGTGCGAGGAGAGGAAGATGGTGCGGCCCTCGTTGGCGAGATGCCGGGCGAGATTGCGCACCCACATGACTCCCTCGGGATCGAGGCCGTTGACGGGTTCGTCGAGGATGAGGGTCGCCGGGTCTCCGAGCAGTGCCGCGGCGATGCCGAGGCGCTGGCCCATGCCGAGCGAGAAACCGCCGACTCGCTTGCCGGCGACCGACTCAAGCCCGGTGAGGCCGATGACCTCACGCACGCGGGCCTTGCCGATACCGTGTGTCGCACCCATGGCGAGCAAGTGATTGTAGGCGCTGCGGCCGGTGTGGATGGCCTTCGCGTCGAGCAGGGCGCCGACCTCCCGAAGGGGTGCGGTGTGTTGGGCGTATGGCTTGCCGTTGACGATGACGCTGCCCGAAGTCGGGCGGTCGAGCCCGACGATCATGCGCATCGTGGTCGATTTGCCGGCACCGTTCGGCCCGAGGAACCCCGTGACCATGCCCGGTTTGACGGTGAAACTGATGCCGTCAACGGCGGTCTTGGCGCCGTAGCGTTTGGAAAGTCCTTCAGCTTTAATCATGATTTAAGCTTACGGATGTCGCGGGCCGGCGCATCCGCCGCTGGGATGATTCCCGCTTTGCGGTCTGGCGGCCGTCGTTAGTATCTGCAGAGACGCCGGATGTCTCGAGCCCCGGCAGCCGAGGAGATCCCGTGACCGAGCACCGAGCCCACTTCGACGCAACGGTCGAGTTCACCAACGGCGGAAGCCTCACCGCCGAGGAGTTTCGGATCGACCTGCCGTCGCCCGAGGCGGATGCCGCGCTCGTCGGCCGCCTGTTCGTGCAACACCTCGGACTCGCGCTGATTCGGCGCACCGACATCCGGAACCTACGCGTTGTCGAGGAGCAGCACCGCGGCACCCGGGGGATTGAGACGGCCGGGGCCGAGGCGACCGCAGCGCAGACCAGCGTGCCGCGCTTCGTGGAACTGAGCCATGTCATTCGCGAGGCGCTCGTCACCTACCCGGGGCTGCCAGCGCCGGTGTTCACGCCGCACCTGACCCGCGAGCAGTCGATCAGCAAGTACGCCGAGGGCACCCAGTTCGCCCTGGACCTGATCACCATGATCGGCAACACCGGCACCTACCTGGACAGCCCGTTCCATCGCTACGAGAAGGACGCGGATCTCGCCGGCCTGCCACTCGAGACGCTCGTGGACCTGCCGGCGGAAGTGTTCCACCTGCAGGATTCGCTCGACCGGGGCATCCCGGCATCCGTCTTCTCCGATCGGGATCTGGCCGGGCGCGCGGTGCTTTTGCACACCGGCTGGGACCGCCACTTCGGCCAGCCGGCCTACGCGCACGACGCTCCCTTCCTGACCGAGGAGGGCGCCCGCTACCTGGTCGAGCAGGGTGTGCTGCTGGTGGGGATCGACTCGCTGAACCTCGACGACGCCGAGCCGACGTCGGGCGGGGCACGGCCGGCGCACAGTGAACTGCTCGCCGCCGGTGTCCACGTGGTGGAGCACCTGACCGGCCTCGCCGCGCTGCCGCCGACCGGCAGCCTGTTCACCGCAACGCCGCCCAGGGTCGAGCGGTTCGGCACGTTCCCGGTGCGCGCATTCGCGAAGCTGCCCCGAACCGGTCAGGCGAACGAGCGCCGCAGAAACACACGAGCGCCGCAGCAATAACTGCGGCGCTCGCACGTTTGTGCGGCGCTGGCGGCAGTGGAGCCGCAAGCGCCACAAGCCCCGGGCGCGGCTAACCGCGTCCGGAGACGGCGCGGGAACGCCGCGACAGCGAATCGATGATGACCGCCAGCAGCAGCACCACCCCGGTGATCATGTAGCGCACCGAGGAGTCGAGGTTCAGCAGGGTCAGGCCAGACGAGATCGACTGGATCACCACGATGCCGAGCAGTGCAGAGTACGCCGACCCGCGTCCACCGAACAGGCTCGCCCCGCCGATGACGGCCGCGGCGATCGCGTTCAGGTTGGTGTCACCGCCACCGCTGCCCTGATTCGCCGAGCCGAGTCGGGCCGCCGCGAGCAGCCCGCCGACCACCGCGAACGTGGAGCACAGCACAAACACCGACACGTACACCCGGTTGACGCGGATGCCCGCGCGCCTGGCGGCCTCGACGCTGCCGCCGACCGCGTACACCGAGCGCCCCCACCGGGTCTTGGTGAGGAAGAAGTTCATCACCACGACCAGGATCAGGAACAGCAGGAACATCAGCCCTACGCCGCGGGTCTGATTCAGGTACCAGGCTGCAACGCCGAGCAGCACGACCAGGCCGCCCGCGCGCAGCAGGATCGTGGTCATCGATTGCGCGGACAGTCCGGCGCTGGTGCGCCGGCGGGACTGCACGTAGGCCGTGGCAACGTAGATCAGCGCCGCCAAGACCACCAGCACGTAAGACAGCCAGGCGGGCAGGAACATCTGCTGCGCGAACTGCACGATCCAGGATTCGAACGGGATGTTGATCGAGCCCGTGTCGCCGAGCACCCAGAGCTGCAGACCGAGGAATCCGAGGAGCCCTGCCAACGTGATCACGAAGCTGGGCACACCGAACCGGGTGTACAGGAACCCGTAGAGCAGGCCGATCAGGACGCCGGCGACGAGCGAGGCGAGGATCGAGAGCGGAAGCGGCCAGCCCAACTGCACGAAGGAGACCGCGAGGATGGCCGCCGACAGGCCGCTAACCGACCCGACCGATAGGTCGATCTCGCCGAGCAGCAGCACCAGGACGATGCCGATCGCGATGGTGCCGACCGCCGCGCACTGCAGGGTGAGGTTGACCAGGTTGGTGCTGGACAGGAAGTTGTCGTTCAGCAACTGGAAGACCGCCCAGATGACGATGACGCCGATGATGACCGGCAACGATCCGAGATCGCCGCCCCGCACGCGGGTCATCGTGGCACGGACGCTACCTCGGAACCCAGCGTGCTGAATCAGTCGCTCGTCTTGCAGGTCGGCAGCGACGCTGCTGCCGGTTTCATCCCGCGTCGCGGTCATGGTTGGTCCTCCGTCGGAGTTGAAGCGGGTGGGGGTGTGGTGTCCGCGACATCCGCGGTGTCTGCGATATCCGGCGTGTCGGCGACATCCGCTGCGTCTGACGGCTTCGGCCGACCGGCCGCTCGTCTGGTGACCGCGTTGTCGGTCGCGCCGGTGATGGCGGCGATGATGTCTTCGCTGGTCACCTCCGAGACCCGGAACTCACCGTTGTTGCGACCGAGGCGCAGCACGACCACGCGGTCGGCCACCGCAAGCACGTCGGCCATGTTGTGGCTGATCAGGATGACGCCGAGCCCGCGTTCGCGCAGCCGCTCGATCAGGTTGAGCACCTCCGCGGTCTGGGCGACACCCAGCGCGGCAGTCGGCTCGTCGAGAATCACGACGCGCGGCTCGCCGATCAAGGACCGGGCGATGGCCACGGTCTGTCGCTGGCCGCCGGAGAGGGATGCCACGGGCGTGCGCACCGACGGGATCTTGGCGCTCAACTCGCGCAGCAGCGACCAGGATCGCTTCTCCATATCCACCTCGTTGAGGGTGGCCTGGTGGGTGAGCTCGCGGCCCAGCCACAGGTTCGCCACCACATCGAGGTTGTCGCAGAGGGCGAGGTCCTGGAACACGGTGGCGATCCCCAGTTTGCGGGAGTCCGCCGGGCTGGCGATGTGCACGCGCGACCCGTCGAAGTCGATGGTGCCGGTGTCCTGTGGGTGTACGCCGGCGAGAACTTTGATCAGCGTCGACTTGCCGGCGCCGTTGTCGCCGACGATGGCGACCACTTCACCGGCGTGGACGTCCATCCCGATGTCGCTCAGCGCCTGGACGGCTCCGAAACGCTTGCTGATGCCTTCCAGTGACAGCAGCGGCTCCTGCGCGGATGTGACGTTCACATCCTGGGGTGACAGCATTGTCATCGTCGTGCTCTTCTCATGTGAGGTCGGTGAACGATCGGATGGCCGGGGCCCGTGCGGACGCCCGGCCAACCGTCCGCAGGGTTACTGGATGCCTGCTGCGGCGCAAGCGTCCGCGTACTCAGCGGTGCAGATGTCGTCGACGGTGAAGAACCCGTCAGCGACGACCGTGTCCATGATGTTGTCAACAGTGACGACGACGGGGGTGAGCAGCGTCGTCGGAACACCATCAGTATCGGTGTCTCCTTCCACAGTCTCCCCTTGCGCCAGCTTCACGGCAACCTCCGCAGCCAGTTCGGCCTCCGCCTTAATCGCCTTGTAAACGGTCATGAACTGGTCTCCGGCGACGATGCGCTGGATGCCAGCGAGCTCGGCGTCCTGGCCGGTCACGATCGGCCACGGGGTGACGTTCGCTGCCTTCATGGCCGCGATCGCGCCGCCGGCTGTGCCGTCGTTCGCCGCATAGACCCCGTTGATCTGACCGGCGAACTGCGTCAGCTGACCGGCCACCCACTCCTGCGCCTTATCCGGGCTCCAGTCGGGGGTGTCGAACTCGGCGAGAACCGTGACCCCGCTGTCGTCGATCACGCTGTGCGCGCCCTGCTTGAACTGCGCCGCGTTGCCGTCGGTCGGCGACCCGTTAACCATGATGATGCTGCCGGTGCCGCCCAGCTTCTCGGTGAGCGCTTCGCCCTGGAGTACACCGACCTGCTCGTTGTCGAAGGAGATGTAGTAGGCCAGGTCGCCGCCGGCTACCAGTCGGTCGTACGACACGACGGGAACGCCCTGGCCGCTCGCCTCGTTGACGATGCTGACGGCCGCCTCGGCGTCAACCGGGTCGAGCACGAGCACGTCGACGCCGGATGCGAGGGCGGATTCCGCCTGTTGCTGTTGCTTCGCCGCATCCTGGTCGGCGTTCGAGTACAAAACCTCGAAGTTACCGAGTTCCGCGACCCTGGCCTCGAACAGCGGACGGTCGAATGCCTCGTAGCGCGAGGTCTTGGACTCGGGAAGGAGCAGGCCGATGGTGCCGTCGCTGCCGTCCCCGCCTCCGTCGCCGCCTCCGTCGCCGCCTCCGTCGCCGCCATTGGATGCGCAGGCGGTCAGAGCGCCGGTTGCGAGGAGGGATCCGATCGCAATCGCTGTGAGTGTCTTGGTGCGTCTCATCATTGAGGTGCCCTCTCATCAGGCCGCCCACAGTGGCGGATGATCCTGAGTGTGGCACCCGTGTTCATTGCCGTCAACACTTGAACGCAAGCAGGCGGGCAATCGAAACTCAGGCGTTAGCTTCCGAACGCAAGGCCGGATCTTCGCTCAAGAATGCCACCGGCGGGAGGGCGCTCAACTCAGCCTGTTCGATCGCCAGGGCGAGGCATCCGATCAGCTCAGCCTTCTCGCCGAGCTGGGACTGCACGACGCGCGGCCATCCCGAGTGACCGGCCAACACCGAGCGCTCCAGCGCGTGCCGCAACGGGGCGAGCAGGGTCTCACCGGTCTGGGCGAGCTCGCCGCCGATGATGATCACCTGCGGGTCGAACAGGTTGCTGAGGCTGGCCGCCGCGATGCCGATGTGTCGACCGGCGTCGGCGATCACACGCTGGCTGCTGGCGTCACCCGACTCGGCGCGCTGCAGCAGGTCTTGCAGTCGCCGCATGCCCGGATCCGCGCGGAACAGGTCGAGCAGCGCGGGTCCGGAGGCGAACATGTCGAGGCAGCCACGGCTGCCGCAGCGGCAGATCGGACCGTTCTCGTCGATCGTGATGTGGCCGATCTGGCCGGCCTTGCCGGTCACGCCGCGGAAGATGGTGCCATCGATGATCAGGCCGGCGCTGATCACGTGCCCGGCGCGGATGTAAGCGGCGCCGCGTGCTCCCCGGGCGGCCCCACTGTGCAGTTCGGCGCGCGCGCCGAGGTTCGCCTCACTGTCCACGTACACCGGGCGTTTGATCCGGCTGCGGAAGGCCTCGTCGACGCGGACCCCCTCCCAGCCGCGCATCAGCCCGAGCGTGGAGATCATGCCGGTGGAGGGGTCAATCGGGGCGGGCAGGCCCAAGCCGATGGCGAGCAACTCGTCGCGGGTGGCGCCGAGCGTCTCGAGCATGTCGGTGATGAGCAGGGCGGCGCGGTCCAGTTCGCTGTCGTGGCGGTGGTCGGCGGCGAGCGGAACGTGGTGTTCGGCAACGATGGTGCCCGCGACATCCGCGATCGCCACCCGCAGGTGCCGGGTGGAGAAATGCAGCCCCGCGACCAGCCCGAGCCGGCGGGCCAGCCGCACCTGGGTGGCCCGGCGGCCGCTGCGAGAGGTGATGGCGGTGTGCAGCACACCCGAGCCGGAGAGCTCTTTGACGATGTTGGAGACGGTTGCCGGCGACAGCCCGGTGACCCCGGCAAGCTCCACCTGGGTGAGTCGACCGTGCTGTTTCAGGGCGTCGACAATCCGGGCCCGGTTGGCTTCACGCAGTGAAGTCTGGGAGCCCGGCATCCTGTTGAGGCCCGTCACGAGTGACACCATACACTTTGGCCGACCGGTGACCGGTTCGATGGGGGGTTAGTCTCGACCGATGCCGCCACGGCCATGGAGAGGTTCCACGAATGACTGACGCACCCACCGAATACCGCGATTTCGGCGCCGAGTTTCCGAAGGACTTCGTGATCGGCTCGGCCACGGCGGCGTATCAGGTGGAGGGGGCGACGCAGGAGGACGGACGCGGGCCGTCGATCTGGGACATCTTCAGCCGCACGCCAGGCAAGGTGGAGAACGGTGACACCGGGGATGTCGCGGACGACCACTATCACCGGCTGGAGAGCGACCTCGATCTGATGGGGAAGCTCGGCCTGGAGGCGTACCGGTTCTCGATCGCCTGGCCGCGGATCCAGGCAAACGGTCGAGGCAAGGCCAACGAGAAGGGGCTCGGGTTCTACGAGCGTCTGGTTGACGGGCTGCTGGCCCGCGGCATCCGTCCGATCGCGACGCTGTATCACTGGGATCTGCCCCAGGCGCTGGAAAGCGCGGATGGCTGGGCGAACCGAGACACCGCGTACCGCTTCGCCGAGTACGCGCACATCATGGGGGAGCGGCTCGGTGATCGGGTGCAGGCCTGGACCACGCTGAACGAACCATGGTGCTCGGCGTTCCTCGGCTACGCATCCGGCGTGCACGCGCCGGGTCGCAGGGAGCCGGTGGCCGCATTCACGGCGGTGCATCACCTCAACCTGGCCCACGGGCGCGCGCTGCAGGCGCTGCGGCCGGTGGTGAAGAACGACCCGCAGTTCTCGGTGACCCTGAACTTGCACGTTTTCGAAGGCGACGACGACACGTCGCCGGAGGCGATCCGCCGGTTGGATGCGATCGGCAATCGGGCGTTCACCGGCCCCATGCTTCGCGGTGAGTACCCCGATGACCTGCTGCGCGACACTCGTGCCATCACCGACTGGTCTTTCGTGCGACCGGGCGACCTTGAGCTCATCCATCAGCCGATCGACATACTGGGAGTGAACTACTACACCGCGCGAACCGTGCGCCTGCGGACGGAGCCGACTTTGCGGTCGCGGGTCGAGATGGCAATGTCGGAGTGGCCATCCGCCGAGGACGTGGAGTTCCTCGAGCGTCAGAATCCGCGCACCGCGATGGGCTGGGACATCGTGCCGAGCGGGCTCGAGCACATGCTGGTCTCGCTGCACCAGCAATTCCCCGACCTGCCGCTGATGATCACCGAGAACGGGGCCGCCTTCGACGATGAGGTGCGCAACGGGCGCGTGCACGATGAACGGCGGGTCGACTACCTGGTGCGTCACTTCAGCGCCGCGCATCGGGCGATGCAGCAGGGCGTCGACCTGCGGGGCTACCTGGTCTGGTCGTTGTTTGACAACTTCGAGTGGGCGTACGGCTACTCGCGCCGATTCGGCATCGTGCACGTGGACTACCGCTCGCAGGAGCGCACCGTGAAAGACAGCGGCATGTGGCTGGCCAAGGTGATCGAGACACGACGGATCCCGGCGCCCCGGTAGCGTTGGCGCATGACGCAGAGCGAACGGCGGGCGCGGAAGGTTTCGCGACGCTGGCCGCTGATCAGCGGACTCGTCGCGGTGCTGCTTGTGATCGCCGGCGGAGCGCTGGTCGCCGCCCGAACGTCGAACTTGATCGACGACGAGTGGATGGAGGAAATCCTCGAGCATCGGAACCCGATCTGGGACGTTCCCTCGCTGGTGATGAACTTTCTCGGCGGCGGGCTCTTCGCCGCAATCATCGTGCCGGTTGGCACCATCGTGGCGCTCTGCCTGGTCCGCCGATTCTGGGGGGCGCTGTACTACGGTGTGGCGGCCGGGGTGAGCGTGGCGCTGGTGCAGTTGCTCAAGGAGATCTTTGGCCGAGCCCGACCTCTCGACATGCTGGTGACCTCCGACTACGGTTCATTCCCCTCGGGGCATGTAGCGAACGCGGCGACCATGGCGGTGTCGCTTGGCTTCATTTTCGCGCGCACCTGGGTGTGGTTCGCGGGCGCGGTGTACACCGTGTTGATGCTGCTGAGCCGCACCTATCTGGGTGCCCACTGGCTGAGTGACACGGTGGGTGGGCTGCTGCTCGGGGCCGCGGTCGCGGTGATCGTGTGGGCCCCGTTGGCCGCCAAGCTGCAGCAGGAAGCCGCGGGCCGAAGACACCGGTGACGGGGCTGCGCTCGCGCGGCCACGCGGCCGTGCTCTGGCGCGGCATTCCGACCGTGCTCTGGCGCGGCCATTGCGCCGCCGGTAGCGTCGCGGCATGCGGATACTTCTGGTGGGTGCGGGTGGCGTCGGCGACGCGATTGCCAAGATTGCGGCGCGACGCGACTTCTTCGAGGTGATGGTTGTCAGCGACTACGACCTGGCCCGGGCCGAGCGCACCATCGCCTGGGTTGAGGCTCGCCACGGCGCACAGCACGGCCGCTTCGTGGCGGCGAGGATTGATGCCTCCGACCCTGACAGCGTGGAAGCGGTGGCCCGGGCGCACCAGGCGACCCACGTGGTGAACGCGGTGGAGCCGAAGTTCGTGCCGACCATTTTCGCGGGAGCACTCGCCGCGGACGCCGACTACCTCGACATGGCGATGAGCCTGTCTGAACCGCACCGCACCGATCCGTACGCCCAGACCGGGATCAAGCTGGGCGACGACCAGTTCGAGCAGGCTCCGGACTGGGAAAAGGCCGGCCGGCTCGCGCTGCTCGGGATGGGCGTCGAGCCGGGGCTCAGCGACGTCTTCGCCCGGTACGCGGCCGACCATCTGTTCGGCGAGATCGACGAACTGGGCACGCGGGACGGCGCGAACCTGGTGGTGCGCGATGAGATGGGTGCCGAGATCTTCGCCCCGTCCTTCAGCATCTGGACCACAATCGAGGAGTGCCTGAACCCACCCGTGGTGTGGGAGAAGGACCGCGGCTGGTACACGACACCGCCGTTCTCCGAACCCGAGGTATTCGAGTTTCCGGAGGGCATCGGCCCGGTGGAGTGCGTGAACGTGGAACACGAGGAGGTGCTGCTGATGCCTCGCGTGCTCAACGCGAACCGGGTCACCTTCAAGTACGGCCTCGGTGACGAGTTCATCGGGATCCTGAAGACCCTGCATCAGCTCGGGCTCGACTCCACCACGCCGATCCGAGTGCGCTCGGCGAACGGCCCGGTCGAGGTGGCACCGCGCGACCTGGTCGCCGCCGCGTTGCCTGACCCCGCCACCATCGGCCCGCGGATGACCGGCAAGACCTGTGCCGGCGTCTGGGTGACGGGGCGTGATCCGCAGGGTGAGCCGCGCGAGGTGTACCTCTATCACGTCAGCGACAACGAGTGGACGATGGCCGAGTACGAGGCGCAGTGCGTGGTGTGGCAGACCGCCCTGAACCCGGTGATCGCGCTCGAACTGCTGGCCGGCGGCGTGTGGTCGGGCATCGGAGTGCTCGGCCCGGAGGCGTTCGACGCCGATCCATACCTCGAGCTGATGGCCCGCCCGGTCGCGAACGGCGGCTACGGCCAGCCCTGGGGTATAGAGGACCGGCTGGCGCGGTAATCGCTCGCCTTCGTCGAGCTCAGCCACCGCGGCGGTCGAGCGCCGCATAACTCGCGAGCGCCGTGGGCATTGCCGCGGCGCTCGTGAATTTCCCCGGCGCTCATCGTGTCACGTCGGTAGGGTGAGCCCATGACGGATGCGGCAGCCGCAGTCGAGGCGGCAAAGAAGGCGCTCGAAGAAGCGCAGCAGGCGTTGAAAGCGGCCGAGGATGCGGCTAAGACACCGACGGATGCGGCCACGGCCACGCCAACGGATGCCGCGGTACCTGAGTCGTCCGCGACATCCGGTCCCCTCTCTGCGGAGCAGATCGACACCATCCAAGCCGGTTACGCCTTCGCCGCCCCCGCGCTGGAAATGGGTGCGCTCGTCAATGGCGAACCGCTCGCGGACGTGCCGGTACGTATCCCGATCGCGATGACCAACCGCCACGGTCTGGTCGCCGGTGCCACCGGAACCGGCAAGACCAAGACGCTGCAGGTGCTCGCCGAGCAGCTCAGCGCCAACGGTGTTCCGGTGTTCGCGGCAGATATCAAGGGCGACCTCTCCGGGATCGCGACACCGGGGCAACCCAATCCGAAGCTGACCGCGCGTACCGCCAGCATCGGCCAGGACTGGGCACCGGCCGCGGCCCCGACCGAGTTCTACTCCCTAGGCGGCATCGGCGCCGGCATCCCGATTCGCGCCACGATCTCCAGCTTCGGTCCGCTGCTGCTGAGCAAGGTGCTCGGGCTGAACGAAACACAGGAGTCGAGTCTCGGCCTTGTCTTCCACTACGCCGACCAGGCCGGGCTGCCGCTGCTCGATCTCGCCGACCTCCGCAGCGTGCTCAGCTTCCTCACCAGTGACGACGGCAAGGCCGAGCTGAAGAACCTCGGCGGGCTGTCCAGTGCGACCGTTGGCGTGATCCTGCGCGAGCTGATCACCTTCGCCGACCAGGGCGCCGACGTGTTCTTCGGTGAGCCCGAGATCGACACCGCGCAGTTCCTGCGCACCGCCGCCGACGGCCGCGGCATCGTCAGCCTGCTCGAGGTGCCGAGCGTGCGCGATCAGCCGGCGCTGTTCTCCACCTTTCTGATGTGGCTGCTCGCCGACCTGTTCAACGACCTGCCCGAGGTCGGCGACACCGACAAGCCCAAGCTGGTGTTCTTCTTCGACGAGGCGCACCTGCTGTTCTCGGGCGCCTCGAAGGACTTCATCGCCTCGATCGTGCAGACCGTGCGGCTGATCCGGTCGAAGGGCGTCGGCATCTTCTTCGTCACCCAGACGCCGAAGGACGTGCCGAACGACGTGCTCGCTCAGCTCGGCAGTCGGGTGCAGCACCAACTGCGGGCGCACACTCCGGATGACGCGAAGGCTTTGCGCGCCACCGTGTCGACCTACCCGACCAGCGGGTACGACCTCGGTGAGGTGCTCACGTCGCTCGCGACCGGTGAGGCGATCGTCACGGTGATGAACGAGAAGGGCGCGCCGAGCCCGGTGGCCTGGACGCGGCTGCGGGCGCCGCAAGGCTCGATGGAGCCGACGGATGCCGCGACCATCGCCGCAACCGTGAACGCGAGTCCGCTGCTGGCCGAGTACGGCACGGCGATCGACCGGGAGTCGGCGCGCGAGATCCTCGCGGCGCGGATGAACGCGGCCGCAGAAGCGGATGCCGCGGAGGAAGCCCGGGAGCAGGCCGAGAAGTCGGCGGCCGCCGAGGCTCAAGCGCGGGCGAAGGCGCAGGCCGACTACGAGAAAGCGCAACGCGAATGGGAGCGGGCCGAGAAGCGCACGACATCCCGAACCTCAACGACGCGGCGCACCACCAGCCGTCCGTCGAACCCGGTCGGCGACGTGCTCGGCTCGCAGCTCGGCAAGACGATGGTGCGCGAGGTGCTCCGGGGCATCTTCGGCACCCTGAAGCGGCGGTGACGCCCCCCCGCGCAGGGTCTGGCCGATCGAGCGCGGCGAAAACGGCCGAGCGCGCCAGCCGCGGCGGCAACGGTGGGCCGATTAGGCCGCGCTCGCGGTGAGGAAGGAATGTGGCGGAGAATGGGGGATTCGAACCCCCGAGGGCTTGCACCCAACACGCTTTCCAAGCGTGCGCCATAGGCCACTAGGCGAATTCTCCGGGCGGCCTGCGTACAGGCCTCCCGAAATCTTACAGGCTTTCGAATGGCTGCTTGTACCCAGGCGTGGCATCCACGACTCACTCAGTTGGTGTCGCGGCCAGTGAACTCTCGTAGGGTCGTGTCGCTTGCTGGCGTGCTGTCGTCGACGAGCAGATGGCACCAGGCGTCGGTGAGCGTCTGCAGGCAGATCTCGCGCGGAACCACCCAGCCGACGCGGAACCAGCGGCGCGAGAGGTACTCGAACTGACCGAACGCCAGAATGCAGCGGATTCTGCGGGTGTGCTGCTCGAACCGCCCGGCACGATCGAGGCCGGATTCCATCGCCTCCGCCACGTGCTCGAACCATTTCTCGATGGCGGCGGCTACCTCAGGCTCGCCTGATGCCTGGTCGGCCGCCATCAGGTAGGGGCGGATCACCGGCCACTGGTCGAACTTGCTGTTCAGCCACTGCTCGACCTGGTCGCGGCGCCCCAGCTCGACCACTACATCGAGTGGCGGGTCGTCGATCGCGGTGAGGATCGCGTCAACCTCGGTAATCAGCTCGCTCATCAGCTGCGACTTCGAGGAGAAGTGCAGGTAGAACGTGGTGCGGGTGGTGCCCGCGGTGCCGGCGATGTCGTCGATGGTCGTGGGGGCATAGCCCTTGGACTGGAACAGCTCGAGCGCGGTCTCCATCAGGAGCTTGCGGGTCTGCTGTTTGTGGAGGTCGCGAAGGGTGGCCATGAGGTCAGGGTAGACGAACAGTCGCCGTGCATGCTCAGTTTCGTTACGGTCATTTCACGAGACACTGTGTCGCGTGAATGAGACCGACAGAATAGAACGCCCACGAATGGAGAACATTGTGACGAAGCCCCTGCTGCAGATCATCATCGGCAGCACCCGCCCGGGTCGCGCCGGAGGCGCCGTCGCGGAATGGTTCGCTGAGCGGGCGCGTGACGACGACCGCTTCGAGATCGAGGTCCTCGACCTCGCCGAGGTCGGCCTGCCGCTGATGGACGAACCCCACCACCCGCGTCTGCGCGCCTACCAGCACGAGCACACCAAGGCGTGGAGCGCCACGATCGAGCGGGGGGATGCCTATGTCTTCGTCATCCCGGAGTACAACTACGCGCTGAATGCGGCGACGAAGAACGCCATCGACTACCTGTCCACCGAGTGGGCGCGCAAGGCGCTCGGCATCGTCAGTTACGGCGGAATCTCTGGCGGCCTGCGTGCCGCCCAGATGCTGAAGCAGGTCGGCTCGGCGCTGAAGATGGCGACGCTGCCCGACACCGTGATCATCCCCATGATCGGCGCGCTGCGCGACGAGGACGGCCGGTTCGTCCCCACGCCGATCATCGAAGACTCGGCGACGATCCTGCTCGACCAGCTCGACGAGATGACCGCTGCCCTGCAGCCGCTGCGCGACGGGTTGCTGGCTGCAAAGTCCTGACCGCTGGCCTGCCGACAGAAGCGACCCGCGTAGGCTGGACAGGTGGCAAAACGGATTTTCATCACGTCTGCCGAGGGGCAGACCGGCAAGTCGACTATCGCGCTTGGAGTGCTCGAAGCACTGAGCCGTGAAACCGGGCGGGTGGGGGTGTTCCGCCCGATTGCCCGATCCACAGAGCAACGCGACTACGTGCTCGAGCTCATGCTGTCTCACGACAGCGTCGACTTCGACTACGACGACTGCGTCGGCGTCAGCTACGAACAGGTGCACAGCGACCCGGATGTCGCGCTCGCCGACATCGTCAACCGGTTCGCGTTGATCGAGGAACGCTGTGACGCCGTCGTCATCCTCGGTTCCGACTACACCGACGTCGGCAGCCCCACCGAGCTGGCATTCAACGCCAGGGTCGCCGCGAACCTGGCGGCGCCGGTGCTGCTGGTGCTCGGCGGAAGACGCTCGAACGGCACCGGCGTGCGCACCCCCGAGGAGATGCGCCAGGTGGCCGAGGTCACTGCGGCGGAACTGCGTCACGAGCACGCCGAACTGCTCGCCATCATCGCCAACCGCAGCGACCCGGAGCGTCTTGCCGAGATTGTGACGGCCATCGAGACATCCGTCGACCGCAGCCACGACGGGCCGGTTCCGGTCTGGGCCATCCCCGAAGACCCGGTGCTGGTCGCGCCCACCGTGCGCTCGCTGCTCACCGAGACCGAGTCCGAGCTGCTGTTCGGAGACGAGACCCTGCTCGACCGCGAGGCGATGGGCGTGGTGATCGCCGGCATGTCGATGGAGAACGTGCTGCCGCGGCTGATCGAGAAATCCATCATCGTGATCGCCGGCGACCGGATGGACGCGCTGGTCGGAGCGTTGATGGCGCACACCTCCGGCACCTTCCCGAGCCTGTCCGGCGTCATCCTGAACGGCGGTTTTGCCATCTCACCGCAGATGAGACAGCTGATCACCGGGTCGGGAACCACGCTGCCGATCGCCCGAACCGGTCTCGGCACCTACGAGACCGCCCGCCGCATCACCGAAACCCGCGGCCGGCTGGCCGCGGAATCGCCGCGCAAGTACGCCACCGCGCTGGCGCTGTTCGAGGCGAACGTCGACGAGAAACGGCTGCTCGAGCGGCTGCAACTGACCCGCTCGCACGTGGTCACGCCGCTGATGTTCGAGCACGGGCTGGTCGAGCGGGCCAAGAGCCAGGTGAAGCACATCGTGCTGCCTGAGGGGCTGGATGACCGCATCCTGCACGCCGCCGGCATCCTGCTGCGCCGCGGCACGGTGCGCCTGACCATTCTCGGCGACCCGCAGGCGGTGCGCGCCCGCGCCACCGAACTCGGCATCGAGCTGAACGGTGCAGATATCGTCAGCCCGTTCGACCCCGAGCTTCGGGAACGCTTCGCCGCCGAATACGCGAAACTGCGCGCGCACAAGGGCATCAGTTCCGAGATGGCCGCCGATACCGTGACGGATGTCTCGTACTTCGGCACCATGATGGTGCAACTCGGCCTCGCCGACGGCATGGTGTCCGGCGCCCAGCACACCACGGCGCACACCATCCGGCCGGCGTTCGAGATCATCAAGACCAAGCCGGGTGTGAACGTGGTGTCCAGTGTGTTCCTGATGGCGCTCGCCGATCGGGTGCTGGTGTACGGCGACTGCGCCATCATTCCGGTGCCCACCGCCGAGCAGCTCGCGGACATCGCGATCTCCTCCGCGGAGACCGCCACCCAGTTCGGCATCGAACCGCGGGTGGCGATGCTCAGCTACTCCACCGGCGACTCTGGCTCCGGGGCGGATGTCGACAAGGTGCGGCAGGCCACCGCGCTGGTGCGGGAACGGCGCCCCGACCTGCTGGTGGAGGGCCCGATCCAGTACGACGCCGCAGCCGACCCCACCGTGGCGGCCGCCAAGATGCCCGATTCGAAGGTCGCCGGCCGCGCCACCGTGTTCATCTTTCCCGACCTCAATACGGGCAACAACACCTACAAGGCCGTGCAGCGGAGCGCCGGCGCCGTGGCCATCGGCCCGGTATTGCAGGGCCTCAACAAACCCATCAACGACCTGTCGCGCGGGGCGCTCGTGCGTGACATCGTCAACACGGTCGCGATCACCGCGATCCAAGCACAAGGGGAAACCGCATGACGCAGGTGTTCGTCGTCAACTCAGGATCATCCTCGATCAAGTACCAGCTGGTCGACCTGGAGTCCGGGACAGCCGTCATGGGCGGTCTGATCGAACGGATCGGCGAACCCGGCTCGTTCATCGCCGACCACGTCGAGGGCATGCAGATCGTGCTCGAGGAGCTGGGCGAGGGTCGCGACATCCTGGCGGTCGGCCACCGCGTTGTGCACGGCGGCAGCGCCTTCGCCGTGCCGACGCTGATCGATGACGCGGTCGAAGCCGAGATCGACCGGCTCTCCGAGCTGGCGCCGCTGCACAATCCGGCGAACCTGCTCGGCATCCGTGCCGCCCGCGCCGCGCTGCCCGGCATCCCGCACGTTGCCGTGTTCGACACCGCGTTCCACCAGAGCCTGCTGCCTGCCGCGTACACCTACGCCATCGACGCGGAGCTCGCCCGCACGCACCAGATCCGCCGCTACGGCTTCCACGGCACCTCGCACAAGTTTGTGTCTGAGGAAGCCGCGCGCGTGCTCGGCAAGCCGTACGCCGAGCTGAAGATGATCGTGCTGCACCTCGGCAACGGGGCATCCGTCACCGCCATCGACGGCGGCCAGTCGGTCGACACGTCGATGGGGCTCACCCCGTTGCAGGGGCTGGTGATGGGCACCCGGTCCGGCGACATCGACCCCGCGGTGGTGTTCCACCTGAAGCGGCACGCGGGCCTCGACGTCGACGAGATCGACACCCTGCTGAACCGCAAGAGCGGGCTGCTCGGCCTCACCGGCATGAACGACATGCGCGACGTGCAGGAGGCGGCGCAGCAGGGGAACGCGGATGCCGAGCTGGCCCTGCAGGTCTGGCGGCACCGGATCCGGCACTACATCGGCGCGTACTACGCCCAGCTTGGCGGGCTCGACGCGGTGATCTTCACGGCGGGCATCGGCGAGAACAACGCGCTGCTGCGGCGGCGTGCGCTCGGCGGACTTGCGCACCTCGGCATCCGGGTCGACGACGACCGCAACGAGCTGATGTCGCGCGAGGCCCGCCTGATCTCGCCGGACGGCGCACGGGTCGCGGTGCTAGTGGTGCCGACCAACGAGGAACTGGAGATCGCGCGGCAGACCGCGTCGGTGGTGTGAGGGCAGGTCGGCGCTAGGGGTTGACGCTGCCCGTTTCACCACGAGACTGGGCTGCATGGAAACGCGCAACCCCCCTACGCTCGCGACTCCGACACCGGCGGCGCCGACACCCACGACACCGACGCGCGCCGTGCCCGCCCCGCTGTTCCACGGCCGCGGCCCGGTCAGCGAGCTTCTCATCGATGCCCTGCCGCGACCGCGCGCCGAGGTCGATGCGGCGCTCGCCGGGTTGACCCGGCTGGTCGAGCAGGCGCTCGCCGCGACATCCGACATTCTGCGCGACGACGACCTGCAACTGGCGCTGCTGATCCTGTACGGGCTGCATTACGGTTCGCTGGTCGAGACCGACGGTGACTGGGAATGGCACCCGGCCACGCTCGCCGCCCGCCTGACGATCGAGGAGGCGTTTGAGCGGGAGCTGCGGCAGCGCATTGCCGCGCCCGAGCTGCCGCAGCCCACCCGCGAGACGGTCGCCGCCGCCCTGTTCGAGCTGACGGGACGCGATACCGGGCCGAGCCTGTCGCGCTACGTCGCCCGCGAGGCCAGCCGTGAGCAGCTGATCGAGCTGGTGGTGCAGAAGTCCGTGTACACGCTGAAGGAAGCGGATGCGCAGACCTGGGCGATTCCGCGGCTGCGCGGGCGGGCCAAGGCCGGGCTGGTCGAGATTCAGGCCGACGAGTACGGGGGAGGGCGGCCGGAGCGGATGCACGCCGCGATCTACGCCGGCACGATGCGCGGTGTCGGGCTCGATGACCGCTACGGCGCCTACCTCGACCAGGTGTCGGCGATCACCCTCGCCTCGTTCAACCTGATGACGATGTTCGGCCTGAACCGGCGGCTGCGCGGCGCCTCGGTCGGGCACTTCGCCGCATTCGAGATGACCTCGTCGGTGCCGAACCGGTTCTACGCAAACGGCTTCCGCCGCCACGGCTACGGCGACGACGTCACCTGGTACTTCGACGAACACGTGGAAGCCGACGCCGTGCACGAACAGCTGGCCGCCCGGGAAGTCGCCGGGTCACTGGCCGAGGACGAACCGGCGCTGCTCGGCGACATCTTCTTCGGCGCGGCCGCCTGCCTCACCGTCGACGGCTGGGTGGGCGAGCACATCCTGAACTCGTGGACCGCGGGGCAATCATCGCTGCGGATGCCGCTGGACACGGAGATCGGCGGGGCGGCATGAACATTCCCCCGGTCACGCCCAGCATCACCGCCTGCCCGAACGGGCCCCTGCTGGTGCGCGGCGACGTGGAGATCCTGGCCGCCTCCGGTGAAGTCATCACCGCGAACCGCCGCACCTTCGCGCTCTGCCGCTGTGGGGTGTCCACGATCAAGCCGTTCTGCGACGGCAGCCACAAGCTGATCGGCTTCACCACCGAGGCGGACACCGAGTAGCAGGCGGCGGTTGTGTGCGCCACCTGGCGTCTCAGTGGCACCCCTTCAGAGCGCTGCCGTTTCCCGTGCGGCGGCCACCGCCGCGCGAGCGCCGGTCTGCCAGGGCTCGCCGTGCCCAGGCAGCACGGTCGCGGCATCCGTGTCCTCGATGTCCTGCAGTGAGGCGAGAGCCATCACGGAATCCGCGGTGCCGGCCCCGGCGATCAGTCGGGGACCGCGGGCGGCGGTGTACGGGTCCAGGGTGACCAGGGCGTCGCCGGAGATCAGCACGCCGCGATCGGGCAGGTGCAGCGCGCAGTGCCCAAAGGTGTGCCCGGGTGTGAACAGCACGGTGGGGTGGCCCGGAACATCCAGCACCGCCGACGGAGGCAGCCGGCGGGTGTTGGTCACGCCCTTCACCCGCAGCGCGCCGGCCGCCACCATCGCCGTCAGCATCGGAACCGCCCGCGGATGCCGCAGCGTCGACACCAGCGGATTGCCCTCACGTTCGTGGCGGTACGGATGCTGCGCGATGCGCTCATCGGCGGCGTGCACCCAGATCGGCACCGACCATTGGGCGGCGATCCGGGCGGCGAAGCCCAGGTGGTCGGGGTGCGCGTGGGTGATGACCAGCGCCTCCACGTCGTCGCGACTGCGGCCAATGGCCTGCAGCGACTGCTCCAGGTGCGACCAGGTCGCCGGCAGCGCCGCATCCACGACGGTCACCCGGGTGCCGTCCTCGATCAGGTAACAATTTACGTAGGCGTGGCCCAGGCGATGAACTCCGGGCGCGATGTTGCGGGTGAGCGTCGGGTGGTTTCCAGCGGCCATGGCGGCCCTCCACAAGCTTCGGCGAGTGCGGTGAGGGCCAGCGTACGCCGGTCGGGCTGGCTGGTCACGGGAGCGTTGGGACTAGATGGCCTCGGCGATCGGCGTGTCTCCGCTGACCAGTTCGAATTGGCGGCGCACCGCACCGCCGGACTGCAGCAGATGGGCGACGACGGCTGCGACATCCGCTCGCGGGATGGTGCCGCGGTCGACCGTGTCGCCCACGGTGACCAAGCCGGTGGGTGCCTCATTAGTGAGCCCGCCGGGTCGCACGATGCTCCACTCGAGGTCGCGGCCGCGGATATCGGCGTCGGCCTCGCTCTTGGCCCGGGAGTACGCCTGCATCACCTCGTCGGCGTTCGGGTCGACCCGGTCGGTGGCGATCGCCGAGATCTGAACCAGACGCCGGATGCCGGCAGCCTCAGCCGCGTCGGCGAGCAGGATCGCGGCGTCACGGTCCACCGTGGTCTTGCGGACCGCGCCGCTGCCGGGGCCGGCGCCTGCTGCGAAGACGACGGCGTCGGCACCCGTCTCCCGCAGTTTCGCGGCGAGGGTTGCGGTGTCGGTGTGCTCGAGGTCGAGCAGCAGCGGCTGCGACCCGACCCGCTCCAGGTCGGGGATCTGGTCGGGGTTCCTGATGATGCCGACCGGTTCGTGACCGGCATCCGTCAGTAATTTCGACAGCAGTAGGGCGATCTTTCCGTGGCCTCCGGCGATGACGATGCGCATGACTCGACGTTAGCCGGGTAAACTGGTTGACGGCTCCTCGCGTGGCGCCACCCAGGCCAACTCCCCTAGGACGGAAACGTAGCAAGGGTAACCGGGCTCTGGCGGGTGCGCGAGGAGTCCTTTTTTGTGCGCGGGACGGTCCAGGGGGTCCCGTTATCGGCGTTCGTGTGCGCGGTTGCTGCCGCCCGGTTCGTCCCGAGCAGCGCGAGGGTTCCTTGCGGAGGAGCTGCGGCACCACGCCGGGCAAAGTTGCCAGGTTTGCAAGGCGTGGCGCAGCACATCCTTGGTTAGCGACGCTCAGCGAACCAGGCGTTTCTCGGTTGGCGATACTCGTCGCGCGAGGTTGTCCCCGGCTACTGTCGCCGGTAGCGCTGGGGGAGGGCGTCCAGTGGGTCGTCGACGGTCAGCACCACCCGGCCGACGCGGCGGTTTTGCTCCCGCAGCGCGTCCGCCACCACTCGGTCGATCGCGGCCAGCGTGTGCGGCCAGGTGTCTTCGATGTGCGCCGTGCGAATCCGAAGCGCGCGGCGCCCCAGCCCCTCGACGTGGATGTCGCGATCCCGGTCGATCGCGAACCGGTCCTCGCCGTGCCACTGCCGACCGTCGACGTCGAGTCCGACGCATCCCTCGATAACGAGATCCTCGTGACCCATTCCGGGAACGAACGCCTGACTTTCGACCCGATAGCCGGCGTGTTGCAGCCGCAACCGCACGATGGTCTCGTTCCCTGATCCGCTGGCGAAATCGAGGCGCCGGATCCCGTCAATGAGCCGTCGCGGAGCGAGCCCGGCCAGTCGCGTCACCTCAGCCGCTGTGAGAAACCCCTCGTGCACGGCGGACTCCATCGCGGCGATGGCGTTCTCCTCGTCGAGACAGTGCATGGCCTGCCACAGCGATTGCAACGGACCCGTCCACCAGGGCGTCACGGCCGGGAAACGCGGGCGCTCCCAGTGGTATCGCACGGTTGAGCCGAGCTCGTGCGGCGAAGCGAGATGCGAGGCGTTGGGTCGCACCTGCACGTGGAGCCGCCGGTCGTTGCCTGCCCACACGCCGGCGGCTCGCAGCGCCGACACACAGGTGACCGCGGCGCCCAGGCGCGCCGCATCGGCGAGGACCGGGTGCAGATGTGCGCAGGCGTAAGTGCCCCGCCGCAATCGATTGATGCCACCGGTCTGCACCGCAGCCCGCAGCTGCCGGCCGGTGAGGCCCGCGGCGGACAGCTGCCCGAACGAAGCCACGTGTCCGACGCGGCAGAGTGCGGCGGAGACGGTCAGCATCCGCTGAGTGTGCTCCAGCGCGCGGGCCGGAGCGGGCGGCTGCATCCGTTCTGTCGAACCGTGGTGGAGGCGCCCCGCTGTGGGGGAATGGAAACCGCATGCAGCTGCGCGGCGAGATGGCGTCGCTGGCGGAGGAGTTGCGGCACCACGCCGCGCAGAACGGCCAATCTGGGCGGTGTGTCTCGCGGCATCCTCCGCAGCGGACCGCAGCGGACGCGGCAGCGGACAGGCATGTGGAAACCGATCAGACACCGACATCCGCACCACCCGCCCGCACTCTCCACAGCGGCATCGGATGTCAGACCCGCCCACTACGCTGTAGGCGTGGTTACCGCTCTCTACCGTCGCTATCGACCGGAGACCTTCGCTGAGCTCATTGGGCAAACGCAGGTCACCGATCCGCTGCGCACTGCCCTCCGCACCGACCGGGTGAACCACGCGTACCTGTTCAGCGGACCGCGCGGCTGTGGCAAGACCACGTCCGCCCGCATCCTGGCCCGCTGCCTGAACTGCGCCGAAGGCCCCACCGACACCCCCTGCGGTGTCTGCCCGAGCTGCATCGAGCTCAGCCGCGACGGCGGCGGCTCCCTCGATGTTGTGGAGATCGACGCGGCCAGCCACAACGGTGTCGACGACGCCCGCGACCTGCGTGAACGCGCCGTGTTCGCGCCCGCCCGCGACCGGTTCAAGATCTTCATCCTCGACGAGGCCCACATGGTCACGCCGCAGGGCTTCAACGCGCTGCTGAAGATCGTCGAAGAGCCGCCGGAGCACGTCAAGTTCATCTTCGCGACCACCGAGCCCGAGAAGGTCATCGGCACCATCCGGTCGCGCACCCACCATTACCCGTTCCGGCTGGTGCCGCCCGCGCAGATGCTCGAGTACGTGCAGCAACTGTCGGAGAGCGAGGGCGTCAAGGTCGACGCCGGCGTGCTGCCCCTCGTCGTGCGTGCCGGCGGCGGGTCCGTTCGCGACACCCTCTCGCTGCTCGACCAGCTGATCGCCGGCTCCGAGAACGACACCGTCGAATACGAGCGAGCCGTTGCCCTGCTCGGCTACACCCACGGCGCCCTGCTCGACGAGGTCGTCGACGCGATTGGCGCCCGCGACGCCGCCGCTGTGTTCGCCGCGGTCGACCGGGTGATCCAGACCGGACAAGACCCTCGCCGCTTCGTCGAAGACCTGCTCGAGCGCCTGCGCGACCTCATCATCGTCGGCGCCACCCGCGAGAACGCGGCCGCCGTGTTGCGCGGCATCCCGCAAGACGAGCTCGACCACATGATCCAGCAGGCCGCCAAGTTCGGAACGGCGGAGCTGTCGAGGGCAGCGGATGTCGTGAACGCGGCACTCACCGAGATGACGGGCGCCACGAGCCCACGGTTGCACCTTGAACTCATGGTCGCCCGGGTGCTGCTGCCCGCAAGCGATGACACCGAGCGCGGCGCCCTGGCCAGGGTGGAGCGGCTGGAGCGTCGCGTCGGCATGGCCGGCGCCGCAGACGGCCCACCCGCAGCACCCGTCGCGCAGACCGCCTCGGCGCCGGTATCGCCGCCACCGGCACCCGCGGCAACCCCGGCAGCGTCGAGCCCTGCTCCGATTCCGGCTACCACGCCTGTTACCAGCCCGCCCGCGTCCGGCCCGCCCGCAACAACACCAGCCGAGGCTCCGCAGCCCGCTGCACCCGCCGCACCCGCACCCGCACCCGCGGCCCCGCCGGTTGGTCCCCTCACGCTGCAGCAGGTGCGAGACGCCTGGCCCGAGATTCTCGAGGTAGTGCAGAAGGCCAAGCGCAGCGCGTGGATGGTTGTGTACACCTCGCAAGCGCGAGTGCTGGTCGACGATGTGCTCACGGTCACCTTCCCGAGCCAGAAGGATGTCGATAACTTCAAGCAGCAGGGCCTCGAGGGGGTCAGCGAGAATCTGCGCCGCGCCATCCTGAGCGTGCTCGGCGTGCGGGTGAAGTTCATCGCCAAGGTGGAGGCGCCAGGCAAGCCGCTCACGGCCGCCCAGACCGCCGCCGCGCCCGCGTCGACTCCCGCCCCGACTGTCCCGACCCGGGCTCCGGCGCCCGCGGCGTCGCGCGCGAATGTCACTCAGGGCCCGGTTGATGCACAGGGCCGGACTGGCCAGCAGGGATCGAATGACCCGCAGGCCCCGACCGACGCGCAGGCTGCGACCGACAGGCAGGGCCCGACCGACGCGACCGGCCCGCAGGATCTGCACGAGGAACCCCCGCACGACCCGTACCCGAGCGAGGAGCCATCGGTCCCAGCGGAACCGGCATCGACCGGCTGGGACGTCGTGGCAATCCCCGGCTCTGACGCTGAGCCCGCGCCTGCCTCGGCACCGGTCGCCGCTGGCTCGAAGCGCAGTCCCTCGTCCGCCGCCTCCTCGAAGAGCAGCCCGTCGCCGAGCGCCACCGCCGGTGCTCCCGCGACGCAGTCGCCCTCGAACGACACGGCCACCGCCGCGAAGGCCGCCGCGAAGGCGCCAGCCACCCGCCAGTCGCCGGGCGCCGCGACATCCGGAACCGGCCGTCAGCGCTACGGCGAATCCGTCGTGCGTGAGATCCTCAACGCCAGTTTCATCGAGGAGCAGACCATAGTGCCGCGCTCCACCGCAAGAAGTGAGTTCTAACCCGTGTACGAGGGCATTGTCCAGGAACTCATCGACGAACTGGGGCGGCTGCCCGGCATCGGCCCCAAGTCGGCGCAGCGCATCGCGTTCCACATCCTGCAGACCGAAAGCGTCGACGTGACCCGGTTGGCGCAGGTGCTGATGGAGGTCAAAGAGAAGGTGCGTTTCTGCGCGATCTGCGGCAACGTGTCCGAGCACGAGACCTGCTCCATCTGCCGCGATCCCCGACGCCAGCCGCAGACCATCTGCGTCGTCGAAGAGGCGAAGGATGTCGTCGCGATCGAGCGCACCCGTGAGTTCCGTGGGCTGTACCACGTGCTCGGCGGAGCGATCAGCCCAATCGACGGCATCGGTCCCGACGACCTGCGCATCCGTCAGCTGCTGCAACGCCTCGCAGACGGCACGGTGACCGAGGTGATCATCGCCACTGACCCCAACCTCGAGGGCGAGGCGACAGCGACGTACCTTACCCGCATGCTGCAGCAGCCCGGTCTGCGGGTCACTCGTCTGGCATCCGGACTCCCCGTGGGTGGCGATCTCGAGTACGCCGACGAAGTCACCCTCGGCCGCGCCTTCGAAGGCCGGCGACTGGTCGAGTACTAGTCGGAAGCCCGCAGACCGGTGGGCGCCACGGTGCCAACACATGCGAAACGGCGACGCACCGGAGTTCCGATGCGTCGCCGTTTCTGCGTGGCGGCGTCCACGCGGCTTCGGCACAGTTGGTCAAGCAGCGTAACCGGCGCGGTCCACCTTTCGGTGATAGCGCATGCCGGCCACACCGCCGAGGATCGCGCCGCCGAGTGCGACCAGCGCGGCGACGATGGCGGTGATGATCCCGGCCGTCGTCAGCGTGCCCTCGTTGATCGGCAGGCGGGGGAACACGTTCATGTTCGCCAGTACGTCAAACTGGCTGCCGGCGACGACCCCGAGGATCGCGACCAGGATCGCGATCACCAGAGCCCACACCCACACCGCGATGCCCTGCTTCACGCCGTCGAACCGCGCCATTCGCCCCGCGACGTAGCCGCCGCAGAAGTAGGCGATGAATAGGACGATTGCTAACAGAATGGCGCCCGTGATGCCGATGGCCTCAGGTGCATCGGTGGCAGCAGCGTTGACGTCGTTGACGTCGACGTTGGTCGCCAGGCCAAGTGCCGTGCCGATAGCGCCGAGGAGGGCCACCAAGAGCACCGCCATTCCCATCGCGGTGAGCCAACCGAAGAATGCGGACCCGATCTTGACTCCGCCGTATTGCTCCTGTTCCCGCTCGACGACGCGCTCGGGAGTTGTCACACGCTCTTGACCCGTGGACGACCGCGAGGGAACACCCCCAGTAGGGTCATCTCGCGCGAACGGAGGCTGGTTTCCCGTGCTGTCACTGCTTGTGCTCATGTTGTCTCTCCCTCCAGACCAAGGGGTCAGATGCCCTTGTCACGGCGACGAGCATCGCCCTCGACATCCGTATCGATCTTTTCCTTGCGAACTTCCTCGGTGACCCGGGCTTCGTCGGTTACCGTCTCGGTGTCGAGCCGCACGCGCTCCACCGGCACGGTCTTCTTCTCCACGACCGGTTCTTCGGCGTGAAGGGTGACCTCGTGCTCGGCCTCGCTGATGTCCGCTCCGCGCAGCGCCTCGTTGGCGTTGGCGTCGGTGATCGGTTCGCGCTCGATGCGAACTTCTTCGTGGCTGACCGGCACCGTTTGGGTGACGTTCTCGGTCACCACGTACTTGCGCAGGCGCACCTTGCCGGTGGCGTGGCGCTCCGTGCCGACGTTCACACGTTCCTCGGAGCGAGTCATCGCGTCATCGGTGCGGGCGCGGTCGCGGTCAAGGTCGCGATCAGTGACGTCGCCGCGCAGGTCACGGTCGCTTCTGTCGCCGTAGTCGAGCGAGTAGTAGCTGTACAGCTTCGCTTCCTCGGCTTCGTCGAGATGACGGTCGGCATCAACCCGCGGGGCGTCCTTCACCATGTCCTTGTCAAAGGGCACCGTCACGTCATCACCATTGATTCTCGCGTCCCGCAACGGCACGAATGATTCAGAAGTGCCGAAGAGTCCGGTGGAGACAGTCAGCCATTCCGGGCGGCCAGTCTGGTCGTCAAGGTACACCTGGCCGATCTTCCCGATCTTGTTGCCATTGGTGTCGTAGACGGCTCCGTGGCCTTGGGTGAGGGTCTGGATCTGGTTGGTGTCAAGCATTGGTCGTGCTCCATTCAGGGTTTCTGTAGCGAATAGGCCCGGACTGTCGAAGTTCGCGGGCCTCTCAGATGGTCGATCGGACCTTCAGGTGGTCGAGCGACCTCATCAATTACGCGGCCACCGCTGTATCTGCACAACGGGGTTGCGCCCCCCTTAGCTAGTGAGTTACCGTCCACCGCTCCCTTCGCGACGGCCGAGCAGAAGCACACCGGAGTGCCGGGCGTAACGTACGCAAGAGGCCTGCTCTGGCCCGGATAGAATAGACAGTCGGTATTCGAACGTAGGAGTCCGTGTGAGCTTGATCGTGCAGAAGTACGGTGGGTCATCCGTCGCTGACGCCGAAAGCATCAAGCGAGTCGCGAAACGCATCGTCGACACTCGGCGCGCCGGAAACGACGTGGTCGTGGTGGTGAGCGCCATGGGCGACACCACCGACGAGCTGCTCGACCTGGCCGGTCAAGTGACGCCCATGCCGGAACCGCGCGAACTTGACATGCTGTTGACCGCGGGCGAGCGCATCTCGATGGCGCTGCTCGCCATGACCATCAAGGGCATGGGCCACGACGCCCGCAGCTTCACCGGCAGTCAGGCTGGCATGATCACCGACGCCCGTCACGGCGCTGCCAGGATCGTGGATGTCACGCCGGTGCGTCTGCGGGAAGCTCTCGACGAGGGTGCGATCGTGATCGTCGCCGGCTTCCAGGGGTTCAACCGCGACACCAAGGACATCACCACCCTCGGTCGGGGCGGATCGGACACCAGCGCCGTCGCGCTCGCCGCCGCGCTGGATGCCGACATCTGCGAGATCTACACCGACGTCGACGGCATCTTCACCGCCGACCCTCGCGTCGTAAGCACCGCAACCAAGATCAACCGCATCTCGACCGAAGAGATGCTCGAACTCGCGGCCGCCGGGTCGAAGGTGCTGTACATCCGCGCTGTGGAGTACGCCCGCCGGCACGGCGTTACCCTTCATGTGCGCTCCTCGTTCAGCAACGCCGAGGGCACCCTGGTCATCAATGCACGGGACGGAGAGAAAGTGGAAGAGGCAATCATCTCGGGCGTCGCCTCCGACTTGAGCGAGGCGAAGGTCACCGTGGTCGGTGTGCCAGACATCCCGGGCAAGGCCGCCCAGATCTTCACGATCCTCGGCAAGGCGAACGCCAACATCGACATGATCGTGCAGAACGTGTCGGGCGCGGACACCGGCCGCACCGACATCTCGTTCACCCTGCCCAAGGCGCAGGGCGCCATTGCACTGCAGGCGCTGCGCAGCGAGCAGGAGTCTGTGGGCTTCGAGGCGCTGCAGTACGACGACCAGATCGGCAAGCTGGCCCTGGTCGGCGCCGGCATGCGCACCAACGCGGGTGTCTCGGCGCGACTGTTCCAGGCGTTGTCCGACGCCCGGATCAACATCGAGATGATCTCCACCAGTGAGATCCGCATCTCGGTGGTGACGCGCGCCGACACCATCAACGAGGCGGTGCGTGTGGTGCACACCGCGTTCGGGTTGGACTCCGACGGCGAGGCCGTCGTCTACGGAGGAACCGGCCGCTAGCCCGGTCGTTTCGCACGTTTCGCGACATCCGCGTCGCTGATTCACGCGTACCCAGAAACTGCACGAACAGAACACAGCAAGCAAAGGGAGAAACCTTGTGGCAGAAGCACTGAACGTCGGCATCGTCGGCGCCACCGGCCAGGTCGGCAAAGTCATGCGCGGCCTGCTCGAGGAGCGCAACTTTCCGATCAAGAGCATCCGCTTCTTCGCGACCGCGCGCAGCGCCGGCACGACCCTGCCGTTCAGGGGCGAGGAGATCATCGTCGAAGACGTTGAGACCGCCGACCCGACCGGCCTGGACATCGCGCTGTTCAGCGCCGGGGCAACGGGCAGCCGGGCACAGGCGCCGCGGTTCGCCGCAGCTGGCGCGATCGTGATCGACAACTCCAGTGCCTGGCGCATGGACCCCGACGTGCCGCTCGTGGTGAGCGAGGTCAACCCGCACGCCATCGCCGAGGCGAAGAAGGGCATCATCGCCAACCCCAATTGCACCACCATGGCCGCCATGCCGGTGCTGAAGGTGCTGAGCGAAGAAGCCGGCCTTGAGCGTCTGATCGTCACCACGTTCCAGGCGGTCTCCGGCAGCGGCCTCGCAGGAGCCGACGAGCTGATCAGCCAGGTCCGCGCCGTCGTCGACCAGAACCTGGAGGGCCTCGTGCACGACGGCGGGGCCGTCGACTTCCCGGCTCCGGTCAAGTACGTGCGCCCGATCGCGTTCGACGTGGTGCCGCTCGCCGGTTCGATCGTCGACGACGGGCTCTACGAGACCGACGAAGAGAAGAAGCTGCGCAACGAGAGCCGCAAGATCCTGGAACTGCCCGACCTGCTGGTCAGTGGCACCTGCGTGCGCGTGCCGGTGCTCACCGGCCACTCGCTCTCGATCAACGCCGAGTTCGGCAGCGCCCTGACGGTAGAGCGCGCGCAGCAGCTGCTACAGGATGCCCCGGGCGTGCAGCTCACGGATGTCCCGACCCCGCTGGAAGCGGCCGGAAAGGACCCCAGCTTCGTGGGCCGCATCCGCCAGGACCCCGGTGTTCCCGGCGGTCGCGGCCTCGCCCTATTCGTCGCCAACGACAACCTGCGCAAGGGTGCCGCGCTCAACGCGGTGCAGATTGCGGAGCTCATCGCCGCCGCGAAGTAGCGCATCACACAACTAACTCAGCACACGAGAAGGCCCAGCGAACAGTGTTCGCTGGGCCTTCTGTTGTCTTGCGGGGCGGGGCGTTCCGCGGTTAGTCGAGCGTCGGCGTCGCACCGACGTGACGGCCCCGTTTGCCCAAGCCGAACAGCTTCAGCAGCCCGGCCGATCCGCCGAAGAGCAGCGCGCCGGTGCCGGCCACCGATATACCCGCAATGAGAGCAGCGGATGCCGCGGGGTTCTCGTCCAGCGGACTGGTGGCGCTGGTGCGCTCCAGCTGCTCATCGCTGTTCTTGTCGTTGTCGGTGGTGTCCCGAGTCGAATCCGACTTGCGGTCCGAATCTGATTCGCCCGCGGGTGTGGGGGAGACGCCGGACTGCGTCGGCGTGGCCTCGTCTGCGGGCGTCGTGCCGTCGCGCGTGACTGATTTAGTGGTGTCCGTGCCGCTGGTCGACCCCGCAGGGGCCTCTGGGGTGGCCGCGCCGGGTGCCGGGGCAGGCGCACCAGGAGCAGGAGCAGGAGCAGGAGCAGGAGCTGGGGCAGGGGCAGGGGCAGGAGCTGGCGCGGGCGCGGGCTTGGGCTCGGGCGTCGGAGACGTCGTGGGGGTCGGCGTCGGAGTGGGCGTCGGCGTCGGGGAGAGCGTGGGCGTCGGGCTCGGCGTCGGGTCGAGCGTCTGCCTCAAGGTCGAGTTCTGGTCGAGCTTCTTCTGCAGCCCCGGAGCGATGCCATTCGGCTTCTTCTCAGAGCCCTGCTCGTCCTCCGACGAGACGGTAATCGTGACCGCCTCCGCCGATGATGCGGGAGCAACGAAGATCAGGGGAACGGCAAGGGCGGCGGGTACGGCGACGAGCGCTGCAAATTTCGAGCGGACCATAAGTCATACAAGTTACCCGCCGAATCGGGGTGAAACCTGAGAGTTCCGGCATCCGTAACCATCTATGACGGTGCCAAGCGGGCGCGCGCCCGCAGACAGCGGAGGACCCCGGCCGCGCGGGCGACCGGGGTCCTCGGAGTGCTGCAGTGACTAGTCGAGTTCCTGACCCGAGCGGTCCTTCGCGAACGCCACGGCCACGATCGAGATGGCCGCGCAGACGCCGATGAAGACGGCGACCGGCAGGTAGGCGCCCTCGTACTGGGCAAGCAGCGCGGTGGCGATCAGCGGCGCGGTACCACCGGCGATCGCGGCGCCGACCTGGTAGCCCAGCGAGACACCGGTGTAGCGCACCTCGGCGGGGAAGCTCTCCGCGAAGAACGTGCCGATCACCGAGCCGTAGCTGGTCCAGATCACGCCGAAGCCGATCACCGCGGCGATCGTGAGCGAGAAGAAGGTGCCCTGGTTGATCAGCCAGAAGAACGGCACGATGAACGCGGCTACCAGCACGGCGCCGACGATGAACTGCTTCTTGCGGCCGATGCGGTCGGAAAGCGAGCCCATCAGCAGCATCATCGGGATGCCCACGACGGCGGCGATGAGCACGGCGTTCAGGGCCTCGTTGCGCTCGAAGCCGAGGCTGACCGCGTACGAGACGGTGAAGGTGGCGAACAGGAAGAACGTCGAGGTCTCGATGATCTTGGCGCCGACGGCGATGAGCACCGAACGCCAGTGGTGGCGCAGCGTCTCGACGAGCGGCAGCTTGGCGGTCTTCGACGTCTCTTGGACCATCTTGAACGACGGGGTCTCATCCACCGTGTGCCGGATCCAGAAGCCGACCGCGACCAGCACGATCGAGAACAGGAACGGGATGCGCCATCCGAACGAGAGGAAGTCCGCTTCGCTGAAGATCGCGCTGCTCGCGGATGCCGCGAGGTTTCCGAGCGCGAGGCCGACCAGCGCGCCGACCTGCGGCATGGCGCCGTAGAAGCCGCGCTTCTTGCGAGGCGAGTACTCGACCGCCATCAGCAGTCCGCCGCCCCACTCGCCGCCGAGGGCGAGGCCCTGCACCAGGCGCAGCAGGGTGAGGATGATCGGAGCCCAGACGCCGATCTGCGCGTAAGTGGGCATGAGCCCGATCAGCACCGTGGCGACGCCCATCATGCCGAGCGTGATGACCAGGGTCTTCTTGCGGCCGATGCGGTCACCGATGTGGCTGAACACGATGCCGCCGATGGGGCGGATCGCGAACGCGAACGCGAATGCCGCGAGCGACAGGAGCTGGCTCGACACCGGGTCGTCGGACGGGAAGAACAGCGGTCCGAAGACGAGCGCCGACATCGTTCCGTACAGGAAGAAGTCGTACCACTCGACGGCGCTACCGACGGCGCTGCCGAACAGGGCGCGGCGGCGGTCTTTGTCGCTGATCAGTTGGGACTTGTCGACGACAGCGTCTTCAGGCGCGCCTGTCATTGTGCTCATGATACGAAGGTTCCTCTTTGACTTACGTGGTGGTAGATAGGTGTGCTGCAATCACCGACGTGAGTCGGTGAAACTTGTGTTCGCCGTGCTGGCGAGGAAGGCGACATCCGTGCTGACCAGCAGCAGACGGACACCGGATGCCTCGTATTCAGCGGCCTGCGCGGCGTCGGCGCAGTGGATACCCACGTGCTTGCCTGCGGCCAGGGTGGCCTCGATGATGCGGCCGATCGCGGCCCGGTGCTCGGCCGAGCCGGCCGCCGTGCCGAGGCTTGCCGCGAGGTCGGTCGGGCCGATGAAGATCAGGTCGAGGCCGTCGACCGCGGCGATCTCGTCGACACGCTCGAGGCCCTCGCGGGTCTCCACCATGGCGATCGCCAGCAGGCTGTCGTTGGCGGTGGCCAGGTAGTCGGCCATGCCGAAGCCGTACTGGGCGGCGCGGGCCGCGCCGATGCCCCGGGAGCCGAGCGGTGGGAACCGCACGGCGTCGACGAGGGCGACAGCCTGCGCTGCGCTCTCGACGTGCGGCACCACGATGCCCGCCGCGCCGGTATCGAGGCTGCGGCTGATCGCCGAGCTGATCTCGGGCACCCGCACGATCACGCGGCCAGACCCGGCGCGCACCAGTTGTTCGATGGTGGTCAGATCGAGCGCGGCGTGCTCGGCGTCGACCACGATCGCGTCGGCGCCCGCGTAGACGAGTGCCTCGGTGACCGTGGTGTGGCCGATCAGCTGGAAGGTGCCGACGAGCGCGCCCTGGTCGAGGGCGGCGCGCAGGCTCGCGGGCGCAGCGGTGCCCAGAGGGATGGAACCGTACGACAAACTAGGCGGCCTTCGCCTTCACCAGGTCGAGAGCGACGTCGACGATCATGTCTTCCTGGCCGCCGACCATCTTGCGACGGCCGAGCTCCATCAGGATCTCGATGGTCGGGATGCCGTAGCGGGCAGAGGCCCGCTCGGCGTGCAGCAGGAACGAGGAGTAGACGCCGGCGTAGCCGAGGCCCAGGGTCTCGCGGTCGACCTGCACCGGGCGCACCTGCAGCGGGCGAACAATGTCGTCCGCGGCATCCATCAGCGCGAACACGTCGGTGCCGTGGTTCCAGCCCATTTTGTCGGCCACGGCGATGAACACCTCGAGCGGCGCGTTGCCGGCTCCGGCGCCCATACCGGTGAGGCTGGCGTCGACGCGGTTGGCTCCGGCCTCGACGGCGGCGATGGAGTTCGCGACGCCGAGCGACAGGTTGTGGTGAGCGTGGATGCCGATCTCGGTGTCCGGGTTCAGCACGTCGCGCAGCGCGTTCACCCGGTCGGTGACGTCGTGCATGTTCTGCGCACCGGAGGAGTCGACCACGTACACGCACTGCGCGCCGTAGCCCTCCATCAGCTTGGCCTGCTTGCCGAGCTCGGCGGGCGTGGTCATGGCGCTCATCATCAGGAAGCCGGTGGTGTTGAGGCCGAGTTCCCGGGCGGTCGCGATGTGCTGGGCGGAGACATCCGCCTCGGTGCAGTGGGTCGCGACGCGCACGTAGCTGACGCCGGCGGATGCCGCGCGCTTGAGGTCGTGGATGGTTCCGACGCCCGGCAGCAGCAGCGTGGCGATGGCGATGTTCTCGGCGACCTCGGCGGCTGCCTCGATCCATTCCACGTCGGAGTGCGCGGCGAAGCCGTAGTTGACGCTGGAGCCGTTCAGTCCGTCGCCGTGGGCGACCTCGACGCTGTCGACGCCGGCCGCGTCGAGGGCGGTGACGATGTCGCGCACGTTCTGGGTGCTGTACTGGTGGCGAACCGCGTGGCTGCCGTCGCGCAGGGTGACGTCAGAGATGAACAGCTTGTCGGTGGTGGGGTCGAACATGGCTTATGCCACCTCCTGGTCTTCGGCGCGCTTCTGCTGGCGCTGAACGATGGTTTCGGCGGTGCGCATGGCGGCCGACGTCATGATGTCGAGGTTGCCGGCGTAGGCGGGCAGGTAGTGCGCCGCGCCCTCCACCTCGAGGAAGACGCTGGTCTTGAGACCGGTGAACTCGCCAACGCCGGGGATGACCACCGGCTCTTCGATCAGTTCGAACTGCACCTTCTGCTTCAGCCGGTAGCCGGGAACGTAGGCGTTGACCTTCTCGACGATGTCTTCGATGGCCTTCTCGATGGCGTCCTGGTCGGCTACCTCGGAGAGGGTGAAGACGGTGTCGCGCATCATCAGCGGCGGTTCGGCCGGGTTCAGCACGATGATGGCCTTGCCCTTGTCTGCGCCGCCGACGGCTTCGAGCGCGGCCGAGGTGGTCTCGGTGAACTCGTCGATGTTCGCGCGAGTGCCGGGTCCGGCGGACTTGCTGGAGATCGAAGCGACAATCTCGGCGTACTTCACGTTGGTGACGCTGGAGACGGCGGCGACGATCGGCACGGTGGCCTGGCCACCACAGGTGACCATGTTCAGGTTGGGGGCGTCGAGGTGCTCCTCGAGGTTGACCACCGGGATGCAGTACGGGCCGATGGCCGCCGGGGTCAGGTCGAGCAGGCGGATCGACGGCTTGGCCGCAAGCAGCTTCTCGGAGTTGTAGCGGTGCGCGCCGGCGGAGGTGGCGTCGAAGACGATGTCGATGTCGGCGAAGACCTCGTGCTCGATCAGACCGTCGACTCCGGTGGAGATCGGGGTGACGCCGAGTCGTCCGGCGCGGGCCAGCCCGTCGCTCTCGGGGTCGATGCCGACCATCGCTGCGATCTTGAGGATGCCGCTGCCTCGGAGGATCTTGATCATCAGGTCGGTACCGATGTTCCCCGAGCCGATAATCGCTGCGCTTACAGGCTGAGTCATGCCAGGCCCTTTCACTTCTTTGTGTGCCGGTTCGTACATACCTGTTCGAAACTTCGTCACTCGTTCAGGATATCGAACACCCGCGCGGGTCACGCTGTCAACTCAGAGGAATGTTCACCGCGATTTGCGCGGCGGGCGGTTGCCCGATATTCATAAGGCATGCCTCGACTCACCCCCGCAGTGCTGCGGACGCTCGACATCCTCGAGCTGTTTCTCGACGGCGACGAGCCGCTGAGCGCGCCCGACGTGGTGCGGCTCACCGGCCTGCCGCGCACCACCGTGCACGAACTGCTCTCGACGCTGGTGGCGCGCAACTATCTGCAGCGGGATGACGCTACCAGCACCTTCCGGCTGGGAGTGCGGCTGCTGCACTTGGGCAACGCATACTCGGCGCGGTTCGACCTGCTGAAGGCGGCGAACGAGGTGGCGCGCGAGGCATCGGACAGAAGCGGTGAGACGGTGAGTGTGGCGCTGCGCCAGGGCGCGGAGGTCTTCTACCTGGCCAAGGTCGAGAGCCGCGACATCCTGCGCCTGCCCTCGAGCATCGGCCAACGACTGCCGGCCAACGCGACCGGGCTCGGCAAGGTGCTGCTGGCCTACCTGCCCACCGACCAGCTGCACGCGCTGTTCCCCGACCCCGAGAACCTGCCGGTGATGACCGAGCGAACGATCCGAACCCTGCCGGAGCTCGAGCGCGAGCTGGCCGGAGTGCGCGAGCGCGGCGTGGCCTTCGAGCGTGAGGAGTCGACGCCGAACATCCGCTGTGCCGCCGCGCCGGTGCGCGGGGCATCGGGCGACGTGGTGGCGGCGATCAGCACCTCGGTTCCGGTGCCGCGCTGGCAGCAGCATCCGGAGCAGTACTGGGTGGATCTGGTGCAGGATGCCGCGGCCCGACTGTCGGCGGAACTCGGCTACGCGCCGGCTCGCTCAGCAGACCCGAGCAACCTCGCCGGCTGAGCCGCTGAGGGGCCGAGCTGGCTCCGCGCGTCCGTCACGGAGGATGTGCTGTGGACACGCCGCCCCGGCGGCCAGGTTGAGGCGGCGTGGGGCCGCAGCTCCTCCGCTGCGGACACGTGCTGCCCAGCGGGCGCGTGAGCGCGCGAGAACCGAGGGTGTGCGGAGAGCGCGACGCCACCGAGGGCGAAAAGCCGTGTGTGTGTGTGTGTGTGTGTGTGTGTGTGTGTGTGTGTGTGTGTCGCCGCGGAGGAGAAGTTCGGCCGGTGCGGGACCGCGAAGGAGAAACCTCGTCATGGGTACGGCACCGCGAAGGAGAAACTGGGGGCAGGCGCGGCGGGGAAGGAGAAAACGGGGCAGCGCGCTGCAGCCAGGAAGGGGAAATCCGCGGCCTGAATTTGTCCTTCGCCGGGTGCGGATTTCGAAAATGATCCTTCGTGAGCGCGCCGGCCCGTCACAGAACACCGGTTTCGGGTGCGCGGATGTTCGAAACTCCTGCGTCACGTGCTGAAGCGGGAGACCCCGCGACCTGCGGGGGCGAAAACCGGGGCCGCCGGGTCGTGTGGGACGGACACGCCCGGGAGCCCCGGCCCTGCGCTCACGCTGCTGGACGTGGCCTCGGGAATCGCAGGATCGCAGCATCCTTCGCCCCGGCCTTGACGATGTCTCCGCGCTGAGTGAATCGCGCCAGGGCGTCATCGAGGCAGGTGCAGAAGCTGAAACGGACGGGGTCGGCGAACTCCATGACCTCGTACCGGCCATGGGTCAGTTCGATGAATCCGAGCAGCGACCGCGCGTCGTCGTGCGGGATGCGGCGGTCACAGATCCGCCATTCGTGTTCGGAGATTGCGTCGACTCTGATGTCGTCTGAGGTTCGGGTTTCGTGTCGTTCGACGATCAAGGGGGGGTCCTTTCCGAGATGCCAAAGAGACGATAGGACGCGAGGTTCGGCCGCTCAAGGGCTTGAATTTACGCGCGCGATATGCCTTCTGTGTCATTTCCGAGGCGCCGAGCGACGCGCTGGATTGGCTGCCGTAACACCTCGCCCCGGGGGCCTGTTCGGCCATAGCATGAGGCAATGGGCGACTGGACCGAGGTGGCCGACGGCGTGCACCACAAGCGCTACAACCCGCTCGACGTCTCCATCGTCGTGATCGAGGGGGAGTTCGGCGTGCTCGCCGTCGATACCCGATCGTCGCCGCGCGAGGCCGACGAGCTGATCGCCGACATCAGCGCGCGCTTCGACAAGCCGATCCGCTGGGTGGTCAACACCCATGCCCACTATGACCACACGTTCGGCAATCAGCGGTTCGGCCCGTTCGGGCTCGATGTCGACGTGTACGGACACCGCAACATCCGCCGGCATTTCGCGCAGTTCGAGGCGCCACGGCTGGCGGCGGCCAGGCGGGATCCCAGCCGCGAACCCGGCGGGCAGGACTGGAGCGAGGTGACGCTGACGCCGCCGACGCACGAGGTCGCCGAGCGCACCACCCTGAACATCGGCGACCGCAAGGTCGACCTCATCCCGCTGCGACCCGGCCACACCGACACCGACCTGGTGCTGCTGGTGCGCGACGCCAACACCTGGGTGCTCGGCGACATCATTGAGGAGTCGGGACCGCCGATGTACGGCTCTGGCAGTTTTCCGCTCGGCTGGCCCGGTGTGCTCGAGCAGCTGCTCGAGCAGATGCGTCCCGGCGACCGGATGATCCCGGGTCATGGGCAGGTCGTGGACCGCTCGTTCGTGGTGCGTCAGACCGCCCAGCTGAAGCTCGTGGCCGACGGCATCCGCGACGCGCACGCGCGCGGTCTCAGCCCCGACGAGGCGCTGTGGGAGCGCGATGACTGGCCATTCCCCGTCGACGGCGTGTTCTGGGCGTTCGACCGCGGACTCCGGCAACTCGACGCCCCCACCGAGGCACGCTGAAGGAGCAGACCATGCTGGCGGATGACTGGAGCACGGCGTTGAAGGATTTCCTCGTCATACCCGCCGTGACTGACAAGAACTACACGCCGGCCCTCACCGCCGAGACCCGGGGAGACGACGGATGGCGCGTCGCCTTCGACGAGACGGCCACTCCGGTGCTCACCCTCGACGTCGACGCGCTCGCGCACAACGTTGGCACGATGCAGCAGTGGATGGACGCGCGCGGACTGCTCTTCGCGCCACACGGCAAGACCACCATGGCGCCGGCGCTGTGGTCGTGGCAGTTGGATGCTGGCGCCTGGGGCATCACGGTGGCGAACGAGGCACAACTCCGTGTGGCCATTGCATTCGGGGTGCGGCGCGTGCTGCTGGCCAACGAGTTCGTCTCGCCGCGAGGCCTCGCCTGGCTGGCCGGCGAGCTCGCGAGCGACCCGGCGCTCGACGTGGTCTGCTGGGTCGACTCGCTGGACGGGGTGGCGTTGATGACGCGGCACCTGCAGGGGGCAACCCGGCCGCTCGGCGTGTGCGTCGAGCTGGGGGCGGAGGGCGCCCGCGGCGGTGCCCGCAGCCAAGCGGCGGCACTGGAAATTGCGGCGGCCGTGCGGGCCTCTGGGGTGCTGCAGCTGCGCGGCATCGCCGGATACGAGGGGAACGTGCCGGGCGCCGACGCCGACGCGAAGCTGCTCGGCGTTCGCCAGTTCCTGGAGCAGCTCACCGAGACGTTCACGGCCGTGCTGCCGCTGGTGGAGGCCGAGCGGCCGCTGCTCACGGCAGGCGGCAGCGCATATTTCGACCTGGTTGCGGAGGCGTTCGCCCCGGTCATCGAGCAGCATCCAGATGTCGACGCCGTGCTGCGCTCCGGGGCGTACATCATCCACGACGACGGGATGTACCGGCGGACCACGCCGTCGGCATCCCGGGTCGGTCCGGAGTTTCGCGCCGCCGCCCATGTTTGGGCGCGGGTCATCTCCACTCCCGAACCGGGGCTCGCGCTGCTGGATGCGGGCAAGCGCGACCTCTCGTATGACTCCGGACTTCCCGAGGTACAGCAAGTGTTTCGCCATGACGGAGCTGGCCACAAGCCGGTGCCCGTCGGCGGCCTCACGATCGTGAAGACCAATGACCAGCACGCTTACGTGTCGAGCGCGCCCGTGGGGGGCGGGGTGGACACACTGCGGGTCGGCGACCTGGTGCAGCTCGGGCTGTCGCATCCGTGCACGATCTTCGACAAGTGGCGCACCGCGTTGCTGCTCGAGAGCACGCCAGACGGGGATCCGACCATCCGCGGCGCGATCGCCACGTATTTCTAACCCGTCGGGCTTCTAACCCGTCTGGCCGCCAACCTCGTCGGCGAGTTGCCGCAGCTTCGTCAGCGTGTTGAGGTTCCGCACCGTCACCGGGCCGAGCGACTTGGGCAGGGTGAGCTTCGAGCGGCCCATGCCGTCCGGGTAGTGGATGAAGAGCTCGCCGCCGGCCACCGCCACCTGCTCCGCACCCGGCGTGACGATCTCGTTCGCCGCCGACGCCGTCACCCGACGCGAGCCGAGCGCCACGGTGACCTTCGCTCCGGCCGCGTCGGGGAAGGGGTTCGAGTCAACGATGCGCGCCAACTCGCCCGCGGTGCGCACCACCACGTCGACCCGCCTGCCCACGTGGCGCTCGAGCGCCGCTTCGAGTGCCTCCTGCACCTGTGCCTCGCCCTGGCCGGACTGGAACACCACGTTTCCGCTCTGGATGTATGTGCGCACGCGGTCGAACCCGAGCTGCTCGCAGAGGCGCGTCAGTTCCGGCATTGCCAGTTTGCCGGTACCGCCGACGTTGACCGCGCGCAGAAGCGCCGCGTATGCGGTCATGCGATGTCGAAGTGCTCGGCCGTGGTCTCGCGGTCGATCAGGAACCGGTCATCCTCGGGATAGAACACCGCCCGGCCGATGTCGTCACCGGCGAACGCGACGATGTCGTCTCGGGATCGCCAGAATGACAGCGTGCGGACTTCGCAGCGACCGTCGGGCATGTCGCGGAACAGCATGAGCGCGCCGAGGTTGCCGGGGGTCTCCCGGTATTCCGACATCCCGGTTCCCTCGATGTACTCGGTGTAGGCCTGCCGATCCTCCGGCTTGATCCAGCCGGTCCAGCTGCGCATCACGCTTCCTGATGGTGCATCGAACATCGGCGTCTCCTCATTCGGCACCATCACACGGTGCGGACCCGTCCAATATTGAAGCGGCGGCCCTTGCGCCGCAGCCGGCCTACTCGGTACAGCGCCACGATCGCCAGCAGCACCATCATCGCAACAATCTGCTGCCAGCCGCCGATCATCGCGGGCAACTGACCCGATGCGTTGAACGACGCGTGCAGCAGCCCGACAAGCAGGACACTGCCGCCGGTCTCCAGGTAGGTGATGCCGTACAGCACGCGCACAAGCAAGGCGACGACGACGAGCAGACCCCAGGAGAGCAGCACGTCGTTGAACGCGACGTTGAACCCCTGCCCGAACACCATCGGCAGGTGAATCAGCACGAACGGGATGGCCGTGAGCGCGGAGCCGCCCAGCAGCCCCCACCGCTCCATCCAGCGGCGTTGCACGAGTCCGGTCCAGGCCAGTTCCTCCCAGATGTTGGCCAGCAGTGCGCCCCAGATCACGGTCTGCAGCAGATAGAAGCCGGTCAGCGCGGGCCAACCCGCGTCAGGATTCTGGAATGTGCCGGTGGCCAGCGCCACCAGCAGGGTCAGCACGGGCAGCGCGACGACGGCCACGACGTACCAGCCGATCCCGACGCGCCACCGAACCACCTGCGCGAACAGCCTGCGCACCCCCGGTCTGCCCTCGGCAATCGCGGTCACCAACACCGTTGCACCGAGCAGAATGATCAGCTCGGCCAGGATGCCGGGCGTGATGTCGCCGAGCAGCAGGATCGCCAGCACCTGCGCGATCCAGGTGAGCCCGATCGCGAGAATCAGGAACGCCCATACCGGATGCGCGGCGATCCAGCGCCCGACCGATGAGTGGCGGGTGGCGGGACTGGGGGAGGCACCCATGAGTCTCACTGTAAGCACGAAGGTGGCTCACCGGAATGGGGTGCCGCCATCGTCGCAGCGCGTCAAGCCCTAGATTTGCCGGCTGCCCTCGCGCAGGGTGGCAGGTGTCCGCTCGAGCATTGGAGAACCCGTGTCTGAACGCAACACCCTGATCCGTAGCATGCACGACCTTGGCCTTGCCGCCTGGTTCGGCGGAACCCTGATGGGGGCCGTCGGGCTGAACGGTGGCACCGCCGAGGCAAAAGACCCGCAGGAGCGACTGCGACTGTCCTCGAAGGGTTGGGCCAAATGGGCGCCGGTGCAGGCCGCCGCGATCGTGGTGCACGGCGTCGGCGGCGTCGCGCTGATCGTTGCCAACAAGTCCCGCCTGGCCTCCCAGCCCGAGGCCCGCACCAACACGATTGTGAAGGGCGTGGTCACCCTGGTTGCCATGGGAACCACCGCGTACTCGGCGATGGTCGGCGCCAAGATGGCGAAGCACGCCGAAGAAGGCGCGGCGGGCGTGACCGAGCCGTCAGTGTTGGCCTCGGACGAGCTGACCTCCGCGCAGAGCCAGCAGAAGATCCTGCAATGGGCCATCCCGGCGATGACCGCCGCGCTGATCATCATGGGAGCTCACCAGGGCGAGCAGCAGCGTCCGGTCGCCGGTTTGCTTGGCGGCGGCAAGTACAGCAAGCACAACAACCACAGCAACTACAACAAGTACGGCAAAGTCTCCGACCTGGTCACCGCGCTGATTGCGAGGAAGGCCATGAAGATGAAGCGAGGCTGACGGGGCCGCGCTGGCCGATTCAGCGAACGGATGTCGCGGACGACACCGAATCACGCCGACCGCTGCGCTTTGCGTAGGCTCGCGCCGCGCGCACGCGCGCCCCGCAAGCCGGGGTGCACCATTCCCGGCGCGGGTGGTCTTTGAGGAAGAACAGGACGCAGCCCGGGCGTTCGCAGAGTCGCAGGCGAGCGGCATCTGTGCCGGTGAAGAGGTTGATGGCGTCGGCCGCGAGCGTTCCAAGTACCTGGTCGACCGGCGGCGCGGCGGTCTGCGCGGCAGACGCCGCGCCGTCGTGGGCCCACGCGAGGGAGGCCCAGCGTGGTGACCTCGCGGCTGCCTGGTTCACGGCGTCGACGTCGTGCTGGTCGGGCACCTCTGCCGAGACCAGCGAACCCGCGATGCTGCGCACGGCATCCCGGAGCGTGAGCAGGGTGTCGAGTTCGACATCGGCCAGGTGCGCCGCGGTCGCTGCAGGAGCGCCGGCCCGAGCGAGCCGCTCGGCGAGCTGCTGGACCCACGCGGTCGCGTCGTCTGGCGAACCCAGGCCTTCGGCCGGCTTGCCGCGCACGGCGTGGTAGGTGTTCATCAGGTCGAGCGCCAGGCCCTCGCCGAGGATCGGGGCGCCGCCCCGGTATTCGGCGGACGTCATCTTCTTATGGTACTCGCGATTTGCAACCGTGAGAGTAATCTGATGAACTCTCTAACGGCACACGCCGCCCCTAACCGTTAGAAGGAGCCTCATGACTCGCATTCCCCTCATCGACCCCGCCACCGCCACCGGAGCTGCCGCCGAGCAGCTCGACGCCACCCAGCAGGCGATGGGCGCGGTGCCGAACATGGCGCGCGCCATGGTGAACAGCCCGGCCGCACTGAAGGGATACCTGGGTCTGTCGGGTGCGCTCGGCAAGGGCGTGCTGCGTAACGCCACCCGCGAGCGCCTCGCCTTGGCCATCGCCGAGTCGAACGAGTGCGCCTACTGCCTCTCGGTGCACACCTACACGGGTGAGCACGCCGCCAAGCTCGACGAGGAAGACATCCTGGCCGCTCGCGAGGGCTCCGCGGTCGACCCGAAGGAGAACGCCATCCTCACCTTCGCCCTCGCCGTGAACGCCAGCCGCGGTGACATCGCCGACGCCGACTTCGAGGCCGCGCGCACCGCCGGCCTGAGCGATGCCGAAATCGTCGAGGTGATCGGCGCCGTCGGGCTGAACTCGCTGACCAACTTCTTCAACAAGGCGATGCAGACCGACATCGACTTCCCGGTCGTGCTGCCCGGCACCGCGGGCAACGTCGACGCCGCCTAGCCAGACCGGCACTGCCTGGCGCGAACAGCACAGTGGCGGCATCCGTTTACCGACGGATGTCGCCACGTCTGTGTCTCACTGGGCCGCGAGCAACCCCTGGATCTGCTCGCCGAGCACCGGGCTCAGGCCGGCGCTGAATGTGGCGGTGATGTGGTGGCTGTCGCGGTAGACCAAGGTGTCGCCCAGCACCGCGGGGCAGAGCTGGTCGTCGCAGAAGCTGCCGAGCAGGTCGACGTAGCTCGCGCCAGCTGACTCCGCGGCATCCTGTTCTGCCGATCGCACGTCGTGGTTGATCGCCTCGTCGGGGGTGCGGCCGCACGCAGTCGCGTCGTCCAGGTTCGACGACAGGCAGATCGCCGGCGTCTCGCCCATGTCGGGGCTGTCAGAGATGACGCCTACCTTCGAGGTGTCAGGCAGCGCGGCGACGGTGGCCTCGAGCCCGGCGCCCCACTCCTCGGAGAAGCGGTCGTCGCCGCGCACCAGGTCGGCCTGGCCGTAGTTGGTGAGCAGCACCAGCGCCGGCGGGTCGGCGACCAGCCGGTCGATCACGCCGTCACGCCAGCGGTCGCACTCCGTGTAACGCGAGCCGTCGCGCATCAGTTCCACGGTCACCGACGGGCACGAGCTCTTAGTGTTCGAGTCGAGTTGGATCTGCCCCTCCTGGGCCAGCTTCTCCAGCGCGGGGTACCACTGCGCAGCGTGCGAATCGCCGAACAGCACAACCCGCGGCGCATCCGCGTTCGGAGCGAGCAGGCAGCCGGCCGGGTCGGTGTCATCGAAACCGAGGTGGCAGTCGGTGGCGTAGATCGACGGGTTGTCGTCCTCTGCCTCGGTCAGCGACGGCTGCAGATTGTCTGGCACGAACTCGGTGGCGGGCAGCGCCATACCGGACCCCGCGGCGGCGGCCACGGTCCTGCCGGAGCTGAGCTCGGTCTGCGAGGTGACCGCCAGCGACCCGCCGGCCAGCACCAGCACCACGATCGAGGCGATGCCGCCGGTCATGATCGAGCGCGCAGGCCGCGACTGCGCCCAGAATTTCGCGCGCCGGGCCGGGTCTTCCACGAAGGTGTAAAGCAGGGCGGCGATCGGGATGCTGAGCGCGCCCAGGATCAGCTTGTCCATGGGCTGCAGCGGGTCGATGTTCCGGAACGCGGCCTCCGGAATTACCAGCAACGGCCAGTGCACGAGGTACAGCGAGTAGGAGATCTTGCCCAGGTACTGCATCGGTCGGATGCTGAGTACCCTCACCGGGCTGAGCGGGTGCGCGGCCGTGCCGCCGATGATCACCGCGGCGCTTGCCAGCACCGGGAGTGCCGCGTTGACGCCGGGGAACACGGTGGTCTCATCGAACAGCAGCGCCACCGCGATCAGTCCCGCGACGCCGGCCCAGCCGAGCAGGGCGGCCGGCGCGCCCTGTAACCAGCGGTAGCCGCGGCTGAGCAGGAAGGCGAGCAGGCCGCCGACGCCGAGCTCCCACGCCCGTGACGGCAGCGAGAAGAACGCCCACGGCTGGTTCTCGGTCGTCAGCCACAGGCCGAAGAGGAAGGATGCCGCGACGATCACCGCCACGAGCACGAACAGCCCGGTGCGCGACTTGCGCACCAGCAGGAAGCCGAGGCCGAGGATCGCCGGCCAGAACAGGTAGAACTGCTCTTCGACGCCGAGCGACCAGTAGTGCTGGAACGCGGACGGCGCGGTTTCGGCCAGGTAGTTGGTGCCTTCCACCGCGAACCACATGTTCGGCAGGTACGCCGCGGTGGCCAGGGCATCGCGCAGCAGGTTCTGCATCTGCAGCGGGGGGATGAACAGGAACGCGGCGATCACCGTGAGCACCAGCACCACGAGCGAGGCGGGCAGGATGCGCCGCACCCGCTTGGCATAGAAGTCACCGAAGTTGATGCGCCCGTTGCGCTCGAGCGAGTCGAGCAGGTTGCCGGTGATCAGGAAGCCGGAGACCACGAAGAACACGTCGACGCCCGCGTATCCGCCGGACAGCACGGTGACCCCGGAGTGGTAGAGCACCACCAGCATCACGGCGATTGCGCGCATGCCCTGAATGTCTGAGCGGAATGTGCGCCGGACGCGAGTGTTCATGGTTCTCCCCGTGGAACAGCGGCCAATCGCCGCGTGGAACAGCGCCGCGCGACGTCGGTGGACGCGGCGGCACTGTCCACCGTCTCACAGTTCTACCCCTGTTTGGGGGATGCTCACATCTTTTTACCTGACGTTCACACCGAGGCCGTGAACGAGGGCGCGATCGGATCGGGCACCCCAGCGGTGTCAAAAAACATGTTCCCGACAATTAGTAGGCTAGGGGGGTGAATAATCCCATCGACGTCGCGCTGATCGGTGGGGGCATCATGAGTGCCACCCTCGGAGCCCTTCTCAAGCAGCTAGAACCTTCCTGGAACATCCAGATTTTTGAACGCCTCGGCGGGGCCGCCCGCGAATCCAGCAACCCGTGGAACAACGCGGGAACCGGTCACGCGGCACTCTGCGAGCTGAACTACACGCCGCAGAAGCCTGACGGCTCGGTTGAGATCACGAAGGCCGTTGACATCAACGAGCAGTTCCAGGTCTCACGCCAGTTCTGGTCGTACCTCGTGAACGAGGGCATGCTGCCCGACCCGAGCTCGTTCATCAACAACGTGCCGCACATGAGCTTCGTGTGGGGTGAGTCGAACGTCGAGTACCTGCGGAAGCGCTGGGAGGCTCTGAAAGACCACCCGCTGTTCCAGGGCATGGAGTACAGCGAGGACGCCCGCGTCATCCGCAGCTGGACTCCTCTGCTGATTCCCGGCCGGCTCAAGTCTCAGCCGATCGCCGCCACCCGGATGACCTCGGGTACCGATGTGGACTTCGGTGCGCTCACTCAGCACCTGCTCGACTACCTCACCGAGAACGGCGCCACGATGGTCACCGAGCACAAGGTGACCGGGCTGAAGAGGACCAGGGACGGGCTGTGGCAGATCAGCACCCGCCACGAGGTCGGGATGACCCCCAGCCAGCACAAGGCGCGGTTCGTCTTCGTCGGCGCCGGCGGAGGCGCACTGAACCTGCTGCAGAAGTCGGGCATCCCCGAGATCAAGGGCTTCGCCGGGTTCCCGATCAGCGGGCAGTTCCTGCGCACCGATGAACCCGCAGTGGTCGCCAAGCACCACGCCAAGGTGTACGGCAAGGCCGCGGTCGGCGCGCCGCCGATGTCGGTGCCGCACCTCGACACCCGCATCGTCGACGGCAAGCCCAGCCTGATGTTCGGCCCGTACGCCGGCTTCAGCCCCAAATTCCAGAAGACCGGATCGTATCTCGACCTGTTCGCGTCGATCCGGCTGCACAACCTGATCCCGATGATCCAGGTCGGCCTCAGCAACCTCGACCTGGTGAAGTACCTGATCGGCGAGGTGTTCGCCAGCCCGTCAAAGAAGTTCAAGGCGCTGAAGGAGTTCGTGCCGAACGGCAACCCCAAGGACTGGTACCAGATCACTGCAGGACAGCGTGTCCAGGTGATCAAGAAGGATGCCGCGGGCAAGGGTGTGCTGCAGTTCGGCACCGAAATCGTGTCGGCCGCCGACGGCTCGATCGCCGGACTGCTCGGCGCCTCGCCTGGCGCGTCGACCGCGGTGCCGATCATGTTCGAACTCATCGAGAAGTGCTTCCCCGAGCGGATGATCGACTGGCAGCCGAAGCTCAAGGCCATGGTGCCGAGCTACGGCAAGCGGCTGTCTGATAACAAGACCGTCGCCAGCCGCACGTTGAAGAGCACAGCGAAGGTGCTGGAGCTGCAGCTCTAAGAGTTCCCAGGCGTGGGTGGCGACATCCGCTCTGCGGTAAATGCGCGCTTTTCGTTCTACCCTGCCGCGCTGTTGCGGCGTACCGTTTAGCCCATGAATCTGCGCGGCGGCGTTGGGCGGGCCGTGGGAGCGCTCGCTCTGGGCGCAGGCCTGCTGGTCGGTGCGGCGCCTGCGATCGCAGTGCCTGCGCCGACTTCGGCTGTGCTGACGACGACCGCGGCCGCCGCGCGAGCGGAACTCGTGGTGTTCGGCGACTCCTACTCGGCGGGAATCGGCGCAGGGACCATGCAGCCGAACCCGCAGATTCCCGGGTGTTATCAGGCGGCGCCCGGATACGGCGACCTGCTCGGCCAGCGCGCGCAGCTGCACCTGGCGATGAACGCCGCGTGCTACGGCGCCACCTCGCTGAGCGTGCAGCGTCAGATCGCGATCGCGGTTGACGGCGGGTACCTCGACACCGACACCGGATTGGTGACGATCACCGCCGGTGGCAACGACGTCGATTTCGGCGGCATCCTGCACGCTTGTCGCGAGGGCACGCCGGCCTGCCAGCGGGCGATCGGCGTGGCGTCGGCCTCGATTCCCGCCGTGCGCAGTGCGCTGGTCGCCGACTACTCGGTGATGCGGCAGCGTGCCCCGAACGCCACCATCGTCGCGCTCGGCTATCCGCACCTGCTTGACCCGTCAATCGCCGGCACCGGCATGATCAGCGCGGAGGCCGCGTCATTGTTCAACGGCGGCACCGACGTGTTGAACGCGGCGATCGCCGACGCGGCGGCGCAGGTTCCGGGTGTCGTGTACGCCGACGTCGTCGGCCGCTTCGCGGGTCACGGCATCGGGGCGGCGGATCCGTGGATCTGGTTCGATCCCGCCGGCACCGACCCCCGCGCCTTCCACCCGACAGCCCTCGGCTACAAGGGCGGGTACTACCAAGCGGTGATCAGCCTGATCGGCGCTGCGCAGCTCTAAGTCGGGAGGTACCGGACATGGTGGTCCAACACCCGCAACGCCCCGCACAATCGACGAACTCTGTTACCCCGCGCCAACGCTGGTTGGCCCGACTCGCGTTCCTCGCCGCGTTCCTCGCGGCTGCCGTGCTCGTCGTCTTTGCAGGGCTGAGAACCTTGCCACTGCTGATTCTCGTGGTCGGCGCTCTCGCAGTGGGGATCGCGGCATTCTTCTGGTTCCTCACAAACCGAGGTGCGCTTCGGTGGATATCGCTCGGTGTCCTGGTGTTGACGCGCATCGTGGTGGTGGTCCTGCTCATCCGCGCGCAACTCTTATGGGTGGTGTTGCTCACCCTGGGGCTCGCGGTGCTCGCCGGGATCTGTGCCCGCGCCGCCCTCCACCGCCACCACGCGGACTGGGTCATGCTCGTGCATCCGGCCCCACCGCCGAAACGCGCCTTTCTGGTGATGAATCCTCGCTCGGGAGGGGGAAGGTGGGGAAGTTCGACCTCAAGAAGCAAGCCGAGGCACTCGGTGCAGAGGCGGATCATCGACTGGCAGCCGAAGCTCAAGGCCATGGTGCCGAGCTACGGCAAGCGGCTCTCTGATAACAAGACCGTGGCCAGCCGCACGCTGAAGAGCACCGCGAAGGTGCTGGAGCTGCAGCCGTAGCTGTAGCGTCACTGGAGCGGGGGATGGCAACATCCCCCGTTTCTGCTTAACCGCGTCCCGCAGGTGAGCGCGCCTGGGGAGTCTTCTCGGGGAAGTCGTGGGTGACCCCCTTGAACGCCGGATTGCTCTCGGTTACATTCGCCGAGAACGTCAAGCGTCACTGCTCGCGTTCACGAGTTAACCGACGTACCCCATGATCTGGCACCGCCGCACCCGCACCCGCATTTGTACCCCCGAGAGCGACCTGCGCGGGGGTCAGGATGGAGCGCGTCGGCTGCCTCGTGCCTGTGAAGTCCTCGGTGCCGCATCCGCCGCGCTCCTGCTCTTCGCCTCTCCGGTGCTGATCGCAACGCCCCCGAGCGCGGCAGCAGCCGACATCGCACCAGACGACGGTGACGCGATCGACGAAAATCTTGATGAGACCGCCGTTCCGGAGGAAACGACCGAACCCGAACCGGACCCTGAGCCGGAACCAACAGCGGAGGAGGAGGAGGAGGAGGAGGAGGAGGAGGAGTCGGAGAATGAGTCGGAACCGGAGCTGGAGACGGACCCAGCACCCGAGGTGGAGCCGCAGCCGGCACCGAAGGCTGAGCCCACGCCCGAGCTGGCGCCGGCCCCCGTCCCAGCGCCTGCTCCAGCTCCCGCCCCGCAAGCACCACGTGTGCCGGCGCCCGCCCCCGCGGCGCCGCCCACCACTTCCAGCGCATCCGAGCCTCGAGTCGCGCGGGCAGTCGATCCCGTTCTCACGAGTGCTACCCCCAACGCGGGTTCGATCGTCGGTGGAACGAGGGTGCAGATCACCGGGCAACATTTCCTCGGCGCAGACGAGGTGCTCTTCGGTGGCATTCGCGGAACCGACATCCAAGTGGTCTCAAGCACCGAACTCTGGGTGACGACCCCCGCGCGGGGCAACGACGGCAACGTCAACGTGCGTGTCTTCACGGCCGCCGGTGGACGCAGCGCGGGAGATTCCCCGGTGGATTTCCGGTTCGTACCCATCCCCGCCCTCACGCGTGTAACGCCCTCGGCGGGCAGTGACCTTGGCGGCACGCTCGTATTGATCTCGGGCACCGAGCTTAACGGGGCGAGTTCCGTGACGTTCGGCGACACCCCTGCCCAGATCGTCACTATGAACCAGAACAGGGTTCGCGTCGTTGCCCCGCCGCGGCAGCACCCCGGTCCTGTCGACGTGCGCGTCACCACGCTCGGTGGCACGACCGTTCCGGTGCCGGATGGATCGTTCGTCTACGCTGCGACCCCGGTGATCTCGTCCACCTCGCCGGACACCGGGACCACCGAGGGTGGAACGATGGTCACTCTGCGCGGGGCGAACCTTGAGCAGGTGTCAGAGGTGACCTTCGGTGGTGAGGAGGGCAGCGATCTGGAGGTCATCTCAGGCACGCAGCTGCGCGTGAAAGCCCCGGAACGAACAACCGTTGGCGAGGTGCCGGTGACAGTCACCACGGACACTGGCATCAGCGCGGAAGCTCCGGAGTCCGTGAGCTTCGACTACGAAGCCCCGCCCGTGGTTGCGGAATCGACGGTGCACAGTTACTGGCCTCTGGGCGTCATCGGAATCCTGTCGTGGTCGGTCTGGTTCATCCGGCGCTTCCTCGCCCGTCACCGCTACCGTGTCGTAGAGAACGACTTTCGCACCACGACATCCGTGGTCGTGCCGGTCTACAGAGAAGACCCGGACGTCCTCGAACGCTGCCTGCGCACCTGGCTGCGGGAAGACCCGACCGAAGTCATCCTCGTTGTCGACGATCTGGATGATGCCCTGCTCGAGCACTTGCATGGCTTGAACTTCGAGAAAGTGCACATTCTCGAATGGCATCACACCGGCAAGCGGGGTGCCCTCGGCGCGGGCGTGCGTCGGGCTACCGGCGAAGTCGTGGTCTTCGCCGACTCCGACACAGAATGGCGCCCGGGCATGCTCGCCTCGTTGCAGATGCCCTTCGTCGACCCGAAGGTCGGCGGTGTCGGCAGCCGCCAGCACGTGTACCTTCCGCAGACCAACGTCTGGCGCCGGGTTGCGTACTGGATGCTGAACACGCGGTACCTCGACTACGTGCCCGCCATGTCACGACGAGGAGGGGTCGCCTGCCTCTCGGGACGCACGGCGGCCTACCGACGCTCGGCCATCACGCCGCTCCTGCCGGCGCTCGAACACGAGATCTTCCTTGGGCGCCAGTGCGTGGCCGGCGACGACGGTCGGCTCACCTGGCTGGTTCTGGCATCGGGCTTCACCACAGTGCATCAGGACACCGCGCAGGCCGACTCGATGTTCCCCGATGATCTGAAGGCCTTCCTGCGCCAGCGAGTTCGATGGAGCCGCAACTCCTACCGCTGCTACCTCACCGCGGCATCGCAGGGTTGGCTGTGGGGGCAGCCCTTCGTCACGCAGGTGACCGTCCTGCAGATCCTGCTGACCCCGATCTCGATGGGGGCGACGATCTGGTACGCCACCAGCTGGATCCGGGAGGGCGGCTGGATCGCTGCGGCAATCGTGCTCGCCTGGGCGATCGGGGGCCGAGCCCTTCGTGGCATGTCGCACCTGATGGAGAACCCGCGGGAGATTGTGCTGGCCCCACTGGTGGCCCTCACCATCGCTGTCATCGCGCTGCCGATCAAGCTCTGGGCCGGGATCACGATGAACAAGCAGGGCTGGCTTACCCGCCAGGAAGGCCAGCGGGTACAGGGCCAGCAGGAGATTCGAAGCGAGGTCTCACTCGATGTCGGTCAGGGCTGAGCTGACCCCGCGGCGGCTCCTGGTCGCCCTGCTCCTACTCGCACTCCTGCCGGCAGTCCTTGCCATTTCGGCCGCGATGTACAGCCCCCCGCAGCCCCCGCCCGGTCCTCCCGCCTACAACCCGGTGCCCCTGCCGAAGGACGGAATCCTCAATGCCTTACAAGCCAGGGAGTTGCAGCGCAGCCGCAGGGTAACTGCGAACGCGCCGTTGTACGCCGCGGCGCTGTACGCCGGGCCGCAACTGCTGCCTGCCCAGTTTCCGGAGCCGATCCCGACGATTCTGCTCCCGCCGCGCGCTGAACCGTACAGCCTGACGGAGGTGCAGGGGCTCCTCCCCGACGCCTTCGAGACGATGGACAATGCGGTGCTGCTGCGGGCCAGTCTTGAGATTCCCGACGGTGCTCGTTTGATAATCGATGGCGCTGCCAGCCCTGAACTTCGACTCCTGAGCTCACCCGACGGATTCGCCACCATCATCGCCCGCGGCGGCACACTCGACGTGCGCGGAACCAGGACGACGCCGTTGAAGGTGTCGTCCTGGGATCCCGTGGCGGGCGCTGTCGACGAGAATCCAGATGATGGGCGGTCATTCATACTCACTCTCGGCGGTCGGATGGACATCGCCTACGCCGACATCGGATACCTGGGTTTCGGCACCGGCACCAGCTCGGGCATGGCCTGGCGCGGCGCCGAGCACGTGGTCGGTCAACCGCCGGACCCGGCGCTGGGCGACGTCAGCAACTCTGTACTGCACAACAACTGGTTCGGCGCGTACACCTACGAAGCGCGGGGCATGCGCTGGATCGGCAACACGCTCGCCAACAACACGGCGTACGGCTTTGACCCACACGACCTGAGCAACGACTTCCTGGTCGAGGGCAACGTTGCTCACGGCAACGGTCGGCACGGGTTCATCTTCTCGCGAGGCTGCGACCGCAACGTGCTGCGCGACAACGTCGCCTACGACAATCGCGGCCACGGCTTCATGATCGATGACGGTCGCACCGAGGGTTCCGAATACGGGGCGGCCAGGCGACTTCCCTCGAACGACAACACGCTGATCCGCAATCACTCCTACGACAACGACGGCAGCGGAATCGAGATCGAGGGTGGCTCCGGCACGGTCATCGTCGACAACCTGGTCGAACGTAATCATGTCGGTGTGCGCGTGAAGAACGGCGCCTCGGCGTTCATCCACGACAATCGCTTGGTCGACAACGCCCTGGCCGGCGTCGACGTGCTCGCGAACGCCGGGCGAGTCACGGTAGCCGAGAACGTGATCACCGGCGGCTGGGCGAGTATCGCGCTCAGCGAGCAGGGGGCAGCTGCGCTGACGAACAATCACCTGCAGGACGCCTCCGCTCCGATGGCGATCGCGGGCGAAGCGGTGCGGGATGAGGACCTGATCACCGTGATCGGCCGCGTGTTCCGGTGGAACCCGCTGCTCGTGCTGTGGGCGGCGATCCTCGGCATCCCGGCGGTGCTGGGCTTGCGCCAGCTCGCAAGAGTTCGTCCTGACGCGCGCGTACGCCGCCACCCTCGGTAGATTTAGAGGGTCACAGAGTGAAGCGGATGTCGACGCAGACATGCGCGAGTTTTCCGGGAGGTACCGGCAATGGCGCTCCACAACCAGCAAGGCTCCGCACCATCCGCGAATTCGGCATCGCCGGGCCAACGCTGGCTGGCCAGGGCGGCGTTCCTTGCCGCGTTTGCCGCGGCTGTCGTGCTCGTGGTGTTCGCTGGACTGAAAACCGTGACGCTGCTGCTCGTGGTGGTGGGCGCTCTCGTGGTGGGGATCGCCGCATTCTTCTGGTTCCTCACTACCCGAGGCGCGCTGCGCTGGATCTGGTTGGGGATCGTCATCGTGGTTCCCCTCGTCGTGCTCGGCCTTCTCATTCGCGCGCAGCTCCTGTGGGTGGTGTTGCTTGCTCTGGGGCTGGCGGTGCTGGCCGGTGTCTGTGGCCGCGCAGCCCTCCGCCGCGACCGCGCGGAGTGGGCCATGCCCGAGCATCCGGTTCCGCCGCCCAAGAACGCTTTTCTGGTGATGAATCCGCGCTCGGGCGGGGGAAAGGTGGGCAAGTTCGACCTCAAGAAACAAGCAGAGGCGCTCGGTGCAGAGGTGGCCTTGCTCGAGGGGCCCGGCATCGTCGACGTCGCGGCGCTGACCCGACAAGCGGTGGAGCAGGGGGCGGACCTCCTCGGCGTGGCCGGTGGTGACGGTACGCAGGCTCTGGTCGCGGGCATCGCTGCCGAGCATGACCTTCCGTTCCTGGTGATCAGTGCCGGAACCCGCAACCACTTCGCATCCGATCTCGGACTGGACCTCGCGGATCCGTCCAGGTGCCTCGACGCCCTGTCGGACGGGCTCGAACTCCGAATCGACCTCGGAGACGTCGATGGGCGCACCTTCGTCAACAACGCCTCCTTCGGCGCCTACGCCGAGGTGGTGCAAAGCCCGGCGTACCGAGACGACAAGACCGGGACGGTTCTGCGGATGCTCCCGGACTTGATCGGCGGGCACACCGGGGCGCGGCTGCTCGCTCGCGTCGGGGGCGTGACGATCGAGAAGCCGCAGGCCGTGCTGGTGAGCAACGGGCCATACGAGACACACGATCTGGCGGGGCTGGGCCGTCGGCCACGACTGGACCGCGGAACCCTCGGAGTGGTGACGATCTCGGTGAGCAGCGCGCGACAGGCTGTCGGCCTGCTGCGCCGGACACACCAGAACGGACTGACGCAACACACCGGTCTCGAGGTCGTCGTCGACGCGGACGAGGCGGAGATCCCCATCGGCATCGACGGTGAGGCGCTCATCGTCCCGACGCCCGTGCGGTGCACGATCACACCCCGGGCGCTGCGGGTTCGGGTACCCCGGAACCGTCCCGGCGTTCTCCCGGCCAGACGTCCGGTCGACTGGATTCGACTGCTCCAGCTGGCAGGGCGCGGTTGACCCAGATTCGAACATGTGTTCGAATAGTTGCATGCGGTGGAGCGGTCAGCAGGTCAACACGGAGCAGGAGCAGGACGGGGCACTGCCCGGGCTCGCCAAGCTGAACAATCTGGTGCGCACGGTGCGCACCCCCGAGTTTGACGGCATCACCTTTTACGAGGTCCTCGCCAAGAGCGCGCTCAACCACGTGCCGGGCCCCAGCGCGATGCCCTTCGGCTGGACCATCAACCCCTATCGGGGCTGCACTCATTCTTGTGTGTACTGCCTCAGCGGCGACACCTTCGTGCTGATGGGCGACGGGAATCAGAAACCCCTGCAAGACGTGCGCGTCGGTGATGAGATCTACGGCACCGAGGTTCGCGGCAGCCACCGACGATATGTGAAGACAACCGTGCTGGCGCACTGGAAGACGAGTAAGCCGGGGTACTTGATCACCCTGGCCGACGGCACCGAACTCGTCGCAAGCGGCGATCACAGGTTCCTCAGCGATCGGGGCTGGAAACACGTGACCGGTGCCATGTCCGGGCCCGACACCCGTCCCTACCTCACGACGAACAACAAGCTCATGGGCTTCGGTACAACCGGCCTCGGCGGCGTCACACTCAGCATCGATGGCGCCGCAGTGAAATCCGACGCGCGGCTTCAGATTGTGTCGATCGTGCCGCTTCGGGGTGGTCCCATCGACATGTATGACATCACTACCGGAACCGGTGACTTCATCGCGAACGGCGTGATCAGCCACAACTGTTTCGCTCGCTCCACTCACAGGTACCTTGACCTCGACACCGGCAAAGACTTTGACAGCCAGATCATCGTCAAGGTGAACGTGGCCGAGGTGTTGGCCAAAGAACTCGCGAAACCCAGCTGGGAACACCACCCGGTGGCGCTCGGTACGAACACCGACCCGTACCAGCGGGCGGAGGGGCGCTACCGGCTGATGCCCGGCATCATCGCGGCGCTCGCCGAGTCGGGCACGCCGTTCTCGATCCTGACCAAGGGCACGATGCTGCGCCGCGACATCCCGCTGCTCGCCGAAGCGAGTGAGCGTGTTCCGGTCGACGTCGCCATGTCCATCGCGATCTTCGACGACCGCATTCAACAGTCCATCGAGCCAGGAACCCCCACGCCCACGGCGCGGCTGGCCACTGTCACCGCAGTGCGCGACGCCGGCATGGACTGCAGCGTGTTCATGATGCCGATTCTGCCGTTCCTCACCGACACCACGGCCCACCTCGACGAGGCGCTGCGACAGATCAAGGCGGCGGGAGCGACCAGCGTGCTGTACACGGCGCTGCACCTGCGGGCCGACGTCAAGGACTGGTACATGCTCTGGCTCGACCGGGAGTTTCCGGAACTGGGCTCGAAGTACCGGGCCATGTATCGCACCGCATATGCGCCGAAGGATTACCGCAGCTGGCTGGCCGCGCGGATGAAACCGCTGATCCACAAGCACGGGCTGCAGCGTGGCCGAGAAGACCCTGCGACCGGCGGGGTGCGGTCGGCGGCCCTTGGCCTGCTGCGCACTGCCGACGGCGAGCGGGCGTCGCTGATCGCCGAGGAGCTGCCGCCCAGCATGGCGGCCCGGGCGATGCAGGGGGCGCAGCCGACGCTGTTCTAGGGGAAACCGGGTCGACGGGGGTAGACAAGGGGGTCGACCCGGGCTTGAACCGCTGTCATAATTCTTGGGCCGACGCCTCAGGAGGTTTCATGCCGTTCGGGTTGCCGCTCCACCTCGCGGAGAGCACCTTCGTCCGCGCTGTGACGCGCGCCTCTCACGCGGCAGCCGGCGTGTGCCTCGCGGTCGCCGCTCTCATCCTCGGCATCCTGCAGTTGTCCGGCATCGGTCTCATCCTCTGGCCGGCGATGCTTGCGCTCATCCCGATGATGGTGCTGCTGGTTCTGCTCGAACGCCGGCCTACGCCGCTCGCCGCTGGCGCATACCTCGTGATCGGCGCCGCCTGCGTGTACTGGTTCGCGCTGACCGTCACCGCGCAATACGCGATGGTGGCCACCAGCGATGCGTTCCTGCTCGCGCTGCCGAAAATGGCGCTGATCCTGGTGGCGGCTCCCGCGCCTCGCATCCGGCTGCGGTTGCTCTGGTGCGTCGCCGGGTACGTGGCCGGTGAGGCGGCGACCCTGGCCGCCGTGGCGCAGACGCCAGCGACTGCGCAGGTCGATGTGTCGGTGCTGATCCTCTTCGCGGTGACGCTCGCGCTGATCGCCGCGTCCGCGGCAAACCGCCGGTCCACCCGGCTCGCGCGCCCCACCCTGCACCTCGCCGCCCGCGACGAGCAGCTGTCACGGCTGCGCACCCGCATCGAAACTCAGGCCGCCGCGCTGGTGCATGACACCGTGCTGAACTCCCTCGCCGCGGTCGCGGCATCCGCCCCCGGCCGCGTGAGCGCGGGGCTGCGCACACAACTGCAGCGCGACCTGGAGTTGCTCATCGGCGGCGACTGGTTGCGCGAACTCGGTGAGGACCCCGCAGACCCGGCCACCGACGGCGAGCAGCAGCGGCGACTGAGCGCCGCCATCGACGACTGTCGACGGCTGGGTCTCGACGTGGAGACCACCGGCGACATCGCCGCGGTGCGTCGCCTGAGCGTCGAGCGTGGCGCCGCTCTCGCGTTGGCCGTGAAGCAGTGTCTGGTGAATGTTCTCAAACACGCCGGAACGGACAGAGCGCAGGTCGCGATCTACGGCACGGACACGGATGTCGCGGTGATGGTGATCGACACCGGTCGCGGCTTCCTGCAGGACAACACCGGCGGTGACCGCTTGGGCATGCGCACCTCCATCCACCGCCGGATCGAGGCCGTCGACGGCCAGGTGCGGGTGTGGTCCACCCCGGGCCGCGGCACGTCGGTGATGATGCAGGTGCCCGCCGCGCACACCACCCCGCAGGTGAACGGCAGATGAGCGCGTCCGAACTCACCATGCAGCGGTTCGACCCGCTCAGCGGGTTGTCGGCGCGGGGCATGGCGATCACCGTCGGCGCGTTCGCCATCGTCTACGCAGGGATCGCAACCTGGACGCACCGCGACGAGCTGCGCTCGCCCGAGGCGGCCTGGGCGGCGCTCGGACTGCTCGTCGTCGCCTG